>NZ_JALQEK010000029.1:0-487192 GCF_023630765.1 Caballeronia sp. ATUFL_F2_KS9A | reverse complement strand
CCCCCCCCCCCCCCGCCCCCCCCCCCCCCCCCCCCCCCCCCCCCCCCCCCCCCCCCCCCCCCCCCCCCCCCCCCCCCGCCGCGTCAGCCCGTCTGCTCGACGGGCGTCACGTCTATATCGAGCTTCTGCGTGCCGCGCAGCACCGCGATCTTCACCGGCCTGTCGATGCGCGATGCGTCCAGCGTGCGCTGCAAACTGTCGACGCTATCGATGGCGACGTCATCCACCGCGACGATCCGATCGCCTGTGCGCAGGCCGCCGAGCGCGGCCGGACTGCCTTTGACGATCTCCATCACATGCACGCCGCTTGCCGACGGAAGCGCGAAAAAGCGCTGCACGCGCCGCGAGATCGGCGTCGTCGTACCCGCCACGCCGATATACGCGCGCCGCACGCGCCCGTACGCGAAGATCTGCATGATGACCCACTTCGCCGTATCGATCGCGGTCGCGAACGAGATGGCCTGCGCGCCGGCGATGATCGCGGTGTTCACGCCGATCACCTGGCCTGCCGAATTGATGAGCGGCCCGCCCGAGTTGCCGGGATTGAGCGCGGCATCGGTCTGGATGACGTCATAGATCATGCGGCCCGAAGTCGAGCGCAGCGTTCGGCCGAGCGCGGAGACGACGCCCGTCGTGACGGTCTGCGCGAGCCCGAGCGGATTGCCTACCGCGATCGCGATCTGTCCTACGCGAAGGCGGCCCGAGTCGCCCAGTTCGACATGCGGCAGCGGCTCCGGCGAGCCGATGCGCAGCACCGCGAGATCGCTTGCGGGATCGTCGCCGACGAGATCGGCGTCGAAGCGCGTGCCATCGGCGAGCGTAACGACGATATGCGTCGCGCCGTGCACGACGTGACTATTGGTCAGCAGATAGCCGTCGGGCGTGAAGATGAATCCCGAGCCCGTGCCGCCGACACTGCGTCGCGCGCCGCGCGCGTCGGCCAGTTGACGTTCGACGGAAATGAACACGACTGCTTGCTGCACGCGCTCCAGCGCGCCGATGACGGTGCGCGAATAGGCGTCGAGCAGGGCCCCATCGTCGATAGCGTCGATGGGGTCGAGCGGGGTGGAGGGCGCGGCGTCCTGCGCCCCGCGCGCAAGATCGTCGATGAATTGAGGCCGGCTTCCCATGTTCCTTGAACTCCCGATGTCTGGATGCGGACATGCGGGTCGCCGGAGCCGATTTCAAGAGATAGTTGCGTTTGCAAGTAGTTTCATCGGACCCAGCGCTTCGACGACCTCGCGCTGTGCGTCGTCGCGAACGAAGAGCGAGCCGGCGAATCCGAGCGCATTCACCGCGACGCCCTCGACATGCGATACGCTGCGCGGAACCGCGAGCATCCATCGACGCGTGACGAGCAGGTTATAAGGCGCGCTTTGATGTTCGACGCCCATGACATCGAGCGGTTGCACGCCGATCGCGTTCAGCAGTTGCAGATAGGTTGCGTGCACGTTGGCGATGCTGTCATCGTCGAGCCATGCGGCTGCGTGCGCGAACGCGAGTTGCGGCACGCGAAAGATGCCGCTCGTGCGCGCCGCTTCGATGGCCGCTTCGATCGGCAATGCCTGACCATCGAGCGGCAGCGGCACCATCTGCAGATGCTTGTGCGGCTGGCTCGATCCGGCGATGCTGCCGCCGTTATAGAAGCCGAGTGCATCGAAACGATCGAGGCAGGCAAAGAGCGCGGCGAAGTCGTCCTCGCTGATGAGCGTCTCTTGCGGCTCGAAGTCCGTCGTCACGATCAGCAGATGATGCGCGAGCACGTTGAACTTGTTGAGCAACAGAAAATGCCGCTCGCCGATATCGCCGACACGCAGCGCTTCCTCGCATGGCGAGAATGGATCGCGCCATGCGCTCGCGGCATCGGCGGCGGACTTTGCCGCGAGTTTCGATGCCTGCTCCTTGCGCGCGATATTAGCGGCCTGTCGTACGAGAAAGCGCACGCCGCCATCTTCGATCATGCTTTGCGCGGTATCGAACGAACGCAGTGCGCCGCATGCGAGTGCGCGTTCGGTTTGCATGATTACGTCCTGCCACGAAGGGGTGTTCATGTGCGTCATGCTGCTCCTTTTCCGAATGCGAATCGTTCGAACGAATCCGGAGATACTCGCATAAGCGTGCGCTGCCTGCATGGTGATACCCAAGCACGGTGAATTGCCTCGTGCGTGTTGAAAAGCGTTCCTGTGCGCGTCGTCTATATTGGATTCATGACGCTCCGATATGGAGGTGCGAGATGAGGCGCATCTATTTTCTGCTGCCGAGTGTGGCGAGCGCGAAGGGGATCATCGACGAATTGCTGCTGAAGCGAATCGAATGGCGGCATATCCATGTGCTTGCGCGGCCTCATGAACCGCTGGAGGATTTGCCTCAAGCGACACTCGTTCAACGCACCGATCTCTTGCCTGCGCTTGCTCGCGGAACGGCTGCAGGAGGCGTGACGGGCGCGCTCGCCGGACTTGTTGCGATGGCATTTCCGCCTGCGGGTTTGACGATTGCCGGCGGCGCGGTCGTTTGCATGACGCTGGCGAGCATGGGCTTCGGCGCATGGGCCGCGACGATGATCGGCGTGGGCATTCCGAATACGCGTTTGCGGCGGTTCGAGCAGGCGATCGACGATGGCGAATTGCTGATGATGGTCGATGTGCCGAAGGATCGTGTCGAGGAGATCGAGGCGCTAGTGAAGAGTCATCATCCGGAGGCCGATGTCGAAGGGGCCGATCCTACGATTCCGGCTTTTCCTTGATTTTTTCGCTTCCGCCGGATCCCGTTTTATTAGTGGTCTATTAGCACAGGGGCAGTGCTAATAGACCGACACGAATACGGGATCCAGCGACACCTCCCGAACAAACGAACAAAAACCCAAAGCCAAAAACCGCAACCATATTGATGCGATAAGATCACATCCCTGGAACCGCTCAACCCCAGCCAGAACGCACAAAGAAACGAGCGTTCACAAACCCAGGAAGAAAAACCGATGCGCCGTGTGGTCTTCAATCAAAAGGGTGGCGTAGGCAAGTCCACCATCGTCTGCAATCTCGCCGCGATCAGCGCTTCCCGGGGCCTGCGCACACTCGTCATCGACCTCGATCCGCAGGGCAATGCAAGCCAGTACCTGCTAGGCGAACAAGCCCGCGATGCACAGCCGAATCTCGCAAGCTTCTTCGAATCCGCATTGAGCTATAGCTTTCGCGAACCGGCGTTCGAGTCCTTCATTCATACAACGCCATTCGAGAATCTCGACATCGTGCCGTCGCATCCGAATCTCGAAGCGCTGCAAAGCAAGCTCGAATCGCGCTACAAGATCTATAAGCTGCGTGACGCATTGAAGGGACTGCAACACTACGACGCCGTCTATATCGACACGCCGCCCGCGCTCAACTTCTTCACGCGCTCCGCATTGATCGCCGTGGAGCGCTGTCTGATTCCATTCGATTGCGACGACTTCTCGCGCCGCGCGCTCTATTCGGTGCTCGATAACGTGCAGGAGATCCGCCACGATCACAATCCGGATCTGAGCGTCGAAGGCATCGTCATCAATCAGTTCCAGCCGCGCGCAAGCCTGCCCCAGCAACTCGTCGACGAACTACGCGGCGAAGATTTGCCTGTGCTCAATTCGCATCTGTCGCTCTCCGTGAAAATCCGCGAGAGCCATCAGCACGCGCGGCCGATGATCTATCTCGAACCGCGTCACAAGCTCGCGCAGGAATACGTCGCGCTGCACGAGGAACTGAACGGCTGACGCGCCGCACTACACGAGAGCGCGGGTAAGTCGGGAATAAATCGGCATCACGCACGTTCTTGCAGAAGACAGGCGCAATCCGTCGCGCCTTCTTTTTCGCCAGAACATGAATATGACCACCGTTCCATCGCAGGCTTCGCACGGGTCTCTCACGGCGACTTCGTCCGGGGCGCCTCCATCGACAGAAAGTCTTTCCGGCATGGTCGCGTTCGTGCGCGCCGCCGAGTCGGGCAGCTTCGTCGCGGCAGGGCGCGCGCTCGGATTGTCGGCTTCGGCAGTAGGCAAGAGCGTGATGCGGCTCGAAGCGAAGCTCGGCGTGCAACTGCTCAATCGCACGACGCGCAGGATCGGCCTCACGCACGAAGGCGCACGTTTCTTCGCGCGCTGCAAACGCATGCTCGCCGATCTCGAAGAAGCAGAGAACGAGCTGTTCCATTCGACGTCGTCGCCGCGCGGACGCCTGCGCATCAGCGCGCCGTCGCTCGGCACGCGGCTATTGATGCCGCTCGTGCCGGACTTCAGGCGGCGCTATCCGGACATCGAACTGGATATCGAATTCAGCGATCGCGTAGTCGATGTCACGCAGGAAGGGTATGACGCGGTGATCCGCACAGGGCGTCTCGCCGATTCGCAATTGCTCGCGCGCCCGCTCACGCAATACGGTCCGGTCGTGATTGGCTCGCCCGCATACTTCGCGGGTCATGGCGAGCCCGCGACGCCCGGCGATCTCGATGGCCATGCGTGCATCCGCTTCCGTTCTCCGGCGAGCGGCCGTCCCGAGCCCTGGCGTTTCGCGCGTGACGATCACACGTTCGCAATCGATCCGCACGCGACGCTCACGTTCAACGACATGGAAGCCGTGCTCGCAGCCTGCATCTCCGGATTGGGGCTCGCGTGCGTGCCGGATTTCGTCGCGAAGAGCGCGATGGACGGCGGCATGCTGCGCGCGGTGCTCGGCGCACACATGCGTACGGAAGGCGTGTTTCAGATTCTATGGCCGCCGAGCCGTCACGAAGCGCCGCGCTTGCGCGCGTTCATCGATCACGTCGCGCAACGTCTGGGCGGCCTGCCGTCGCACGAAGTGCGGTTTCGCGCGGCTTGAAGTTCAGCTTTTCTTCGTGGTCTTCGCGACGAACGGCGCCGGTGCGTGCGCGACTTTCTCGCTGCCGCACTTCGGGCATTTGAGTTGCACCGTTGCATGCTCGACGATGTGCTCCGCGTGCTCGAAGGTCTCGCCGCAATCCTGACAACGGTATTGATAAGTCGGCATGGCATCCTCCCGCGCGCGACCGGTGATCCGGCGCAAGGCACGCCGGTTCCACTCATTCTAGTTCAGCATTCGCGCGTGAAAATCAGTTGACGACGCGGCGCACGAGCGGCGTTTCCGGCGTCGGATAGCCGGCTTGCCTGAACGTTTCGATGATCGCGCGATTGGTGTCGAAATAGACCTGCCAATAGTCGTTGGTATTGGTGTAAGGCCGCACGCACAGAAGCGGTCCTTCCGGCGTGAACGACAGCACTTCGACATCGGGCGGCGGCGTGGTCGCCACGTTCGGTATCTTCGCGACGGCTTCCTTCAGACGCGCGATGGCATCGAGCGGATCGACGCCATTCGCGATCTTCGCGCTCAGTTCGACGCGCCGATGCGGCAGCAAGCTGAAATTCCAGATCGTGTCGGAGAAGATCTTGTTGTTGCCGATGATGGCCGCGACGTTGTCGGGCGTCGTGATGGTCGTGCCGAAAAGACCAAGCTCAGTGACGGTGCCGGTCACGCCGCCCGCGGTCACGAAATCGCCCACTTTGAAGGGCCGCAACACCTGCATGAACACGCCTGCCGCGAAGTGCGCGAGCAGCCCGCCCCATGCCGTGCCGATAGCGAGACCGAGACCCGCGAGCAACGCCGCGAAAGACGTCGTCTGCACGCCAAAAATCTGCAGAATCGCGAGTACGAGCAGCAGATTGAGAATGACGCCGACGATGGAGCCGAGATAATGCGCGAGCGTGGGATCGACGCGGCCGTTGCGCGAAAGAAGCTTGCGCATCGTGCTCGTGACGAGACCGATCAGCCAGCGCCCGATGATCCACAGCGCGATCGCGCCGATCACCATGATCGCGAAATCGACGCCGCGCGTCATGATGAATACACGTACGGTTTCGATGTTCATGTCTTTCTCGTGCGTGGTAATTCGTCGGAGAACACGTCGAGCCGGGAAAACATGCCGCACAGGCCACACGAGTTATAGGCGATGCACCGCGTCATCGCAAGAATTACAGGAATGTTTAGTGCTGTCGGAAGGATCGACCGCTCGTTGCACTATCCATCAGGTCCATTCTGCCTCGTCGGCATTCTGATCGGGCAGGGTCAATCCCGACGCGGGCAACGGCAGCGCGGTTTTATAGCGCACCTGTTTGAGCGCAAAGCTCGAACGAATGTTGGAAACGCCTGGCATCTTCGTGAGCCGTTCCAGGATGAAGCGCTCCAGCGCGGCGACGTCGGGCAATACGACGCGCAACAGGTAATCGGCATCGCCCGTCATCAGATAACACTCCATCACTTCGGGCCGCTCGCTGATCGCTTGCTCGAAACGGGCAAGCGCATCCTTGATCTGCTTTTCCAGACTGACCTGAATGAAGACGTTGATGGAAAGCCCGAGCGCTTCCGGATTCAGCAAGGTGACGTGCTGCTTGAAAAGGCCCGCCTTCTCCAGCGCGCGCACGCGGTTGAAGCAGGGCGTCGGCGAAAGATTGACGGCGCGGGCGAGTTCCGAATTGGTGATGCGCGCGTTTTGCTGTAGCTCATTCAATATGCCGATGTCGATGCGGTCGAGGCGCTGCTTCGAGTGTGCTGTCATAGTCGAAAGATTCCGGTTTTTGGCGTTTCCGAAGAATAAACACACTACAGCAAAGCGAGAAGGCAGCCAAATGAGATGCACATTCTGCGCATCAATGGATATGCTTGAGCGTATTCTCTAGCCAACGCGGAGTCGCGCCATGACGGACTTGTCGAGCGGTACCACCCAGCTTCTTTCCATTGCCAAGGGACGCGAGGACATCGATCCCGGCGAGACCGCCGAATGGCTGGAGGCGCTCGATGCGGTCGTCGAACACGTAGGCAAGGATCGCGCGCAGTATCTTTTCGACCGGCTCGCGGAGCACGCGCTGTCGGTGGGCGTCGAATCGGCGCGGGCGCGCGCGACGCCTTATGCGAATACGATTCCCGTGGCGCAGCAACAGCCTTATCCCGGCAATCTCGACATCGAGGAAAAGCTCGCCGCGGTGTTGCGCTGGAATGCACTCGCGATGGTCGTGCGCGCGAATCGGGCTTATGGCGAACTCGGCGGCCATATCGCAAGTTATGCATCGGCGGCGGATCTTTTCGAGGTCGGCTTCAATCACTTCTTTAAAGCCGCGAATGAAACGCATGGCGGCGATATCGTCTACTTTCAGCCGCATTCGTCGCCGGGCGTCTATGCGCGCGCCTTTCTCGAAGGCTTTCTCGGTGAAGAACATCTGAAGCATTATCGGCGCGAGATCGCGGGACCGGGCTTGTGCTCTTATCCGCATCCCTGGCTGATGCCGGATTTCTGGCAGTTCCCCACTGGGTCGATGGGCATCGGTCCTATCAATTCCATTTATCAGGCGCGCTTCATGCGCTATTTGCAGAACCGCAATCTCAGGAACACGGAAGGCCGCAAGGTCTGGGGCTTCTTCGGCGATGGCGAAATGGACGAGCCGGAATCGATCGGCGCGCTGTCGCTCGCAGCGCGCGAGCAGCTCGATAACCTCGTGTTCGTCATCAACTGCAATCTGCAGCGGCTCGATGGCCCTGTGCGCAGCAACGGGCGCATCGTCGATGAACTCGAAGCGCAATTCACCGGCGCGGGCTGGAACGTCATCAAGGTCTTGTGGGGCTCGGACTGGGACGCGCTGTTCGCGCGCGATCGCTCCAATGCATTGCTGCGCGCATTTGCGCATACCGTCGACGGCCAATTCCAGACTTTCTCGGCGAATGACGGCCGCTATAACCGCGAGCGCTTCTTCGGGCAGAATCCGGAACTCGCGGCGCTCGTCGCGCATATGTCGGATGAAGATATCGACCGTTTGCGCCGTGGCGGTCACGACGTGCGCAAGCTCCACGCCGCTTATGCGAAGGCGCTTTCGCACAAGGGCCAGCCGACGGTGATTCTCGCGAAGACGATGAAGGGCTTCGGCATGGGCGCGGTGGGGCAGGGCCGCATGACGACGCATCAACAGAAGAAGCTCGATCTCGACGATCTCAAGCAGTTCCGCGATCGTTTCCGCCTGCCGCTCTCCGATAACGATGTCGAGCAGCTCAAGTTCTACAAGCCCGCGGATGACGCGCCCGAAATGCGCTATCTGCACGAGCGTCGTGCGGCGTTGGGCGGTTATCTGCCGCGACGTCGCGCGAAGGCTTCGCTTGGCATCACGCCGCCCGCGCTCGCTACGTGGGGCCAGTTCGCGCTCGACGCATCAGCGAAGGAAATGTCCACGACGATGGCTTTCGTCCGCATGCTCGGCAGCTTGCTGAAGGACAAGACGCTCGGACCGCGCGTCGTCCCTGTGGTCGCGGACGAGGCGCGCACGTTCGGCATGGCGAATCTCTTCAGGCAAGTGGGCATCTATTCGCCGCTCGGCCAGTTATACGAGCCGGAAGACATGGGCTCGATGCTCTATTACCGCGAGGACACGCGCGGGCAGATTCTCGAAGAAGGCATTTCGGAGGCGGGCGCGGTGTCGTCGTGGATCGCGGCGGCGACTTCATACAGCGTGCACGATCTGCCGATGCTGCCGTTCTACATCTATTACTCGATGTTCGGTTTTCAGCGCATCGGCGATCTGATTTTCGCGGCCGCGGATCAGCGTTCGCGTGGTTTTCTCATCGGCGCGACGGCGGGCCGCACGACGCTCGGCGGCGAAGGCTTGCAGCATCAGGACGGCACGAGCCATCTCTCTGCATCGACGGTTCCGAACTGCCGCGCTTACGATCCCGCGTTCGCGTACGAAGTCGCGGCTATCGTCGATGAAGGCATGCAGGAGATGATGGAACGCCAGAACGACGTGTTCTATTACATCACGGTGACGAATGAAAACTACGCGCAGCCTTCCGCGCCCGGCAGTGCGCTGAATGCGTCCACGCGCGAAGGCATTTTGCGCGGCATCTATCGCATCGGCGGCGATGCCAATGCGCAAGTGCAATTGCTCGGCTCGGGCGCGATCCTCAACGAAGCGATCGCCGCGCGCACGATGCTCAAAGACGACTGGAACATCAACGCCGCCGTGTGGAGCGTGACGAGCTTCACGGAGCTTCATCGCGATGGCGCGTCATGCGAGCGCGCGGCGCGCCTCTCCGACGACGATGCGAGCGTGCCCTTCGTCACGCGCGCGCTCGAATCATCGCGCGGGCCGGTGATCGCGGCGACGGACTATGTGCGCGCGGTGCCCGAACTGATTCGCGCGTATGTGCCGCGCCGTTACGTCACGCTCGGCACCGATGGCTTCGGCCGCAGCGATACGCGTCAATCGTTGCGTGAGTTCTTCGAAGTGGATCGCGTATCGATCGTCATCGCCGCGCTGAAATCGCTCGTGGACGAAGGCGTCATCGAGAAGCAGTCGTTGAAGGCCGCGCGTGAAAAATACGGCAAGACGCAGGAATCGCACGACGCGCCCTGGCTGCGCTAAACATCCTTGCGGGCCGCATCGAGCAACTCGCGCACTTCGTCGTCGCTCGTCTGATCGAAGTCGATGTAGAACTGCCCGACGCCGAAGTATCGACGCGGCCGCATCACGCAGACGAATTCATCGACGATATCTTCCACGCGCGCTTCCGAATCGAGCGGCGCAACGGGCAGCGCCGCGACGATCTTCGACGGGCGCGCATGACGCAAGGACATCGCCGCGGCCTTCATCGTTGCGCCGGTCGCCATGCCGTCATCGACGACGATCGCCACGCGTCCGTTCATATCGAGCGGCGGCATGTCGCCGCGATACAGCGCCTCGCGCCGCTCGAGCTCGGCGCGCTCCATCGCGATCACGCGATCGAGTTCGTCTTTCCCGACGCCTGCATATTCCACGATGCGCTCGTCGAGAAAGAACGCATCGCCGGATGCGATCGCGCCCATCGCGAGTTCCGGCTGCACCGGCACGCCGAGCTTGCGCACGACGAGCACATCGAGCCGTGCGCGCAATGCACGTGCGACTTCGTATGCCACGGGCACGCCGCCGCGCGGCAATGCGAGCACGGTGACGTCGTCACGGTCCGCATACGCGCCGAGATGCTGCGCGAGCTCGCGGCCCGCTTCCCTACGGTTCTCGAACACTGAGTTCATGTCGCTCGTCCTTTCAGTCCCGATGTCTTGCGATGAAACGCGTCGCGCCTTCGAGACCTTCATCGAACACCGCGCGATATCCGCTCGCGCCTTCGCGCTGCAAGGCGCGGCCCAGGTCGGCATCGAATGCGTTGTCGTGCGCGGAGCATAAGTCGGCGCGCAACGCGGCCTGCGGCAGCGCGGCCAGTTCGCATGCGAGCGCTTCGGCGACATTGCGCGCTTCGCCCGCCGGCGCAATGCGATTCGCAAGGCCGATAGCGAGCGCTTCGTCAGAATCGACGGCGCGGCCAGTGAGGATCAGATCGAGCGCGCGCGACATGCCGATGAGACGCGGCAGCCGTATCGTGCCGCCATCGATGAGCGGCACGCCGACGCGTCTGCAGAACACGCCCAGCACCGCGTGTTCCTCGACGACGCGCAGGTCGCACCACGCGGCAAGCTCGAGTCCGCCCGCGACCGCATGACCGGCGATGGCGGCGATCACGGGTTTGTGCAGCGTGAGCCGCGTCGGTCCCATCGGGCCGGGGCCGCTGCCGTCGGCATGGATCTCGTTGCGGCGCGCGTCATCGTTGAGTGCGGACAGATCAGCGCCCGCGCAGAACGTGCCGCCCGCGCCCCATAGCACGGCGACGGATAACGCATCGTCGGCATCGAAGCGCTCGAACGCCTCTCGCAATGCGTCGGCCATGGAACGATCGACGGCATTGCGACGCGCGGGCCGATCGAGCACGACCGTGACGACACGCGGATCGCGCTCATGCGATTCCATGCGTACGTGCTCGCCAAATCGTTCGATGCGTGAGGTCATGGCCACTCCGTTTTGCACGCGACCAGTCTTCAGAATACTCGCCGCGCAACGCGAACGTGCATCGCATCGCGTGCTTGCGATAAGCCTACGACGTCCCTTCGCATCGAAATATTTGGCTCTTGCGCGGTGCATTCAATGCGATCCAACGGGGCACTGCACCAAGATAGGGCGCACCGAAAAAGTTAGCGTCGCGGCCTGTTGCACCATGCCAATCCGCGCTGCGCAAAGCGTCTGCACCGTTTGGATGCCGTCTGCGCCAAGTTGGCCCGGAACTTGCAAAACGTGCGCCTCTTTCAGACCAATCTCTCGAATCATGCAGGCACTCCAATCCGGAACCGACACTCTTTTTCTGCTGTTAGGCGCCGCGATGGTGCTTGCGATGCACGCAGGTTTCGCCTTTCTCGAACTCGGAACCGTCCGCCGCGAGAATCAAGTGAATGCGCTCGTGAAGATCCTCGTGGACTTCGCCGTGTCGACGCTTGCGTACTTCTTCATCGGCTACAACATCGCGTACGGCGTGCAGTTCATGCACAGCGCCGATATCCTCGCGCAGCACAACGGCTATGCGCTCGTGCGCTTCTTCTTTCTGCTGACCTTCGCCGCGGCGATTCCGGCGATCGTGTCGGGCGGCATTGCGGAGCGCTCCAAGTTCAATCCGCAACTGTTCGCGACCTGCGTGATCGTCGGCTTCATTTATCCCTTACTGGAAGGCGTCGCGTGGAACGAGCGTTTCGGCATTCAGGCGTGGCTGACGCACGCGTTCGGCGCGCCGTTTCATGATTTCGCCGGCTCGGTCGTCGTGCATGCGTTCGGCGGCTGGGTCGCGTTGCCCGCCGTGCTGCTGCTCGGGCCGCGTCACGGGCGTTATCACAAGGACGGGCGCATCGCCGCGCATCCGCCGTCGAGCATTCCGTTTCTCGCGCTCGGCGCGTGGGTGCTTGCGGTCGGCTGGTTCGGCTTCAATGTGATGAGCGCGCAGACCGTCGACAAGATCAGCGGCCTCGTCGCCGTCAACTCGCTGATGGCGATGGTCGGCGGCACGCTCGCCGCGTGGTTCGCGGGCCGCAACGATCCGGGCTTCACGTATAACGGGCCGCTCGCGGGTCTCGTCGCGGTATGCGCGGGCTCGGACCTCATGCATCCGCTCGGCGCGCTGATCGTCGGCGCGGTCGCGGGCGTGCTTTTCGTACAGATGTTCACCTGCGTGCAGAACCGCTGGCGCATCGACGACGTGCTCGGCGTGTGGCCGCTGCACGGCATGTGCGGCGCGTGGGGTGGCATCGCGGCGGGCGTGTTCGGGCAGAAGGCGTTCGGCGGCATCGGCGGTGTATCGATCGGGTCGCAGCTCATCGGCACGGCGGGCGCCGTCGTGCTCGCGCTCGCGGGCGGTGCGCTCGTGTATGGCGCCATCAAGATGACAGTGGGCCTGCGGCTCGATCGCGAAGAAGAGTTCAATGGCGCCGATCTCGCGATTCATCGCATATCCGCGACGCCCGATCGCGAATTGGCCGGCTGAAGCCGACGCTCGCGCCGGGTCCACAAGCCCTGCGACGAGTGGCCA
Organism: Caballeronia sp. ATUFL_F2_KS9A; assembly: GCF_023630765.1. Classification (NCBI taxonomy): domain Bacteria; kingdom Pseudomonadati; phylum Pseudomonadota; class Betaproteobacteria; order Burkholderiales; family Burkholderiaceae; genus Caballeronia; species Caballeronia sp. ATUFL_F2_KS9A. The sequence continues at coordinate 474,737 of NZ_JALQEK010000029.1, read as the reverse complement.
GGCATGCGCCTGGCTAAATGAGAAGAAAGGCCGCCGGCGACCGATGCGCTCGCCGCGTTTAAAGAGAATGCCGGCGTTTTCTTCATTCTTCATACCGCTCCGACTCCTCGCCGGTTACGATATGCCGGTCGACTTCCTCGGAGACGCAACGCTTGGACTCCACAGAGACCGCGACATTCGATCTGCCGCTGCCTGCCCGCCATTTCGCATCGATGCGCAAGGTGCTGCTGCTCGTATTGGGCGCATCCATCGTCATTCCGGTCGCGTGCCTTTGCATCTACGGCTACTACGATCATCAGCGCCGCTTCGCCGATGCGCGGGAACTCACGGAACGCCTCACGCGCGTCGCCGACGAGCACGCGCTGAAAGTGATCGACCTCAATCAGCAACTGGAGACGCGCATCGTCGATCTGCTCGGCGATAGCGACGACGCGCTCATCAAGAGCCGCGAAGCGGAGCTGCATCGCACGCTCGACGACATGAGCGGCACGCTCGCGCAAATCGCGGCGATCTCCGTGTTCGGCGAGAAAGGCGCGCTGCTCGCCAATAGCCGCTGGTATCCCGCGCCCGCGATATCGATCGAGGATCGCGACGATTTTCAGTCCGCGCGTGCGGTGGCGCCCGTCACGTACTTTTCGTTGCCCTTGCGCGGCAAGGTGGCGCGCTCGGATGTCTTCACGACGACGATGGGACGCATCGGCCGAAACGGGAAGTTTCTGGGCGTCGTGTCGATTGCGTTGAAGCGCGACTACCTCACCGATTTTTATCGCGAACTCGCGGCGGGCGACAAGGCGGTCGTCATCGGGCTTTATCGGCGCGACGGCAATATCCTCGCGCGCTTTCCGGCCGCCATGGAGAGCAGGCAACCCGCGACCAATACACCCTTTACCGCCGCGTTTCGCAACAACGAGCTTTACGGCAGCATGCGTCTTCGTTCGACCGTCGATCACGTCGATCGCTTGCTCGCGTTCAGACGCGTGGGCGACTATCCGCTCTATGTGTCGACGGGCTATGCGGCCTCCGCTGTTCTCGCTCGCTGGCGCAATCACCTTGCGCTCGTCGCGACGATCGCGCTCGTGCCGTGCATCGCGGTGTGGCTGCTGATCCTGTTCTCGATCCGCCGGCTCAATGCCGAGCAGGCCGCATGGGAACGCTGGCAGGCCGAAGTCGCGACGCGCCTTTCCGTCGAGGCGTCGAGCCGGCAATTGCGGCGCATGGGCGCGCTCGGCAATCTCGTCGCGAACGTCGCGCACGACTTCAACAATCTGCTGATGGTCGTCGGCTCGAACATGGAGCTTGCCCGACACAAGCGCTTCAACGACGTCGAAAGCGAAGTGCTCGCGGTGGAACGTGCCACGGCCGGGGCCGAATCGCTCGCGCGGCGGCTGATGAGCGTCGCGCGCAAGCAGCCGCTGAAACGCGAGCTCGTCGATCCCGCCGACTGGCTGCGAAGCGTGCTCGATCTCGTGAAGAAATCGGTGCATCCGTCCGTCGCGGTGACGCTGGAGTTATCGCCCGATCTGTGGCGCGTCATGGCCGATCGGGTCGAACTGGAGATCGCGCTCGTGAACGTCGCGGTGAATGCGAGCGATGCGATGCCGCACGGCGGGCGCGTGCTGATCCGTTGCCAGAACGCGCGCGTGCGCGGCGCGGAAACGGATATTCCCGATGGCGAATACGTGCTCGTCTCGATCACCGACAACGGCGAAGGCATGACCGAGCAAGTGCAGCGCCGCGCGTTCGAGCCGCTCTTCACGACGAAGCAGCGCGGCGCAGGCACGGGCCTCGGCCTCACGCAGGTGCTCGCCGCGTGCGAGCAGGCGGGCGGCACGGCGCGCATCACGAGCGTGGCGGGATCGGGCACGACCGTGCGCCTCTATTTGCCGCGCCATCATGGTCCGGCACCGAAGGAATCGAAGGCCTATGTGCCGCCCGATGTCGAGACGCCGCCGATCGTGCCCGTATCCGATGAAGAAGACGAGCCGTTGCGCGGCACGTCGGTGCTGCTCGTGGAAGACAACGCGGATGTCGCGGCGGGCGTGACGGCGGTGCTCGAAGTGCTCGGCTGCGCGGTGCATCACGAAGAAAGCGCCGATGCCGCGTTCGCGCTATTGGGCGAAGGTTATGGATTCGATCTCGTGTTGTCGGATGTGCAGATGCCGGGCCGCATGAACGGCATCGATCTGGCCGAGCAGATCATGTCGCGTTTGCCATCGCAGAAGCTCGTGCTGATGACGGGTTATGCCGATGAACTCGAACGCGCGAAGCATCTCGGCGTGCCCATTCTCGCGAAGCCATTCGACATGGACGATCTGCTCGATCTCATCGCGCCGGGCGTGCCGCATTGATCGCGACAGGCGCGTGCCGTGATGCCGCTACTTGCGCACGGCACGCGCGCCGACGAGCGGATTGAACGCCGCGCGCTTCGGCTCGGCTTCTTCTTCCGTGTTCTTCTTCGCGGCGCGCGCCTTCGCGCGCGGCGGCGATGGGTCGCCGCCCAGTTGAGTCAGGAGATCTTCGTCGTCCTCGGCTTGCGCTTCGTCCTGTTGCATCTCGCGCGCGCCGCCCGCGAGATGTTCGACCACGGAGATGAAGTCCTTGCGTGCGTTCTTCAACGCACGTCCCGGCATCATCACGAGCACGACGGCTTCGTGCACCGTATGGCCATCGACGGTTTGCAGCGTGCCATCTTCGTTCCAGTCGATGCTGCTATTCGCGTAAGCCGCGACGACGTGATGCAGCACCGCAGGCGACATGACGCCCGCATCGTAAAGCCCGACGATCTGCTTTTCCGCGAGCGCGAAGAGACCTGGCGCGCCGCGTGCCGACTTTCGCGCGGCCATTTATTTCGCGGCGGGCGCGACCCGCCACACCGTATTGCCGATATCGTCGGCGACGAGCAATGCGCCTTTGCCATCGATCGCCACGCCGACAGGACGGCCGAGCGCATGACCATCCGACGACAGAAAGCCCGTCAGAATATCTTCGGGCGGTCCTGAAGGCTTGCCATTGTCGAAGGGCACGAAGATCACCTTGTAGCCACTTCTCGGCTTGCGATTCCACGAACCATGTTGACCGATGAACGCGCCATTTCGATAGCGTTGCGCAAATGCGGTGCCGTCATAAAACGCGAGACCGAGCGAAGCGGTGTGCGCGCCGATCGCATAGTCCGGCGCGATCGCCGATTGCACGAGATCCGCGCGTTGCGGCTTCACGCGATCATCGACATGCTGACCGTAATAGCTGTATGGCCAGCCATAGAAAGCGCCGTCTTTCACGGAGGTCAGATAGTCCGGCACGAGGTCGTTGCCGAGTTCGTCGCGCTCGTTGACCACGGTCCAGAGCGCGCCGCTCTGCGGCTGCCACGCCATGCCGTTCGGATTGCGCAAGCCCGTCGCGAAGAGGCGCGACTGCTTCGATTCGATATCGACTTCCATGATCGCCGCGCGGCCGTTCTCCGCGTCGATGCCGTTCTCCGCCACATTGCTGTTCGAGCCGACCGTCACGTAGAGCTTCCTTCCGTCGCGGCTCGCGATGATGTTCTTCGTCCAGTGATGGTTGATATCGCCGGCAGGCAAGTCGATGAACTTCTCGCCCGGCGTCGCGATTTGCGTCGTGCCGTTTTCGTACCTGAAGCGCAGGATCGCGTCGGTATCCGCGACGTAGAGATCGTCGCCGACGAGCGCCATGCCGAACGGCGAATGCAGCTTGTCGATGAACACGCTGCGCGTTTCAGCGATTCCGTCGCCATCGGCATCGCGCAGCAGCAAGATGCGGTCCGGGCTTGGAACGGCCGCGCCCGCGCGCTTCATCACCTTCTTCATGACGAAGCCTTTGATGCCGGCGTTTTCGTCGTGCTTCGCGGGCGCATTGCTTTCGGCGACGAGCACGTCGCCATTGGGCAGCGTCGCAAGCCAGCGCGGATGTTCGAGCCCCGTGCCGAACGCGGTCACATCGAAACCCTCGGGCGCGATGGGTTTTTGTCCCTGCGCCCAAGGTTTGGCAGGCGCGATGTTCACCGTCGGCATCATCGCTCTGCGCGGTGCGGGCAGCGTCGGGTTCGGGCCAAAGTCGTTCGCGTAATCGTCGGCGATGGCCGCGCCGCTCGCGAGCAACAACGCGAGCGCGACCGTGCCTGCCAGATGGCTCGGATGCGTTTTCAAACGTGACTCCTGAAACGTCGATTCAACCGCCGCCGATGCCTTGCGTCACCTTGCCCGTTCCGCCGCACGTCTTGCAGTCGGCGCCTTCGAGCTTGCCCGAGCCGTTGCAGTCCGGACAGATGTCTTCGCCGGTACCGGGCGCGCCGGGCTCGGCTTCATCGCCGGGATTGAGAGGAGGTTCTTGCACCATTGCTGTCTCCTTTGAGCGGGTCGCATCGTCTTTTAGAGGGAGCAAGAGACGTTCCTCGTGACGTTGCGAAGCGTCCGCGTAATGCGGACGTCCGTTCTGGTACGCGCGATGCTCGCACTATCGTGCGGCGCAAGCCGCGGCTTTCAACCTACGCGATGACTTAGCCAGGAGGGCTTCATGAGCGGAAATCAAAAGCAAACGGGCAATCAGCCATCGACGCCCAAGCAGCACGGCCAGCAAGACCGGTCGCCGGGGCAACCGCAACAGGATCAGCAGAGCGGTCAGCAGCAGCAGAATCAGCCGTTGCCACAGCATCAGGGCGGTCAGCGGCAACCCTGATCTTCATGGAGAAGCGGTAGCCACGCAACGCGCGCGGCCCCGTTTCGACGAGGCCGCGCGGACGTTTCAGGGCTTGCGTCCGAACGCTTCGCGCAAGCGTTTTTTCGCGCGTTCCAGCGTGCTCTTGCGCGACTTCGGCAGATTGCGCCCCGCGCGATTGATGTAGAAGTTCAGCATCGACATTGCTGATTGAAACGGCGAGCCCTTGCGGCGGGTGCTGCGCGTCGACGAGCGCTTGAGCGAATCGGCGATCTCCTGCGCGTTGCCGGTCTTGAAGATGTCGCGCTGAATATCCATTGCATCGCTCGTTTCCATCACATGATGCGACCAGCGATGCGTCGTGCGCTCCGGCTTCTTGCGGACGCTCGCAAGCGAATGCCGCTGGCGCGTGCTGGGCCGCTTGCCGCTATTCTTCTTTTTCGCTGCTGACTTTGCGCTCGTTGTCATAGTCATTCCCTCAACGCTATTTCCGATGACGCGCGACGAGCCGATGTGCATCGCGCAACGCTTCGACGATTGCCTTGTATGCACGCTCGCGTGTCTCCGGATCGGGCGCGCGCAACGCGAACGAAGGATGATAGGTCGCGACGATCGCATGTCCCTCGTGTTCGAGCGCGTGCCCCATCGAGGCCTGCAGGGTCGCCTTCGAATCGCGCAACACGGACTTGAGCGCAGTCGAGCCGAGCGCGACGATCACTTCCGGCGCAACATCGCCTGTCTCGCGATCGAGCCAGTAATGGCAGGCATCGATCTCGCGCTGCGCAGGCGTCTTGTGCAGACGCCGCTTGCCGCGCGGTTCCCACTTGAAGTGCTTGACCGCGTTCGTTACATACACCTCCTTGCGCGCGACGCCCGCTTCTTCGAGCGCGCGATCGAGCATCGCGCCGGCAGGCCCGACGAACGGCTTGCCCTGCAAGTCTTCCTGATCGCCCGGCTGCTCGCCGACGATCATGATCGGCGCATGACGCGGACCGTTGCCCGGCACCGCTTGCGTCGCGTGTTCCCAGAGCGCGCAACGCCGGCATTCGTCGAGCGATGCGGGCGTCTGTTGCGGGACGATATCGGCGCGTTTCGTGGCCATGTTCGCGCGCTCAGGCGTTGGCGATGCGACGTGCGTCTTCGAGCGTGAGCGGCTCGCGCATCGCTTCGGCGAGACGGCACACGGCGGCGTCGTGTTCGCACGCGACCACCGCGCCCACGCGTCCATCCTTCATCAGATACGCGATGAAATGCTGCGCTTCGAGATCGCCGTCTATTTCGATGCTGTCGGGCTCGCTGACATGTCCAAGATAGTCGAAGGTCTTCTCGTAGTGATAGGTCCAGAAGTAAGGAACGCCGACATACGTGCGTGCGCTGCCCGCCATGTTGTACGCGGCGACGCGCGCATGTTGCTGCGCGACACGCCAATGCTCGATGCGCACGCGCTGGTCCGAGCGCGGCAACGGAAAGCGCGCGATATCGCCGGCGGCATAGAGCGCGGGCGCGGCGAGCATGGACGTGTCCACATCGATGCCGCCATCGTCCGCGAGCTCGACATCCGCAAGAAACGACGTGGCGGGATCGACGCCCGTGCCCGCGAGCACGACATCGGCTGCGATCTTCTCGCCGGAATCGAGGATCACTTCGCTCACCGCGTTGCCGCCCCTCAATGTGCTTACGCGTGCATTCATATGAAACGTCACGCCGTTCTTCTCGTGCAGCTTTCTGAACATCTCGCCGATGCGCTCGCCGAATTGCTTCGCGAACGGCACCTTGCCCGGCGCGACGATGGTCACGTCGACGTTTCGCTTCCTCAGACATGAAGCCGCCTCGAGCCCGATGAAACTCGCCCCGACGATCACCGCGCGCTTGTGCTGTTCGAGCGATCCGAGGATCGCACGCGCATCGTCGCGAGTGCGCAGCAGATGTACATGCGCGAGGTTTGCGCCGGGCGTCGTGAGCGGCTTCGGCACGCCCCCGGTGCAGACGAGCGCGGCGTCGTAATCGATTTTGTGTCCGTTTGCGAGTTCGACGCGCCGGTTCTTCGCGTCGAGATGAACGGCAGGCGATTCGTTGCGTTCGATGTCGTGCTTCGCGAAGAAGTCGTCGTCGAGCAGGGGCGGAACGTCGTCGGGTGGCATGTCGCCCGCGAGCGTGAACTTGCTGAGCGAGGTGCGATCGTACGGCTCGCGCGCGTCGCCGCCGACCAACACGATGCGTCCGCCGAAACCGGCTTCGCGCAACGCCGAACAAGCGGCCGCGCCCGCCGCGCCCGCGCCCACGATGAGCATGGTCCGGCTATCGTTGGTCTGCTTCTGCGATACGTCGCCGCTCTCCATGGGTTGCGCGGACACATACACATCGCCGTCCTTGAGCATCGCTTCATAGCGCGTCAACGCCTTCAAAGGCGGCGGCTCGACGAGACTGCCGTCGCCGACATCGAACGTGCCTTTGTGCCACGGACACACGATGCGTCCGTTGCAAATCGCGCCTTCGTCGAGCGGCCCGCCCGCATGCGGGCATTTGGCGGTGTACGCGCGCACATTCTCTCCGTCGCGCACGAGGAGGATCGGAATGTCCTTCGCGTCCTTGTCTTCGCTCTTGACGCACACGCGCGTGCCGCGCCCGGCGGACAGATCCGCGAAACGCGCGACTTTATGCAGGGTGGGGGGCATCGCACTCTCCGGTGGTCATCGAATGAGCGGGAAGCAATAAACGGTCCTCGACGCTCATGCGACGCCATGGCGCACGGCATTCGACGCCACGCATCAAGCGCGACAAGTTGTCCGGGAAAGAACGTTGACGGCTCTCAACCACGATTCCGGCCGCGTTCGTTAGCATCGCTAGCCAACTAATTCGAAAGCTAGAGCCAGTCGATGTCAAACATGTTGAAGAAGTCGTTGTTAGCGGTCGCGGGGGTCGTCATTGCAGGATATCTGGGCATGTCGGGTTATGCGTATCTGCACGACACGGCGTATGCGAGCAAGGCCGCAGAAGGGCCGGTGTCGTCGGCGCAAGCGGGTTCCATTCGCAACGTGCTGAACCGCAACGCATGCTATTACTGCCATTCGACGAAGGCCGAATTGCCGTCGTATTCGACATGGCCTGGCATCGCGCAGTTATCGAAGCATGACGTCGAGAAAGGGCTGCGTCATTTCCGTATCGACGCGCTGTACAACGCTCTCGAAGACGGCACGCCCGCGCCTGAAGCCGATATCGCCAAGCTCGAAACAGTCGTGAAAGACGGCACGATGCCGCCCGCTGCGTTCCGCGCCGTGCACTGGAGCACGGGCCTGACGCAGGATGATCGCGATATGCTGCTCGAATGGATCGCCGATGTCCGCAAAGCGAACTATGCGACGCACGGCGTAAGCGACGAATTCGCGAACGAGCCGGTGCAGCCCTTGCCGGCATCGCTGACCGTCGATGCGCGCAAGGTCGCGCTCGGCATGCGCCTGTTCCATGATCCGCGCCTGTCGTCTGACAATTCGATCTCGTGTGCGAGCTGTCATGGCCTCGGAACCGGCGGCGTCGACAACCGCAAGCTATCGCTCGGCGTGGGCGGTCAACTCGGCGGCGTGAACGCGCCGACCGTATTCAACGCGGCGCTGAATCACGCGCAGTTCTGGGACGGACGTGCCGCGACGCTGCAGGATCAGGCGGGCGGGCCGCCGCTGAATCCGGTCGAGATGGCTTCGGTTTCGTGGGATCAGATCATCGGGAAGCTGAACAAGGATGCGGAGTTCACGCGCGCCTTCACGAGTGTGTATGAACGCGGCTGGTCGGGCGACGACATCACGGACGCCATCGCCGAATTCGAAAAGACCTTGCTCACGCCGAGCCGTTTCGACGCCTATCTTCGCGGCGACAAGACCGCACTCAACGAGCAGGAATTGCACGGCTATCAGCTATTCAAGGCGAACCGTTGCGCGACCTGTCACGTCGGCGCGAATCTCGGCGGCCAGTCGTATGAACGGATGGGACTCGCCGGCGATTACTTCGCGGCGCGCGGCGTTGCATTGACGGATGCGGACAAAGGCCGCGCGAACGTGACACGCGATCCGGGCGATCTGCATCGCTTCAAGGTTCCGGGACTGCGCAACGTTGCGCTGACCGCGCCGTATTTCCACGACGGCAACGTGAACGACCTGCATCAGGCGGTTCGCGACATGGCGAAGTACGAAGCGGGAACGAAGCTATCGGAAGCGGATGTCGAGTCGATCGTCGCGTTCCTCAAGGCACTCACGGGAACCTATACGCCGCTGGCGGCGAGCACGCAGTAAGCCGCACCCGCGCCGCGCGCAGCAACGAATCAAAGCGCCTCGGTCACCGCACGCAGGAACTGCCGCGTGCGCTCATGCTGCGGTGCGCTGAAGAACTGCTGCGGCGGCGCCTGTTCGATGATCTTGCCTTGCGAGAAGAAACACACGCGATCGGCGAACTCTTTCGCGAAGCCCATCTGGTGCGTGACCATCAGCATCGTCAGGTTGTGTTCTTCGCCGAGACGGCGAATCACGTTGAGCACTTCGCCGCATAGTTCGGGATCGAGCGCGGATGTCACTTCGTCGAACAGCATGATCTTCGGCCGCATGGCGAGCGCTCGCGCAATCGCGACGCGCTGCTGCTGTCCCCCCGACAATTGCGACGGGTAATGCTCGCACTTCTCCGCGAGGCCGACGAGCGACAGCAGTTCGCGCGCGCGCTCGGTCGCTTCCTTCTTCGACAATCCGAGCACGCTCATTGGCGCTTCGATCGTATTCGCGAGCGCGGTCATGTGTGGAAAGAGATTGAAGCTCTGAAACACCATGCCGATCTTGCTGCGAACCTGACGAATATGCCGCGGCGATGCGGGCACGAGCTTGCCGCCGCGCATTTCGTGCGTGAGCGGCTGCCCGTCCACTTCGATGACGCCATCGGTCAGCGGATCGAGCGTCATCAGTACGCGCAATAGCGTGGACTTGCCCGAGCCGCTCGGCCCGATGATCGCCACCTTCTCGTTCGGCGCGACATCGAGATCGAGGCCGTCGAGCACGGTCAGCGCGCCGTAGCGTTTGGTGACGTTGCGAAAGCGCACCATCGGCGTGTTCGCGCTGGCGTCGGCTGCGCGGCCGAGCGCGGGGTCGAAATCCCGTTTCATCTGCTGCTCCTGGTATTGAGTCGCGGTCATGGCAGCCTCACGCGCCGTTCGATATGACGCACGCCCGAAGCGAACGTCACGCTGATGATGAGAAAGAAGATTCCGGTCATCGTGATGGGTTCGAGATAGCGAAAGGTCTCGGAGCCGATGTTCTTCGCCTGCTGCATCAGTTCGACGACGGTGATCGCGGAGAGCACCGGCGTGTCCTTGAACATCGCAACAAGGTAGTTGCCGAGCGCGGGAATCACCGGGCGGATCGCTTGCGGCAGAATCACGCCGGTATAGGTGCGCCACGGCCTGAGCGACAGCGCGCACGATGCTTCCCATTGTCCGCGTGCAACGCCGTTGAGTCCCGCGCGATACACCTCGGACACATAGCATGCGTAATGGACCGCGATGCCGAGCGTGCCCGCCGTCAACGCCGACATCGTGAAGCCGTAAAGCGGCGCGACATAGAAGAGCACGTACACCTGAATCAACAGCGGCGTGCTGCGTATGAACTCGATGAAGAACGCAGTCGTCTTCGCGAGCGGGGCGAAATCGCTGCGCCGCATGATGGCGAGAACGAGGCCGAGCACGAGCGCGATGGCGAACCCGACGAGCGTGATGCCGATCGTATAAGTCGCCGCGCGCGCGAGTTCCGGCAGGATCTGCAGCGCGTATTTCACATCGAAGAGTTGACCCAGCGACGTCATGATGCGGCCCCCGGTAAGGTGCGGCTCGCGCGACGGATCGCGACATGACTGCTCACGCGCCGCTCGAACACCCGCATCACGGCGACGATCACCTGCGCGAGCACGAAGTAGATGAGCAGCGTGAGCCCGAAGATTTCCGCTGTCTTGAAGGTCGCTTCGTCGAGCTGGCGCGCGCGGAACGTGAGATCCGACAGCGTGATCAGCGAGACGAGCGATGTGCCCTTCAACAGTTCGATCATCAGATTCGTCGCGGGCGGCAGCGCGTTGATCATCGCCTGCGGAAGCACGATGCGACGCAGCCGCGCCGTGGCCGGCATGTTCAGCGCGAGCGCCGCTTCGTACTGTCCGCCCGGCACCGAACGCAGCGCGCCGCGCAGAATCTCGGAGCCATACGCGCCGTAGTGCAACCCGAGCCCGACGATGGCGACCGTGAAGGGCGTCAGTTGCACGTTGAACGGCGGCAGCGGCAGCACGAAGAAGAGCCAGAACAACTGCACGAGCAGCGAAGTGCCGCGAAACACTTCGACATACACGTTGCCGATCCATCGCACGACACGGTATGGCGCGGCGCGCAACGCCGTCGCAACGCCCGCCATGACGATCGCAAGCAGGATGCTGATGAAGGCGATCTGGATCGTGACGAGTGTGCCCTTCATCATCAAGGGCAGAAGCTCACGGAGGTCACTCATGACGGTTCCTCGCTAGTAGATGAAGCTGCGCGTCGCGATGCATCGATGCTCAACCGGCGCACAGTTCCGGCGCTTTCTTCGCTGTCACGTTGGACTTGTCGAAGCCGAAGGGCGCGACGGTCTTCAAATGATCGTCGGTGCCGAGCCACTGATGCAGCTCCTTGTTGACGGCGTCGCGCAGATCGGTGTCTTCGGGTCGGAACGCGAGCGCTCCATAGCCTGTGTGCTTCGGATCGTCGTTGAACTGCTTGATCGCCTCGACCGACGAGCCGCCTTTTTCGGCGAGGCCCTTCATCGTCAATGCGGTGCCGACAGCCGCGTCGGCGCGACGCGCGCGCACGGCCTGCAATTGCGCGGTCGTGTCCGGAACCTGAAGAATCTGGTCGTCCTTGATGCCCGCCGCGCGCGCATAACCGAGTTCCGCCGTACCTGCCATCACAGCAAGCTTCGTGTCCGGCTGCTTCGCGACATCGGCATAGCTGTGCAGGTTCTTCGGATTGCCCTTCATCGTCAGCAGCGTGTCGGGAATCTGATATTGCGGATCGGCGAACGCCACTTGCTTGCAACGCTCGGGCGTGATGTACATGCCCGCTGCAATCACGTCGAAGCGGCCGGCTTTGAGGCCCGGAATCAATGCGCCCCATTCGGTCAGCACCGCATCGACCTTCTTCACGCCGAGCTTGGCGAACACCTTCTTCGCGATCTCGGGCGATTCGCCGGTTACGGTGCCATCGGGCGTCGTGTAGGCGAAGGGCGTTTCGTTCGCATAGCCGATACGCACCTCGCCGGTGCGCTGGATGCGCTGCAACGTGGTTTCCGCGTTCGCGCTCGTGGCATAGGCGGCAAGACTCGCTGCCGCGACGCACGCCGCCGCCAGCATTCCAGACAGTCGCTTCGTGTTCATATCGTTCCCGTAGTAATGGTTCTTCAAGCGTGGTCGAGTGGGGCGGCGCTGCATGTGAGAGACCGAGGAAAACCCTTACTCCAAGGGGCTTTGGAGTCACTCGCCGCATAGCCACCGACGCAGAATACAAAGCCATATATTTGTTCCGATTGCTCTAGGACAATTATTTTCGCGCGCGCTTTTGGGCCACTATTGCGCATGGAACCAGGCATGCGAGGAACAGCAAGTGAATGAAAGATGGCGCGACGCCGTGCGTACCGTGCAGGGCGTGCAGTCGAAGTACAAGCGGCTCGTCAAGGCGATGGCCGCCGATATAGAAAGCGGCGCGCTCGCATCGGGCGAACGGTTGCCGCCGCAACGCGAAGTCGCCGCCGATCTCGCGATCAGCGTGCAGACCGTCACCAATGCCTACAAGGAACTCGAACGGCAAGGGCTGATTCGATGCGAGGTCGGACGCGGGAGCTTCGTCAGCGCGCGCGTGACCGAAACGATGTCCAATTACATGCTCGACACCGCCGAGCGCTCGGTCGTCGATTTCTCGATCGCGCGCATCGTGCATACGCCCGAGCATGACGCGATGTGGCGCAAGGTCTGCGCGACGCTTTCGACCATCGACGATCAGCCGTGGATACGCGCGTTCCGGCCGATTGCGGGCTTCGACAGTCATCGACAGGCGGGCGTCGAATGGCTCGCTTCGCTCAACATGCCCGCGAAGGTCGAGACGCTGCTCGTCACCAACGGCGTCGCGCATAGCATCTTCCTTGCGCTGGCGAGCATCGTCGGGCCGGGCGATACGGTGCTGTGCGAAAGCCTCACCGATCACGGCGTAATCGGATCGGCGAACGTGTTGGGGTTTACGCTCAAAGGTCTTGAGATCGACGAGCACGGCATTCGCCCTGAGCACTTCGAGGAAGTCTGCGACAGCGAACGCGTGAGCGCGCTCGTCTGCACGCCGACGCTGAACAATCCCACGGTCGCGATGATGCCCGACTCCCGCCGCCGCGCGATTGCGCGCATCGCGGAACGCTATGGCGTCTATGTGATCGAGGACGATGTCTATGGCGCGTTGCCCGCGAAAACGCAGACGCCTATCGCGAGCCTCATTCCGGAACTCGCTTTCTACTGCACGAGCATGACCAAGTCCGTATTGAGCGGCTTGCGCACGGGCTTCATGACGGTGCCGCGGCGTCTTGCGTTACGTGCGGAAAGCGTGCTGCGCGTCAGTTGCTGGATGGCGACGTCGCCCATCGCGGAAGTCACCGCGCGCTGGATCACGGATGGCACCGCGCAACGTCTCGTGGAGATTCAGCGCGAGCGGCTCGCGGCACGCCAGGGCGTCGTGCGCGAAGTGCTCGGCGAATACGTGCTCGGCAGTCATCCGAACGCGCTTTCGGTATGGCTGCGTGTGCCCGACGAATGGGAAGCGGAGCGCATCACGCGTGAATTGCGCAATCGCAATATCGCCGTGACGTCGCCGGATCCGTTTCTCGTGCGCGGCGCGAACCGGCCCAATGCGGTGCGGCTATGCGTGGGCGCGGAAGTCGGCGAAAGCACGTTTCGCAGCGCGGTCGAAACGATGCGCGAAGTTTTCGGTCAGTACCCGCATGTGCATGACTTCAACTAAATGAACTAGGACAATCGAAAACGATTTTTTAGGACATTAGACTGAGTTGCATGGTTAGCTCAAACGCAATTCAGCCGCACATGTCCGCACTCACGCTCGCCGATGTCTACCGCGCCCGCCAGCGCATCGAAGGCCGCGCGCTCGTCACGCCGCTGGTTCATTCGCTGTCGCTCTCGCGCATCGCGGGCGTGCCCGTTCATCTGAAGCTCGAAACGCTGCAACCTACGGGCAGCTTCAAACTGCGCGGCGCGACCAATGCGCTCGCACAGATCGCGGAGCAAGGCTGCAAGCGTGTCGTCACCGCATCGACGGGCAATCATGGCCGCGCGGTTGCACACGCGGCACGCGCGCTCGGCATCGAAGCTGCAGTGTGCATGTCGTCGCTCGTGCCGAAGAACAAGGTCGATGCGGTGGCCGCGCTCGGCGCGCGTGTCGTCATCGTCGGCAAGAGTCAGGACGATGCACAGGTCGAAGCGCAACGTCTCGTGCGCGAAGAAGGCTATGCATTCGTGCCGCCCTTCGACGATGAACGCGTGATCGCGGGGCAAGCCACCATTGGCGTTGAAATTCTCGAAGCGCTGCCCGATGCGGCGAGCATCGTCGTGCCCTTGTCGGGCGGCGGGCTATTCAGCGGCGTCGCGTTCGCGGCGAAAAGCATTCGTGCCGACGTGAAGATGATCGGCGTGTCGATGGAACGCGGCGCTGCGATGCATGCGAGTCTCGCGGCAGGCAAGCCGGTGTTCGTCGATGAACTCGAAACACTCGCCGATTCGCTCGGCGGCGGCATCGGCCTCGATAACAGACATACGTTCGCGATGACGCGCGATCTCATCGACGATGTCGTGCTGCTCGATGAAGTGTCGATCGCGCGCGGCATCGTGCACGCGTATCGCGAAGAGCGGCTCGTTGTAGAAGGCGCGGCGGCGGTCGGCATCGCGGCTTTGCTCGACGGCGCGATTGGAGCCGCGAACGGACCGATCGTCATCGTCGTGAGCGGCAGCAACATCGATATCGCAACGCATCGTCGACTCATCGGAGCGGCCTGAACCCATGTCCAACATCGATACCTCCACCGTGCTGCTCGGGCAGGCGCAATTGCGCAAGCTCGTGCCGCTTGACCTCGACGCGATCGAGCAAGTCGAAGCCGCGTTCAAGTCGCTCGCGACCGAAGCCGTCGCAATGCCGCCGATCCTGCGTCTCGACATTCCCGAGCACGCCGGCGAAGTCGACGTGAAAACCGCTTATTTGCCGCGCTTTCCGAGCTTCGCGATCAAGGTGAGCCCTGGCTTCTTCAACAATCCGTCGCTCGGACTTCCGAGCCTCAATGGCCTGATGCTCGTGCTGTCCGCGCGCACCGGTCTCACGGAAGCCGTGTTGCTCGACAACGGTTATCTCACCGCCGTGCGTACCGCTGCGGCGGGCGCGGTTGCATCGCGCTGGCTCGCGCGCAAGGATGCGAAGCGCGTCGCGATTATCGGCGCGGGCGAGCAGGCGCGTCTGCAATTGAAGGCGTTGCGGCTCGTGCGCGACATCGGGCATGTGACCGTATGGGCGCGCGATCCGAGGAGCGCGCAGCAGTTCGCGCGTGACTGCGAAGACTTGCCATGCGATGTCGCCGACAGCGTGAACCAGGCGTTGAAGCACGCCGATATCGCCATCACGACGACGCCGAGCCGCGAGCCACTGATACACGCACGCGATCTGCATCCGGGCTTGCATATCACCGCGATGGGATCGGATGCGGAGCACAAGAATGAAATCGCTCCGGACGTGTTCGCCAAAGCGCGCTATGTGTGCGACCGCCTTCAGCAAGTGCGCGTGCTCGGCGAGCTGCATCATGCGATCGAAGCGGGCGTGACGGATGCTGATGCATCTTTTGCCGAGCTTGGCGAAGTCATCGCGCAACAGGCTCAAGGCCGTATGAGCGATGACGAGATCACCGTGTGCGATCTGACCGGCACCGGCGCGCAAGACACCGCGATCGCGACGCTCGCCATTCAGCGAGCGCGCGCGGCACAGGCAGGAACCATTTTCCACAACGATGTGACCGCTTGATAGAGGGGACGATGTCCGAAATCACGCAACAGAAGAAGCTGGATGAACGTGGGGCGCCCGTGGTACGCCTGCCGTTCGAACGCAGCGAGTACGACGCGCGAATCGCGAAGACACGGCGCGCGATGGAGAAAGCGGGCATCGATCTGATGATCGTGACCGACCCGACCAACATGGCGTGGCTCACCGGTTACGACGGCTGGTCGTTCTACGTGCATCAATGCGTGCTGCTCGCGATGCACGGCGATCCGGTCTGGTACGGCCGCGGCCAGGACGCGAACGGCGCGAAGCGCACGGTGTTCATGTCGCACGACGATATCGTCGGCTACCCGGATCACTATGTGCAGTCGCAGGTGCGCCATCCGATGGATTATCTGTCATCCGAAGTAATTGCCGCGCGTGGCTGGGACACGTTGCGCATCGGCGTGGAGATGGACAACTATTACTTCAGCGCGAAGGCGTATGCGTCGCTGACGCAGCATCTGCCGAACGCGAAGTTCGTCGATGCGACCGCGCTCGTCAACTGGCAGCGCGCAGTGAAGTCGAAGCGCGAGATCGAGTACATGCGCGTCGCGGCGCGCATCGTCGAGAAGATGCATGCGCGCATTCTCGACACGGTCGAGCCGGGCATGAAGAAGAGCGATCTCGTCGCGCAGATTTACGAAGCGGGCATCACGGGCGTCGAAGGTTATGGCGGCGACTATCCCGCGATCGTGCCGCTATTGCCGACGGGTTCCGACGCCGCCGCGCCGCATCTCACATGGGACGACTCGACGTTCACGGCGAATGCGGGCACGTTCTTCGAAATCGCCGGATGCTTCAAGCGCTATCACTGCCCGCTCTCGCGCACGGTGTATCTCGGCCGCCCGCCGCAGCATTTCATCGAAGGCGAGAAGGCGGTCGTCGAAGGCATCGAGGCGGGTCTCGCGATGGCGAAGCCGGGCAACAAGACCGAGGACATCGCCAATGCATTCTTCGCGGTGTTGCGCAAGTTCGGCATCGAGAAGGATAGCCGTTGCGGTTATCCGATCGGCGCGAGCTATCCGCCGGACTGGGGCGAGCGCACGATGAGCCTGCGTCCCGGGGACCAGACCGTCCTCGAACCCGGCATGACGTTCCACTTCATGCCGGGGCTGTGGCTCGACGACTGGGGCCTCGAAATCACGGAGAGCATCCTGATTACGGACACCGGCGTCGAGACCTTCTGCAACACGCCTCGCAAATTGTTCGTGAAGGAGTAGCACGATGCGCGCGTCACCGATCAGCCCGACCGTCGACTTCGATGCAGAGGGCGAACAGCACGGCTTTCTGAAGCTGCCGTATTCGCGCAACGATTCCGCGTGGGGCGCCGTGATGATTCCCGTCACCGTAATCAAGCGCGGCGACGGACCGACCGCGCTGCTCACGGGCGGCAATCACGGCGACGAATACGAAGGGCCGATCGCGCTGGCGAAGCTCGCATCGACGTTGAAGGCAAGCGACGTGAACGGCCGTGTGGTCATCGTGCCGTTCATGAACTATCCGGCGTTTCGCGCGGGTTCGCGCACTTCGCCGATCGACGCGGGCAATCTGAATCGCAGCTTTCCGGGCAAGCCCGACGGCACGGTGACGGAAAAGATCGCGGATTACTTTCAGCGTCATCTGTTGCCGCTCGCCGATTACGTGCTCGATATCCACGCGGGCGGCCGCACGCTCGATTTTCTGCCGTTTGCGGCCATTCATGTATTGAACGACGGGACGCAGCAGTCGCGTTGCGAAGCCGCGATGCGCGCATTCGGGGCGCCGTATTCGATGCGGATGCTCGAACTCGACAGCATCGGTCTGTATGACAGCGCGGCCGAGGAAGCGGGCAAGGTGTTCGTCTCGACGGAACTGGGCGGTGGCGGTTCGTCGACGGCGAAGAGCGTCGCGGTGGCGGAGCGCGGCGTGTACGGCTTTCTCGCGTATGCGGGCATCATCGAGAAGGAGGTAGTTCGCGGCGAAGCGCGCACGACGACGTTGCTCGACATGCCGGATGGTTCCTGCTACACGACGAGCGAGCATACGGGCCTGCTCGAAATGTGCCGCGATCTCGGCGACATGGTGAGAGCGGGCGATGTGCTTGCGCGCGTGTATGACGTTACGCGCACGGGCGCGACGCCGGTTGAATATCGCGCGAAGCGTGACGGACTGCTTGCGGCGCGGCATTTTCCGGGCCTCGTGCAGATGGGCGACACCGTGGCCGTGGTCGCGGATATCGTCGAACGCAACATTGCCGTGAGCGTGTAAGTTGATCAAGCTCGACCGCTACGATCTGGCCATTCTGCGCATTCTTGCGCGGGATGGCCGCATAACGAAATCGCGCCTTGCGGAAGAGGTCAATTTGTCGATCTCGCCCGCGTGGGAGCGTGTGAAGAAACTCGAAGACAGCGGGCTTATCAAGGGCTATCGCGCGGATATCGACTGGACGGCTGCTTTCAAGGGCAGCCGTATTGTCGTTGAGGTGACGCTTTCGCGTCATACCGCGCAAGATATGCGGCGCTTCGAGGAGCGCATCGCGGCGGCTTCCGAGATCGTGCAGTGTTATGCCACCGGCGGCGGCGTGGATTACGTGCTGCACGTCGTGTCGCGGGATATCGATCACTATCAGCGGTTCATCGATTCTTTGCTCGTCGAAGAGTTGGGTATCGAGCGGTACTTCACTTATATCGTTACGAAAGTCGTGAAGAATAGTACGGAAGGGCCGCCGGATTGGGTTGACGATGTGGTTTAGTTATTTTTTGGTTGCCGGATCCCGTATTTGTGTCGGCTCGGGGAAGCCCAAAAAAAACGCACAAAGAAGCACAGAAAAAACAGAAAAAACACCAACCGCCCGAGGGCAATAACAAAAAACTCCATCGCGGCAACGCCCTTAAAGTGGACCCATCGAACCATGCAAATCAAGCACGCTTTGAGCAAGGAGACGAACATGCTGCTGGGCCATCCCGTTCTATTCAAATCCCTCTGTTATGTCGACGGCCGCTGGATTCACAGCGACAGCGCCGCATCGATTGCAGTAACCAATCCCGCCGATCAGAACGTCATCGGCCATGTCCCGATGCTCGATCAGGCGCAAATCGTCGCGACGATCGATGCCGCCGATCGCGCATTCCAGTCATGGCGCTGGATGCCGCAGCAAAAGCGCAGTGCGCTGCTCCTGCGCTGGCACGAACTCATCGTGCGTCATCAATCGGACCTTGCCGGCATTTTGTCGCTCGAGCAAGGCAAGCCGCTCGCGGAATCCAAAGGCGAAATCGCCTATGCGGCGAGCTTCGTCGAATGGTTCGCGAACGAAGCGAAACGCCTGGCGGGCCGCACCATTCCGACGCATATCGATGGCGCGCATCTCGGCACCGTGATGGAACCGGTCGGCGTCGCGGCATTGATCACGCCGTGGAATTTCCCCGTCGCGATGATCACGCGCAAGGCCGCCGCCGCGATTGCCGCGGGCTGCACCGTCGTCGTGAAGCCCGCGCACGAAACGCCGTTCTCCGCTATCGCACTCGCACAACTCGCCGAAGAAGCAGGCTTTCCGGCGGGCGTGTTCAACGTCGTCATCGGCGAGCCACAAATGGCGATGGAAACGCTCGTCAGCGATACGCGCGTGCGCGCCGTGAGCTTCACGGGGTCGACGCGCGTCGGCGGTCTCGTTGCGAAGACGGCAGCGCAGGCGGGCATCAAGAAGCTCGCATTGGAACTGGGCGGCAACGCGCCTTTCATCGTGACGGAAGACGCGGACCTGGAACAGGCCGTGCGCGTTGCAGTGGGCGCGAAGTTTCAAACCTCGGGGCAGGATTGCTGCGCTGCGAACCGCATTCTCGTCGCGCGTCCGCTTTATGAACGGTTCGTCGAACGCTACACGGAAGCGGTGAAAGCGCTGAAAGTAGGGACGGCCTTCGAAGCAAATGTCGATGTCGGTCCGCTCATGCATCAGGCCGCATTCGATGCGACCGTCGCTCGTGTCGAGGATGCAAAGGCGCAAGGCGCGCGCATCACCGTCGGCGGCAAAGCTCATGCGCTCGGTGGCTGGTTTTATGAACCGACCGTCGTCGCCGATGCCAGACCGGGCATGCGTATCTACGACGAAGAGAACTTCGCGCCGATCTCCGCGGTCTCGCCGTTCGATACGCTCGACGAAGCCGTGACGCGCGCCAACGACACCGAATACGGCCTCGCCGCCTACGTCTGTGCGACGCGCATCGACACGATCTTCCAGCTCGTGCGCCGACTCGATTTCGCGATGGTGTCGGTCAACGGCGTGAAGTTCACCGGCGCGCCGATTCCGTTCGGCGGCATGAAGGCATCGGGCCTCGGACGCGAAGGCGGCGCGGAAGGCTTCGAGCCCTTCGTCGAAACGAAATACTTTTGCCTCGGCAATCTCGGCCTGCCGCTCACGAGCGCGGCCTGAAGACCTATCCTCAGAGACACGCAGTACCGCATATCAAGGAGAAGCACATGACCCAGCAGAATCAATCGCTCGAGCAACTGTTCGCCGAAGACCGCGCGCACTTCATGCATCCGTCCACGCATGCACACGATCACGCGAGCGGCGCGCTGCCCGGCAAGATCGTCACGGGCGCGAAGGGCATCCGCATTCAGGATCATCAAGGTAAAAGTTATATCGACGCATTCGCGGGCCTCTATTGCGTGAACATCGGCTATGGCCGCACCGAAGTAGCCGACGCAATCTATGAGCAGGCGAAGAAGCTCGCGTATTACCACACGTATGTCGGTCACTCGACCGATACGATCATCGATCTGTCGTCGCGCATCATCGACTGGTCGCCCGAGGGCATGAAGAAGGTGTATTACGGCATGTCGGGATCGGATGCGAACGAAACGCAGATCAAGATCGTCTGGTATTACAACAATGTTCTCGGCCGTCCGAACAAGAAGAAGATCATCTCGCGCGAGCGCGGTTATCACGGTTCGGGCATCGTGACGGGCAGTCTCACGGGCCTGCCGAGCTTTCATCAGAACTTCGATCTGCCGATCGACCGCGTAAAGCACACGGTGTGTCCGCACTGGTATCGCAAGGCGCCCGCCGGCATGAGCGAAGCGCAATTCACCGCGTATTGCGTCGATGAACTCGAAAAGCTGATTGCGAAAGAAGGCGCGGATACGATCGCTGCATTCATCGCCGAACCGGTCATGGGCACGGGCGGTATCATCGCGCCGCCGCAAGGTTATTGGGAAGCTATCCAGGATGTTCTGCGGAAGCACGACATTCTTCTGATCTCCGATGAAGTCGTGTGCGGCTTCGGCCGTCTCGGCTCGAAAATGGGCGCGCAGCACTTCGGCATCAAGCCCGATCTCATCACGGTCGCGAAGGGCCTGACGAGCGCCTATGCGCCGCTGTCGGGCGTGATCGTCGGCGAGAAGGTGTGGGACGTGATCGAGAAGGGCTCGCGGGAGCATGGTCCGATGGGACACGGCTGGACGTATTCGGGGCATCCCATTTGCGCGGCTGCTGCTATCGCGAACCTCGATATTCTCGAGCGCGAAAACCTGACGCAGAATGCCGCCGATGTCGGCGCGTATTTCCAGCAGCAATTGCACACGGCTTTCGATTCGCATCCGCTCGTCGGCGAAGTGCGCGGCGCGGGCATGCTCGCGGCGCTCGAATTCATGGCCGACAAGGACGCGCGCACGCCGTTCGACGCCGCGCTGAAGGTCGGCCCGAAGGTATCGGCGGCAGCACTCGAACGCGGCGTGATCGCGCGCGCCATGCCGCATGGCGATATCCTCGGCTTCGCGCCGCCGCTCGTCACGACGCGTGAAGAAGCGGACGAAATCGTCGGCATCGTGAAGCAGGCCGTGGATGCGGTGGCGAACGAAGTTATCG
Source organism: Caballeronia sp. ATUFL_F2_KS9A (assembly GCF_023630765.1). Classification (NCBI taxonomy): domain Bacteria; kingdom Pseudomonadati; phylum Pseudomonadota; class Betaproteobacteria; order Burkholderiales; family Burkholderiaceae; genus Caballeronia; species Caballeronia sp. ATUFL_F2_KS9A. Next base: position 453,102 of record NZ_JALQEK010000029.1, on the reverse strand, counting down.
GCTCGGCACTCGCTATGCAAGCGATCTGATTCTCTTGAGTAGCGGTATGGGTAGTTGTGTTGGCAGAGGCTCGCGAAACATTGCGGGCCCTTTTTGCGAATCTGAAGGAACGTGCGTTGCTGAGTAATTTTCGGTGCCCCATCGAAAGGAGATTCACGATGAGCGAGAGCGAAGAGAAACGCCATCAGCAACCGCATTCCGCGCCTCACCCGAATGCAGCGGAGATCGAACCGGAGAACCGTCGGCTCGATCAGCATCCGCATCAGACGGCGGAAGTGCCTTATGGATCGGGCAATGAGCCGGAAATTGCAGGAAAGGGCGGGCTTGACGCACAGAACGCAGATCTTCCCGATCCCGCGAACGAACAACCCAGGACGCCGGGCAAAGATTGACGCATCGATTCGACGCGCCCATAAAACAAAACGGCCACTCAGGTGGCCGTTTTGTCATTTCCGATTAGCGCGTCGCGATATACATCGTGATTTCAAAGCCGAAGCGCATATCCGTGAAACTCGGGGTTTCCCACTTCATAGAGCCTCCTTGTGCAATGATTGGCCAGACGGATGCCGGGCCATTGCGCGGTTCTTCTGCTGCAGGCGCCGTGCAAAGCCGCGCATCCCAAATCGACGCACTTTAGATGCTAGCGCGAGAACAGGTATGACACGATTGGAAATTGCACCGGCGTTCATTTAAATTTTTTATAGCGGTCTCGGGCGATTGCCCGAATCGTCAGGTGTCGTGCCGATCTTGTCAGGATCATGGAGCGGGTCGGGTTCCATTGCCTCTCCCGGCCGAGGGATGACCCGGTCTGCTTCAGCAGGGTCGATATTGCTCAGATTATTGCCTCCGGGCGCACGCGGCTTGTCGTGCGTATCGGGAGCTGCGGGTTTTTCGGCCATTACATTTTCCTCGTCAAACACGTGCCTTGCGGAAAGATCGAAAGCGTGCGGCGGCAGGATTGAATGCCGCATTGCGGAATAAGCGAAAGTTATGTCGCTGTTACTCGACGCGCGTGGCTTCGCGCAGCACCGCATCTTCGCTGTCGAAATTGCGATCGGTCATTTTGTTGAGCACGGCCAAGACCTCGCCGTCCGCGCCATTGCTTTTCGCGAGCGTCAGAAGTTTTTCCTTGCCCATCGGATAGTCGGCGCCCTTCAGCACGCGCGCGATTTCTTCCGGGCGCGGCTCATCCGGATGCCGGTGATTCTGCGAATGCGCGGGATGCTGTGCCATTTCCGCCTCCTTTTCGATTCAACGATAACCCTGACGATTCAGCAACGCGCGTACCCGTCACCGGGATCGGTTGATGCTCAATTGTCGATACGTTCCAACCGAAATCGAGGCGAGACATAACATGGCTATTGCAGCAGACCGCATCTCCGACACCGAAGTCAAGGTCGGCGAGATCATCTATAGCTTCGACACCAAGGTAACTGCCGATGGCTTTCAGCAATGCCTCGGCAGCGACTCGGTCGAGACCTGCGCGAAGAACCACGCGCCGGTGTCGACACGCGCCGTGGCCGATGAGAGCGGTGCGCCGAAGGGCGAGCCGGGCAGCATCATTTCACCGTCGCTGGGCGGCATGCCTTGATGCACGCGGCTACAGTGCCGCGCTTGCCGTCGTCGCGCGCGGAGCGAGCGCGGTGCGTGTGAGCGCGTCGAGCGGCAGCGGCTTGTCGAAGAAATAGCCCTGCGCCTGCGCCGCGCCCATGTCGCGCAACACGGCGAGCGTCGCCGCATCTTCGACGCCTTCCGCGACGAGCGTCAGATCGAGCGATTCCGCCATGCGCACGATCGCGCGCACGATCGCACGGCTGCGCGGGCTTTCGGTCAGTTCGAGAATGAACGACTTGTCGATCTTGAGGCCGGTGAACTGGTATTGATGCACATAACTGAGCGACGAAAAACCCGCGCCGAAATCGTCGAGCACGACAGACATGCCGTTGTCGGCCAGTCGCTGCATGGTGCGCCGCGCGAGATCGGGCTCGGCTACGAGCGCGCCTTCGGTAAGCTCGAGGCACACGCGCGACGGCGAGACGCGATAGCGACGCAATAGCGCCAGCACGTCATCGGCGAATTCGGGGCGCGTCATGCTATAGCTGGAGCAGTTCACATGCACCGGCGGCCAGTGCGCGAAGCGCGCATTCGAGAGAATCGCGGCAACGCGTTCGAGCATGTATAGATCGAGTCTGCCGATGAGCCTCAAGCCTTCGACCGAAGGAAGAAATTCACCCGGCCCGACGATATGGCCATCGGGTTGATGCCAGCGGATCAACGCTTCGAGCGCGACGATCTCACCGCTCTTTACGTCGACGATAGGCTGGAAATAAGGCAGCAGTTCGTCATCGCGCTTGATCGCATTGCGCAATGCGCCCTCACGTTCCACCTGGTCCGACACCTGACGTCGCAGTTCCTGATTGAACACGACGAAGCTGTCGCGTCCCGCGTTTTTCACGCGATACATCGCGGTATCGGCGTCGCGCAACAGGTCGGCGGGCTCGGTATGGAACTGGCTGTCCGCGCTCACGATGCCAATGCTGCACGACGAAAACACGACATGCTCTTCGATGTGAAAGGGCAGATCGAACGCGGCCAGAATACGCTTGGCGATCGATACCGCATCGCGAACGTGTGCATCCGGGGAGAGCACGGCGAATTCGTCCCCGCCGAGGCGCGCGAGCAGATCCGTCGAACGCAGGCAATCGCGCAAGCGCGCCGCGGCCTGAACCAGCAGCATGTCGCCGAAGTGATGGCCGAGGCTGTCGTTCACGACCTTGAATCGGTCGAGGTCGATGAACATCACCGAGAGTTGGTCGCCGCGCGTCTGATAGTCCTGCCATGCGCAGCGCAGCTTGTGCATCAGATGGCTTCGATTCGGCAAGCCCGTCAATGAATCGTGCGAGTTCTCATAAAGCAGGCGTGCGTTGACATCGTCGAGTTCGCGCGTGCGCGCCTGGACCCGCGCTTCAAGTTCGAGGTTCGCGGCATGCAGCGCTTCGGCATCGCGCCGACGCGAAAGCGCCGTATCGATATGCCGCGACACGAAGGTGAGCAGTTCCTGATCGCGCAGCGAATAGCGCACGAGCGGCGAATAGCTTTGCACGGCGAGCACGCCGCGCACGACATCGCCATCGAAGAGCGGAATGCCGAGCCACGATCGCAGACGCACTTCGCTATGCTCGATCTCGAACGCGCCTTCTTCGATGAGACGCAGCGCCTCCGCATGATCGATCAGCCGCGCGCGCCGCTCGCGGATCACATATTCGGTGAGGCCGCGTTGTCCGCGTCGCGGCGCGGGGCGCTCCTGCACGATTTCATCGACGTAATACGGGAACGACACTTCGTCCGTTTCCGGTTCGATGAGTGCGATATAAAAATTGCGCGCGTAAAGCAATTCGCCGACGATCCCATGCAGGCTGCGCAAGAACTCCATCATGTCGCCGGGACGGCTCGACAATTCTGCGATCTGGTAGAGCGCAGCTTGCAGATGCTCGGATCGTTCGCGCTCGGCGATGCCGTGACGCAGCGCCGCGTTGAGCTTCGACAGTTCGGACGTGCGGTGCGCGACCTGCTCTTCGAGATCGGCGCGATGCAGGATGCGGTCGAGCGCCATCGCCACATGTCGTGCGACGACCAGAAAGAGCGCGCGGTCCTCGACGGTATAAATGCGCGATACGTCATAGACCTGCATCGCGAGCATGCCGAATACCTCGTCGCTCGCATTCTTGAGCGGCGCGCCCATCCAGAACTCGGGGCGGTCGCCGATGCAATAGAAATGGCCCGCGCGCTCCGCCGCGCAAATATCCGCGGCGGTGATGAAAAGTGGCTGCGCGCTCGTGAGCACGCGACCCGTCATCGAAAGACGTTCCGGATTCAGGATGTCGTAGTTTTCGGCCGCGACGACGTCGGTATCGATGACGTCGACATAATACGGATACGTGATCTTGCCCGTCTTGCGATCGTAGAGTGCGAGATAGAAGTTCTCCGCGTCGATGAGCGTGCCGAGCCGTTCATGCACGCCGCGCAGAAAATCGGCGCGCTCGGGCACGGAACTCGCCAGATAGGCGATTTCATAAAGCACGCGCTGCGTGAGTTGCGCGCGTGCGAGGGCATCGGCCTGCACGCGCTCGCCGAGCGTGCGCGCGAGTTCGGCGAGATGCGCGTCGTCGCGATGCGTGACCGGCGCGAGCAGCCAGCCGAGCACGCTCTCGCCGCGTCCGGTCGGCCAGCAGTGCCAGCCGTTATCGATGCACACCTCCGTCAGGCGTTCCTCGGCGATGCCATGCGGCCATTCCTGCGCATCGGGAAGCGCTGCATCGCCGCGCCGCTCGAGATGCAACTGCTCGCCCGCGCGATACCACGCCCATTGCTGCGGGCAGCCCATCGCGGCGGCCTCGCGCAGCAATGCGTCGATCGATGACGCCACGCTCGCGAAAATCTTTTCATCGGTCGCCGCCACGGTTGCAGGCTCGACCGCGGTTGCGCGGGCAACCTGCGCGTCGTACGCGGGAAACACACTCATCGGCGCTCCAGGCCATATTGCCGCCACGTCGGGCGGGTCTCGTTCAGCGACTGCGCTCGCACGCTGCTCCGGGCGCGCGTAACAAGCAAAGGCTCTATATGGGTAACGGCACGGAGCATACAGCCTTGAGCATGCGGTTCAAAAAAAGCCGCTCGTGCCGCAATGCATACGGGCATTCATGCCGGATGCGCGGTTTCGACGCGATCGTGCCCGGTAAATCTCTCGCGATACGCCTGCGGCGACACGCCCAGCGAACGCAGAAAACCGCGCCGCATCGTTTCCTCGGTGCCGAATCCGCAGCGCGCGGCGATGCGCTTTACGGGAAGCGCCGTATCGCCGAGCAGGCGGCGCGCGGCTTCGAGGCGCATGCGTTCGATCGAGCGCGCGGGCGTCATGCCGGTTTGCGCGCGGTAATGGCGCACGAAGCTGCGCTCGCTCATGCCGACACGCGCGGCAAGCACGCCGACCGAAAGATCCGCCGCGAGATTTTCAGCGATCCACGCATGCAGCTCGCCGAAACGTTCGCCCGACTTCTGCAACGACAGCGCCGCGCTGAACTGCGCCTGCCCGCCGGGGCGCTTGAGGAACACGACGAGATGGCGCGCGACGTCGAGCGCGAGCGCGCGGCCGAGATCGTCTTCGACGAGCGCAAGCGACAGGTCGATGCCCGCCGTGACGCCCGCGGATGTCCATACGTCGCCGTCGCGGATGAAGATCGGATCGGGCTCGACGTGGATCGCCGGGAAGCGCGTGGCGAGTTCCCCGCAGCGCGTCCAGTGCGTCACGGCGCGGCGTTCGTCGAGAAGGCCGGCGGCGGCAAGCAGAAACGCGCCCGTGCAAACGGACGCCGTGCGCCGCGCGTGCGCCGAACGCGCGCGCACCCAATCGACCAGTTCGCGGTCGTGCACCGCTTCGTGCACGCCCCAGCCGCCCGCGACGATCAGCGTGTCGCACGCTTCGCTCGCATCGGGCAATGCCTCGCCGACGAGCCCCAGTCCCGCCGACGCGTTCACCGTGCCGCCCCGCGCAACCACGCGCGGCTGATACGGCCGCTGCAAGCCCGCCGCGACCGCGAGGTCATTGGCGGACGCGAACACCTGCAACGGGCCGGCGACGTCGAGCAACTGCACATTGGAGAAGGCGAGCACGTCGATGGTTCGCATGGCGTTTTCCACGAAAGACAAGTTGGCGTAAAACGTGGGTTATGTGTCGAATTCGCCATAGCGTAGCGGCGTAGCATCGGTTCGTCCACACGAAAAACACTCTCGATCAAGGAGAAACGATGACGCTACATATCGGCCTGTTGCTGTTTCCTCGCGTGCAGCAACTCGACATGACCGGCCCCTACGACGTGTTCGCGCACATGGCCGACACGAAGGTGCATCTCGTCTGGAAGACGCGCGAGCCCGTCCGGTCGAGCGCCGGCATGATCCTGACGCCCGACGTGACCTACGCGGATTGCCCCGCGCTCGATGTGCTGTGCGTGCCGGGCGGTTCAGGCGTCGGCGATCTGATGGAAGACGAGGAAACGCTCGCCTTCCTCCGCGAACAGGCGGCGGGCGCGCGCTACGTGACCTCGGTTTGCACCGGCTCGCTCGTGCTCGGCGCGGCGGGGCTTTTGCGCGGCAAGCGCGCGACGACGCACTGGGCGTATCACGATCTGCTCCCGGATTTGGGCGCGATTCCGGTGCACGAGCGCGTGGTGCGCGACGGCAACCTGTTCACGGGCGGCGGCATCACGGCGGGCATCGATTTCGCGCTGACGCTCGCGGCCGAACTCGTCGGCGAGCACGAAGCGCAGGCGATTCAATTGCAGATGGAATACGCGCCGGCGCCGCCGTTCGACTCGGGCGATCCGGCGCGCGCGCCCGCCGCGGTCGTGAACGATGTGCGCGAGCGTTGCGCGCCGTCGCTGGCCGCGCGCAGTGCGATCACGGCGCGTGTCGCGGAACGGCTGAAATCGCATGTTTAATTCAAAATGCGCTTTGGTCTAATGCATCCGAAATGCAAAACGCCAAATGACTAGAAGCGCTTTTGCATGAAGTAGCGCGGCTGACCGGCGTGAAAATCCGCGAGTTCGCCGAAAAGCTCGTAACCACAGCGCGCGTAGAGGGCGCGCGCTGCGGGGTTGACCGTATCGAGCCACGCGGCGCGGCATCCTCGTTTTTTCGCTTCGCTTTCGGCGGCTTCGAGCGCGCGTGCGCCGAGTCCGGCGCCGCGCGCGTCCTCGCGTATCCACAGCCATTTCACGAAGAGCCAGTCCCACGCCGTGTAGCCTGCGAGCCCGCCCAGAAAGTCGTCATCGCGATAGAGCGACACCGCCAGATCGCGTTGATGGCTCGGCCCGAGTTGCGCGCGATTGAACGCGGCAAGCCCGCCCGCGACGTCGCGCTCGAACGTCGCGTCGATCCAGTCGGTGATGGCGAGCGTGACGCCGGCGTTCATCGACGCGTGAGCGATTACGCTGCCGGGGCAACCGATGCCCCCTTGATACCGTGCCGTGCAAGCGCAGCGGCGACGAAGCCCGAGCGCTTCAAATCCTCCACGAAGTCGCGCAGATAAAGCGCGGCTTCGTCGCCGCGGCGCTTCGGCAAGCCCATCGCCTGCTGGATCACCATGAAGCGTCCGTCGAGCAGGCGCAGTCCGGGCGTGCGTGACGCGTCGGCTTCGAGTTGCTGCTTCACGCCCGCGGCGACTTCGAGGCCGTCACGCAGGAAGGCTTCGACGACGGCCTGCGACGACGCCGTGCGTACGATCTGCGCATGCCTGATCTCGCGCGTGAGAAAGAGGTCATACGCGCTGCCCTTGCCGACCATGATGCGATTGCCTTCGCGATCCACATCTTCATTGCGCGTGAGCGGCGATGCCTCGCGCACGAGATAACAGCCTTCGATCAGCACGTACGGCGCGGTGAACGCGATGCCCGCACCGCGCAGCGGATCGATCGCGAAGAAGCCGACGTCCGCGCTTTCGTTCGTGACGGCTTCGACCGATTCGGCGGCCCGGTCGAACGACGTGAAGGCGACAGGCACGCCGAGCCGCGACGCCAGCTCGCGCGCGATGTCCACCGATACGCCGCCCGGCTCGCCGCTGTCGGTGCGATGCGCGAGGATCGGATTGCCGAGATTGATCGACGCGCGCAGCGTGCCGGTCGGCGCGAAAGCGTTGAGCAAGGAAGAAGAAAGAGTCATGGTGTTGGTCGATGAGTTGAAGAGCATGGCGATACGAGCAATCCGATGCAGAATACGCGAACCGCAACCGCTCTGCCAAAGGAACGACATGCAACGCGAACGCATCGACAGCAGCGAAATCATTCGGCGTCTGAAGCTCGAGCCGCATCCCGAAGGCGGCTTCTTTCGCGAGACGTATCGCGCGAGCGGCAACGTCGTGCGCGAGGACGAACGCGAAACGCGTTCGGCGTCCACCGCGATCTACTTTTTGCTTTGCGATGGCGCGCATTCGGCATGGCATCGCATTCGCTCCGATGAAGTCTGGCACTTCTACGCAGGCGATCCGATCGACGTGCATGTGCTCAAAGCGAACGGAACGCTAGTCACGCATCGGCTCGGCAATGCGCTCGATCGTGCCGATGCCGTGTTTCAGACCGTCGTCGAAGCGGGCGACTGGTTCGCGGCGGAATGTCACGATAGAGAAGGCGTATCGCTCGTCGGCTGCACGGTGGCGCCGGGTTTCGAGTTCAGCGAGTTCGAACTGGCCGTGCCGGGCACGCTGGAGGCGCGCTATCCGCAACATCGCGAATTGATACAGCGCCTGAACCCCGAAGTATGACGGTACGCACGCGAGTGCGGTTATCATCGCGCGCATCGTGGACAACAACACAAGGTCAGGCATGAGCGCAGTGCGCCGCGGGATTCAATCGATCGAAGTAGGCGGAGCGCTTTTGCGCGCGCTCGTGGACCACGGCGGCCCGATGCTGCTCGGCGATCTCGCGAAGAAAGCCGGCATGCCGTCGGCGAAGGCGCATCCTTATCTCGTGTCTTACGGCAATCTCGGCCTGATTCAGCAGGATCCCGCGACGGGCCGCTATGAACTCGGGCCGTTCGCGCTGCAAATGGGTCTGATCAGTCTGCAGCGCGTCGATCCGGTGCGCCTCGCGATTGCGGAAGTAGCGAACGTGACGCCCCGCATCGAGCATACCGTCGCGCTCGCGACTGCGGGCAGCTATGGACCGACCATCGTTCACATCCAGCAGGCGAGCGTGCCCATCCACGTCACGATGCGTACGGGCACGGTGATGTCGTTGCTGCAGACGGCGACGGGCCGCGCATTCGCGGCTTATCTGCCGCCGATGACCGTCGAAGCGCTCGTCGCCATCGAGCGTGCGGGCGCGTTGCAGGTCGGCGCGCAACGGCGCGACTACACGCGTGCGCAAACCGACGCGATGCTCGCCGAAGTGCGCGAGCACGGCATCGCGCGGGCGATCGACGAGCCCGTCGCGGGCATCAGCGCGATGAGCGCGCCGGTCTTCGATCACACGCGCAATATCGTGCTCGCGATCACGGCGATCGGCCCGAGCGGATCGTTCGACGGCGCGTGGAACGGCGACATCGCGACGGCGCTGCACGCGTGCGCGCAACGCGTATCGAAGATGCTCGGCTTCGTCGCGGTCTGATCGAAGTCGCGCGATCAAACGGGGCGCCAGTGCCCCGGCATCCACTTTTCATCCTCTGAAGTCCATATGGGCTTTGCTGCGTTTGCACGCCGCATTCCCGTGAACGGGCGTACCTTGAAGAAACCGTAAGCGGATGCAAGCGCTCGTCCGTGGCATTCGGGTAAACCTAAATTCAACACTGTAAAACGGCTTGTACAATGATGAACAACTAACCGAAAGCGAAGCGATTCGCGCCCGAGCCGACCGAGTCCTGTCAGACGAAAGCGACTCGACGATGGAGACGACCGAATGTCCGTGAACTACGCCTCTCTGCGCTTCGAATATGAACGCGCGCCCGATCACGATGCGCCCGCGTCGTCGCCTTATCCCGTTGCGATAGTCGGCGCAGGTCCGGTCGGACTGGCCACGGCCATCGATCTCGCGCAGCAGGGCGTGCGTACCGTGCTGCTCGATAACGACGACACCGTGTCGAGCGGCTCGCGCGCGATCTGCTTCGCCAAGCGCACGCTGGAAATCTTCGATCGTCTGGGCTGCGGCGACAGGATGATCGAGAAGGGCGTGAGCTGGAATGTCGGCAAGGTTTTTCTGCAGGACGAGCTTGTCTACACGTTCAATCTTCTGCCGGAAACCGGCCATTCGCGACCCGCGTTCATCAACCTGCAGCAGTACTACGTCGAAGGCTTTCTCGCCGAACGCGCGATGCAACTGGAGCCATTGCAACTGCGCTGGAAGAGCAACGTGACCGGCGTGACGCAGCACGAGGATCACGTCGAGCTGCAAGTCGAAACGCCGGATGGCGCGTATCCGCTCAAGGCGCGCTACGTGGTGGCCGCCGATGGTTCTCGCAGCGCGATGCGCAAGCTTCTCGGTCTGGACAGCCACGGCCGCACGTTCAAGGACCGCTTCCTGATCGCCGACGTGAAGATGAAGGCGCCGTTCCCGACCGAACGCTGGTTCTGGTTCGATCCGCCGTTCCATCGCAATCAGTCGGTGCTGCTGCATCGTCAGCCGGACAATGTATGGCGCATCGATTTTCAGCTCGGCTGGGACGCGGACCCGGTCGCGGAAAAAGAGCCCGAGCGTGTGATTCCGCGCGTGAAGGCGTTGCTTGGCGAAGACGCCGAATTCGAACTCGAATGGGTGAGCGTCTACACGTTCTCCTGTTTGCGTATGGACGACTTCAGGCACGGACGCATCATCTTCGCGGGCGATTCCGCGCATGGCGTGTCGCCGTTCGGTGCGCGCGGCGCCAACAGCGGCGTGCAGGATGCGGACAATCTCGCTTGGAAACTGAAGCTGGTCGTGAACGGCGATGCGCCGCATACGCTGCTCGACACCTACGCATCCGAGCGCGAATACGCCGCCGACGAAAACATCCTCAACTCGACGCGCGCCACCGACTTCATCACGCCGAAGAGCGCGGTTTCGAGGCTCTTTCGCGATGCGACGCTCAATCTCGCGAGGGACTGCGCGTTCGCAAGACGCATGGCGAACAGTGGACGGCTCTCGGTGCCCGCGGTGCTGCGCGACTCGACACTCAATACGCCCGACAAGGAAGGCGACGCCTTCAATTGCGCGATGATTCCCGGCGCCCCGTGCGTCGATGCGCCCGTGCGCGTCGATGACCGCGACGCATGGCTGTTGCCGCAGACGCACGGCAGCGCATTCACGGGCATCTATTTCTGCGGGCTCGGACACGGCCCGGAAGTCTGCGCGCAAAGCCTGGCTGCTTTGTCGAACGGGCGGCTTCCGGTTCATGCGCTCGTCGTCGTGCCGCGAGGCATGATGTGTACCGTGCCCGGCGTGACGGTCGTGGAAGATGTGGAAGGCATGGTCGCGCATCGCTTCGACGCGCGTCCCGGCACGTTCTATCTGCTGCGTCCCGATCAGCACGTATGCGCGCGCTGGCGTGCCTTCGATGCCGCATCGGTGACGGCTGCGGTCAAGCGTGCAACCTGCAACGGATGATGAATCGTATGAAGCTCAATCTCGAACTGAATATCGCCGATCACGATGCGTTCTACGAGCGCCTCATCGACACGCACAACGGCCTCTCCGACGAAGCCAGCCACATGCTCAACGCGAAGCTCGTGTTGCTGCTCGCGAATCACATCGGCGATAACGAAGTGTTGAAAGAAGCGCTCGCCGTGGCGCGTCAGGGCCTCGCCGCGAACTAGTCGTTCAGCGCGATGCCCATGCGCTCGCAAATGAACGCGCCGATGCTCGCGATGTCGTTCAGATCGAGCTTCGGCAAGTTTGAATCGAGGGCGGCGGCATCATCGGTTGCGATTGCAACTATCTTCACATCGCTCTTGTAAAGCGGATCGCGGCCCGCCGAGGGCCGCACGACTTCGAGGCGCGGCATTGTTTCGCGCGCGAATCCTTCGACGATCACGAGGTCCGCGTCACTGAGTCGCGCGGCCAGTTCGCTCAGCGGCGGCTCTGCGTCGCCATTCAACTCGCGCACGATCGCATAGCGGTACGGCGATGCGATCAACACTTCTCCCGCGCCCGCGCGACGAAAGCGCGCGCTGTCCTTGCCGGGCGGTTCGAGCTCGATCGAATGATGACTGTGCTTGATGACGTTGACGGTGACGCCGCGTGCGCGCAGCCACGGCAGAAGCGCTTCGATCAACGTGGTCTTGCCTTGGCCCGAGCGGCCCGAGATGCCGAAGAGCGGCGGATGACGCGAGTTCATGCGAATGGTCGGCTGATTGTTCTGGTTTCGATCAAGCGAGTTTAACGGCTCGATGGCGAGCGGGGAGAAATCGCGCTATCGTCGGGCATTGCCTTTGCGGCGGAACGCGTCGGCGCATAGCGGGTTTCCGACCCCGACGCCTGCCGCCTCAGTGATTCAAGGAACCGACATGGCCGAAGACAATCCCAGCACCGCTATCGCACCGCAGCAGTTTTCCATCGACGTGATGCTCGAAAAATACGCCAAGGGCGACGAGACTCGCGTCGACGATATTTATCGCCGCGTGGCGCGCGGTGTCGCGCGGGCCGAGCCTGAAGAAACGCGCGCGAAGATCGAAGCGGAGTTCGTCGATAACTTCAAGCGCGGCGCGCTAGGCGCGGGGCGCATCATGAGCGCGGCGGGCGCGGGCATCGATGCGACCCTCATCAACTGTTTCGTGCAGCCGGTCGGCGATGCGATACAGGGCGTCGATAGCAACGGCTTGCCGGGCATCTACGTCGCGCTGTTGCAAGCGGCCGAGACGATGCGTCGCGGCGGCGGCGTCGGCTATAACTTTTCCGCCATACGTCCGCGAGGCGCGCGTGTGCATTCAACCGGATCGGCGGCGTCAGGCCCATGCAGCTACATGGATGTATTCGATGCATCGTGCCGCACGGTCGAAAGCGCCGGCGCGCGGCGCGGTGCGCAAATGGGCATTCTCGACTGCACGCATCCCGATCTGCTCGAATTCATCGCGGCGAAGCACACGAAAGGGCGCTGGAACAATTTCAACGTATCGATCGCGGTGACGGACGAGTTCATGCAGGCCGTCGCCGACGACGCGTCGTGGCAGCTCGTGCACAAGGCCGAGCCATCGCCCGCGCAACGCGCAGCCGCGGACATGCATCAGCGCGATGATGGCTTGTGGGTCTATCGCGAAGTGCAGGCGCGCGAAGTGTGGAACACGATCATGCGCTCGACCTACGATGTCGCGGAGCCGGGCGTCGTGTTCATGTCGCGCATGAACGATGACAACAACCTGCGCGCGATCGAGTCGATCCGCGCGACCAATCCATGCGGCGAGCAGCCGCTGCCCGCATACGGTTGCTGCAATCTCGGCCCGCTCAATCTCACGCGCTTCGTGCACGATCCGTTTGCGCAGATCCGTGGCGGCGCGCCGTCGTTCGACTGGGACGGCCTCGCGCGCACGACGCGCACCCAAGTGCGTTTTCTCGACGACGTGCTCGACGTCACGCTCTGGCCGCTCGAAGAACAGGCGCGCGAAGCGGCGGCGAAGCGGCGCATCGGCGTGGGCTTTACGGGCCTCGGCGATACGCTCGTGATGCTCGGTTTGCGCTATGACGCGCAGGAAGGCCGCGATTTCGCTACGCGCGTCGCACGCACGATGCGCGACGAAGCATATCGCGCATCCGTCGAGCTCGCGAAGGAGCGCGGCAAGTTTCCGCTTTTCGATGCGAAGCATTATCTGCAAGAGGGCACGTTCGCCTCGCGCTTGCCGGACGACATCAAGCGTGCGATTCGCGAGCACGGCATTCGCAACAGCCATCTGCTTTCGATCGCGCCGACAGGCACCGTGAGCCTCGCGTTCGCGGACAACGCATCGAATGGCATCGAGCCCGCGTTCTCGTGGACGTATCAGCGCACGAAGCGCATGGCCGACGGTTCGCGTCAGACCTTCGCTGTCGAAGATCACGCATACCGGCTGTATCGCGAGATGGGCGGCGATGTGAATGCGTTGCCCGACTACTTCGTGAGCGCGCTGGACATGTCCGCGCACGATCACATGGAAATGATGGCGGCGGTGCAGCCTTTCGTCGATACGTCGATCTCGAAGACCGTCAATGTGCCCGCCGATTATCCGTTCGACAAGTTTCAGGATCTCTATTTCGAAGCGTGGCGGCGCGGCTTGAAAGGGCTTGCAACGTATCGGCCCAACGAGACGCTGGGCGCGGTGCTGTCCGTCGCGCCTGCGGAAACGCCGAGCGATTCGCCGGACCCCGAGCTCGATCTCGATCCGTTGCGCATCGCGATCGATCATCGGCCCAAAGGAGAGCTGCCTGCGATCATCGAGAAGGTCGAGTATCTGACGCAGGCGGGCAAGAAGTCGCTCTATCTGGCGGTGTCGTTCATCGAAGTGACGGGGCGCATCGGCGGCGAGGACGTGACGATCGAACGGCCCATCGAGTTCTTCATTCCCACCGGGCAGCGCGACGAATCACAGCAATGGATCACGGCGACGATGCGTTCGATCTCGCTGGCCGCGCGCGGCGGCTTCGCGGCGCGCACGCTTCAGGACATGCGTAAAGTGTCGTGGGATCGCGGACAAGTGCGTCTCGGCGATGTCGAAAGGCTCGACGGACATCGCAGTCCGCGCTGGCACGATTCGGAAGTGGCCGCGCTAGCGTATGCGATCCAGCAGATTCTTCATCGACGCGGTTTTCTCGATGCAGAAGGCAACCAGGTACCGTCGCGCGTGCTTGCGCGCAAGGGCGCCGATCGCGCGCCGCATCCGGTAGCTGTAGCCGATGAACGCGATGACATATCCGAAGGTGCCGCGCAAGGCGAAATCGATCCACATAGCCTGCCCCTGATGCACGGCCGTAAATGTGCGACATGCGGCGCCAATGCAGTGATCCGCAAGGACGGCTGCGACTTCTGCACGGCATGCGGCGAAATCGGCGCGTGCGGTTGAGTTGAAAAAAAGGCGCGGGCATTCGTCCGCGCCTTCCTGTCACGCTCAATGCGAGCGTTCAGTGCTGTCCTGCTTCGTATCTTGTGCAACGCCCGGTTCATGCGCGCTGTGCTGCGTGAACGGATGCCACACCGGCGTGAGCGTTGGCAGTTCGTCGAGAAGCGAGAACTGATCGAGCGACGTGTTTTCGAACATGACGACCTCTTGATTCTTTTGCCGATCGCGCAATCAACGCGCGATCACGTTGCCTTGCGTCGCCGAGCCATTGGCGTATTCGACGATCCCGCGATTGCGCGCTTCCGCTTGCGCCGCATCGCGTGCGCGTTGATCGCTTTGCGCGGCGATGGCATCGCCCCACATGCTGCGATCCGGATACGTGTTGCGATTCAATGCCGGCAACGAGCCGTTCGAGTACGCGGCCGCGAGTTCGGCACGCACTTGCGCTCGTGTCTTGGGCGTATCGCTCGCATTGGCCTGAGTTTGCGTCTGAACCTGATATGTGCCTGCGTGGCCGATGCCCTGGCCGCTCTCCGCGAAAGCGGTCGTCGTGACGACGGCGGAGATGGCTGCGAGAGAAAACCCCGTGATGAGTTGTTTCATGCTTGCGACTCCTTTCATTCCGATGCAGCGTGCGGGCAAATGCGGATTGCATTCGGCGTTGAGCGTGCTGCGTTGGGATTGAATGTAGCCGCGCGATACCGGCGGATAAATGCCGTATCAGCGAATAGATTTATCGATTTCGGCGAATAATCGCGCAGAGGCTTGATGCGTGGGCGTTTGCAGGGCGCGCTAGGCAAGCTGCTTATGGAAGAACGTAGTCCCGCAGAGCGTGCCGTCGGGCATCAAGGCGTAGTTCGGCACGACGCCGACACGCTGCCATCCGGCGCGTTGGTAGAGACGTTCTGCATCGCCGCCGGTGACGGTATCGAGCACGAGAACGGACTTGCCGGCTGCACGCGCGGCATCGTCGGCGGCGCTCATCAGATGCTGTGCAATGCCACGGCGTCGCGCGCGGCGCGCGACGAGCATCTTCGCGATATCGGCGCGATGCGGCTGATTTTCCGGCTGATCGATGACGACCTGCACCGTGCCGAGCACATGCCCGTCCGCGCTCTCTGCAACGAGCAGGATGCGTTCGTTGCGCACGACGCCATTGGCGACGCGCGTCCAGAATTCGACGGCGGTCGCGCGCGAAATAGGCAACATGAAACTGACCGACGCACCGCCTTCGACGCAATCGATGAGCACGTCCGCCAGCGCTTCGATATACCGCGTGACTTCATTCGCGCCGAGGCGGCGCACGGTAATCTCATTGTTCATGATTTGTTTTCCGTGGCCGCCTCTCGGCAGATGCTTAGCTATGCAACTATGTCCTCGGTGCCCGCGACTTCCGGCGTGCCATGCCGCACGATGGTCGGCGACGGCGTGCTCGTCGGCAGGCAGCGTTCCTCTGCATCCTTCTGACCTTGCAGCAACGGGCAGCGCTCGAACAACTCCGCGGCCCAGTCGACGAACACGCGCACCTTCGGCGACAGATGCCGGTTATGCGGATACACCGCGGAAATAGGCATCGGCAGCGGATTCCATTGCGGCAGCACTTCGATGAGCTCGCCCGCGCGCAGATGCGGCAGCGCCATGAAGCGCGGCACCTGGATGATGCCGACGCCCTTCAGGCCGCAGCTCAGATACGCTTCGGCGTCGTTCACCGCGATCATGCCGCGCATCTTCACTTCGATGGTTTCATCGTCGACGACGAAATCCATGTCCGTGATGCGGCCCGTGCGGCTCGAAAAATAATTCACCGCCGTGTGATTCTGCAAATCGTCGATGGTTTTCGGCGTGCCGTTGCGTTCCAGATATTGGGGCGCGGCCACCGTCACGCCCTGAAACACGCCGATGCGGCGCGCGACGAGACTCGAATCCTGCAGCGTGCCCACGCGAATCACGCAATCGACGCCTTCCTGAATCAGATCGACCGGCTTGTCGCCGAAGCCCATCATCAGTTCGACTTCCGGATAGCGCGTGTGGAAATCGCATAGCTGCGGCATCACGATGAGCCGCCCGATCGCGCCGGGCATGTCCACGCGCAACTTGCCGTGCGGGCCTTTCCCGTTGTTCGAAAACGAGCCTTCCGCTTCTTCGATGTCCGCGAGGATGCGTACGCAGCGCTCGTAATACGCTGCGCCGTCCGGCGTGAGATTGAGCCTGCGCGTCGTGCGCTGAAGCAGCCGCACGTTCAGATGCGCTTCCAGATTCTGGATGATCGTCGTGACCGAGGCGCGCGGCAGATTGAGCGTGTCCGCTGCGCGGGAAAAGCTGTTGGTGTCGACGACGCGAGTGAAGACCTGCATTGCCTGAAGCCGATCCATGTTCTCTCACCTTCTTTACTTAGCGATGCAACTATTTAAGCGCGCGCTAAAGAATGACGGAAGAACAATCGCGAGGGATAACCACGATTGTTCGGTGCGACCGAATTGTGTTGCCGGATTATAGGCATTTATTAAAAAAGGCGCGGCCTCCAGAATTCGCAGCATCGCAACTTATGCGTGAAGGCCTTGCAGCATGGGCCTCGCACCGAGAATAACCATGGCAACACTGTTGGATCTGGAGTCGAGTCCGCGCTTGTGCATCGAAGATGTGCACATCACGGGACACGCGCAGCCGATCACGCTGCGCAGCTATCGTCCCGCATCGGACGGCACGATCCTGCCCATCGTTCTTTACTTCCACGGCGGCGGATTCATTCGCGGCGGACTCGACGACGCGGATATCGCAGCAGCGACGATCGCGCGCGATACGCCCGCGTGGGTCGTGTCTGTCGGCTATTCGCTCGCGCCGAAGTTTCCGTTTCCCGCCGCGCCCGAAGACGGCTATCGCGCCGCGCAATGGGCCGTCGCGCATGCGCGTTCGCAGCGCGCGGACCCGCAGCGCATCGGCGTCGTGGGCCATGACGCGGGCGGCAATCTCGCGACCTGCGTCGCGGCCATCGCGCGCGATCGCGGCGATATTCGCATGTCCGCGCAAGCGCTGCTCGCGCCGTTGCTCGACCCGAGCATGACGCGCCTCGCCGACGAACGCAAAGTGCTGTGCCCCGATTTCGAAGCATGCGAATGCGCGCAGTGGTATCGCGCGTATCTGCCGAATCCGTCGCAACGTCTGCATCCGTACGCCGCGCCGCTCGAATCGCGACGTCTGGGCGGATTGCCGCCCGCGATGATCGCGAGCGCCGAGCACGATCTGCTGCATATCGAGGCCGAGAAATACGCGGGCGAATTGATCGCAGCGGGTGTGCCGACCGAAGTCACGCGTCATTGCAAGACCTCGCATCAGGCGCTCGCCGCGCATCCCGAAGCGCTCGCGGATGTCGTCGCGTTCTTCAGGAAGCGCCTCGCACGCGCGAAGTAAGCGCGAAAGATAACCGCAAGATTCGGCACGCCAGCCACGCATCACACAACAACAATCTCAACGCTAACCGGAGCCTTCACCATGTCATTCACTCGCAAACGCATCTACGCCGCGCTAGGCGCGGTGCTGATCGTCGCCGGCGCGGGCGGTTATACCGCCTTGCGCGGCCACGGCGATTCGGCGATCAACGAAGCCAAAGCCGCCGCGCACAGCCCGACTGCAACGGAAGTGGACGTCGCAGCGGTCGTGTCGAAGACAATCACCGACTGGCAAAGCTATTCGGGCAGGCTCGAAGCGGTCGATCACGTCGACATTCGTCCGCTCGTTCCCGGCACGATCGTCGCGGTGCATTTCAAGGACGGCCAGCTCGTGAAGAAGGGCGATGCGCTCTTTACGATCGATCCGCGTCCTTACGAAGCCGAAGTGGACCGCGCTCAGGCGCAGCTCGCGGCGGCGCAGGCGCGCAATGGTTATACGTCGACGGATGCGGCGCGCGCCGAACGCCTGCTCGCCGACAACGCGATCGCCAAGCGCGACTACGACGAGAAACAGAACGCTGCGCGCGAGGCCGTCGCCAACCTGAAGGCCGCGCAGGCTGCGCTCGAAGCCGCGAAGATCAATCTCGCGTACACGCATATCGTCGCGCCAGTGTCGGGCCGCGTGTCGCGCGCGGAACTTACTGTGGGCAACATCGTGTCGACGGGGGCGAATGCGCCTTTGCTCACGACGCTTGTTTCCGTATCGCCGATCTACGCATCCTTCGATGTCGATGAACAAACGTATCTGCGCTATCTCGGCCGCGATGCGGGCAGCACGGTGCCGGTGTCGCTCGGTCTCGCGAACGAAGATGGCTATTCGCGCGAAGGCGTCGTCGATTCCGTCGATAACCGGCTCGATACGACGTCCGGCACCATCCGCGTGCGTGCCCGCTTCAACAATCCCGACGGCACGCTCGTGCCCGGGCTCTATGCACGCGTGAAGGTCGGCGGCGGCTCGCCGCATCCGGCCGTGCTCGTGGAAGACGAAGCGATCGGCACCGATCAGGACAAGAAGTACGTGATGGTCGTCGACAAGGACAACCGCGTGCAGTATCGCGAAGTCACGCTGGGTCAGACGCATGAAGGCCTGCGCGTGATCTCGAAGGGTTTGCAGCCGGGCGAGCGCATCGTCGTCAACGGCCTGCAGCGCGTGCGTCCCAACGATGTGATCAAGGCCAACAACGTCGCGATGAATGACGACGACAAAGCGCCCGCCGTGAAGACGGCATCCGCACAGTGATGCGCGTCATCCGCAACAGACAGAACTCGTCATGAACATATCCAAATTTTTCATCGATCGCCCGATCTTTGCGG
Organism: Caballeronia sp. ATUFL_F2_KS9A; assembly: GCF_023630765.1. Classification (NCBI taxonomy): domain Bacteria; kingdom Pseudomonadati; phylum Pseudomonadota; class Betaproteobacteria; order Burkholderiales; family Burkholderiaceae; genus Caballeronia; species Caballeronia sp. ATUFL_F2_KS9A. The sequence goes on along the minus strand of NZ_JALQEK010000029.1, from coordinate 433,800 downwards.
GCGTGCTATCGGTGGTCGTGCTGTTGGCGGGCGTCATCGCGATGTTCAAGCTGCCGATCTCCGAATATCCGGAAGTCGTGCCGCCTTCGGTCGTCGTGCATGCGCAGTATCCCGGCGCAAACCCGAAGGTGATCGCGGAGACCGTGGCCTCGCCGCTCGAAGAGCAGATCAACGGCGTCGAGGACATGCTCTACATGCAGTCGCAAGCGAACAGCGACGGCAATCTCACGACGACCGTAACGTTCAAGCTCGGCACCGATCCGGACAAGAACACGCAGCTCGTGCAGAACCGCGTGAACCAGGCATTGCCGCGTCTGCCGCAGGACGTGCAGCGTCTCGGCGTGACGACGATCAAATCGTCGCCGACGCTGACGATGGTCGTTCACCTCAATTCGCCCAACGGTCGTTACGACATGACGTATCTGCGCAATTACGCGCTGATCAACGTGAAGGACCGGCTCGAACGCATCGCGGGCGTGGGCGAAGTGCAGCTGTGGGGCTCGGGCGATTACTCGATGCGCGTGTGGCTCGATCCGCAAAAGGTCGCGCAGCGCGGCATGACCGCGACCGATGTCGTCAACGCGATCCGCGAGCAGAACGTGCAGGTCGCGGCGGGCGTGATCGGCGGATCGCCGACGCTGCCGAACGTGCCGCTGCAACTGAACGTGAATGCGCGCGGCCGCTTGCAGAACGAGTCGGAGTTTCGCGACATCGTGCTGAAGACGTCGCCCGATGGCGCGGTCACGCATCTCTCCGATGTCGCGCGCGTCGAGCTGGCTGCATCGGAATATGGTCTGCGTTCGTTGCTCGACAACAAGTCGGCAGTTGCAATCGCAATCAATCAGCAACCGGGCGCGAACTCGCTGCAGATTTCCGACGAAGTCCGCAAGACGATGAAGGAACTGAAGGCGGACATGCCCGCGGGTCTCGAATACGAGATCGTCTATGACCCGACACAGTTCGTGCGCTCCAGTATCGAAGCCGTGATTCACACGCTCGCTGAGGCGATCGCGCTGGTGGTGCTCGTCGTGATCGTGTTCCTGCAAACGTGGCGCGCGTCGATCATCCCGCTGCTCGCGGTGCCGGTGTCGATCGTCGGCACATTCTCGCTGCTGCTTGCATTCGGATTCTCGATCAACGCGTTGTCATTGTTCGGGATGGTGCTTGCGATCGGTATCGTCGTCGACGATGCGATCGTGGTCGTCGAGAACGTCGAGCGCAACATCGAAGCGGGGTTATCGGCGAGAGAAGCGACGTATCAGGCGATGCGCGAAGTGAGCGGGCCGATCATCGCGATTGCATTGACGCTCGTTGCCGTGTTCGTGCCGCTCGCGTTCATGTCGGGTCTCACGGGCCAGTTCTACAAGCAGTTCGCGATGACCATCGCCATCTCGACGGTGATCTCGGCCTTCAACTCGCTGACGCTGTCGCCGGCGCTCGCCGCGCTGCTGCTGAAAGGCCACGACGAGCCGAAGGACTGGCTCACGCGAGGCATGGACCGCGTGTTCGGCGGCTTCTTCCGCGGCTTCAACAAGGTCTTTCATCGCGGTTCGGATGCGTACGGCAAGGGCGTGAAGAGCGTCATCAACCGCAAGGCATTGATGATGGTCGTGTATGCCGTGCTGCTCGGCGGCGCGGTGCTGATGGGCAAGATCGTGCCGGGCGGCTTCGTGCCCGCGCAGGACAAGGAGTACCTCATCAGCTTCGCGCAGTTGCCGAACGGCGCATCGCTCGATCGCACGGAAGGCGTGATCCGTCAGATGTCGGATATCGCGCTGAAGCAGCCGGGCGTGGAAAGCGCGGTGGAGTTTCCGGGCTTGTCGGTGAATGGCTTCACGAACTCGTCGAGCGCGGGCATCGTGTTCGTCACGCTGAAGCCCTTCAAGGAGCGCGTGCATGACAAGGCGCTGTCCGCAGGCGCGATTGCCGGCGCGCTGAATCAGAAGTACGCGGGCATCAAGGGCTCGTTCATCGCCGTGTTCCCGCCGCCGCCGGTGCTCGGTCTCGGCACGCTCGGCGGCTTCAAGATGCAGCTCGAGGATCGCGGCGCGCTCGGCTATGCGGCACTCGCCGATGCGACCCAGGCGTTCATCAAGCGCGCATCGCAAACGCCCGAGCTTGGACCGACGTTCTCGAGCTATCAGATCAACGTGCCGCAATTGAACGTCGATCTGGATCGCGTGAAGGCGAAGCAGCTGGGCGTCTCGGTGACGGACGTCTTCGACACGATGCAGGTGTATCTCGGCTCGCTCTACGTGAACGACTTCAATCGCTTCGGACGCGTGTATCAGGTGCGCGTGCAGGCGGATGCGCCGTTCCGCGCGAATCCGGAAGACATCGGCTTGCTGAAGACGCGTAACGCGAATGGCGACATGGTGCCCTTGTCGTCGCTCGTGAAGGTGACGCCGACGTATGGTCCGGAGATGGTCGTGCGCTACAACGGCTATACCGCCGCCGATATCAACGGCGGTCCTGCGCCCGGCTATTCATCGGGCCAGGCGCAGGCGGCGGCGGAACGCATCGCGGCCGAAGTGCTGCCGCGCGGGATCAAGTTCGAATGGACCGATCTCACGTATCAGCAGATCCTCGCGGGCAACGCTGCGCTGTGGGTCTTCCCGATCAGCGTGCTGCTCGTGTTCCTCGTGCTCGCCGCGTTGTATGAAAGCCTGACGCTGCCGCTCGCGGTCATTCTGATCGTGCCGATGAGTATTTTGTCCGCGCTGGTCGGCGTATGGCTCACCGATGGCGACAACAACATCTTCACGCAGATCGGTTTGATGGTGCTCGTGGGCTTGTCGGCGAAGAACGCGATTCTGATCGTCGAGTTCGCACGCGAACTGGAGATGCAAGGACGCACGATCGTGCAGGCCGCGATCGAAGCGAGCCGCCTGCGTTTGCGCCCGATTCTGATGACGTCCATCGCGTTCATCATGGGTGTGGTGCCGCTCGTGCTGTCGACGGGCGCGGGTTCGGAAATGCGTCATGCAATGGGCGTGGCGGTGTTCTTCGGCATGTTGGGCGTGACGCTCTTCGGCCTGATGCTGACGCCGGTGTTCTACGTGATCCTGCGCAAGCTCTCGCGCACCGAGCACGTAACGGACAAGCACGGCACGCATCCGCAGATGCGCGGTATTGGTGCTTCGGTCGAAGCGCAGTGAGGGGAATGATGAATAAGCTGCATGTTTTATCGAGTCTGATGGCGTCGTTGTTGCTGGTCGCGGGCTGCTCGCTCGCGCCGACCTACGAGAAGCCCGACGTCAATGCGCCGTCCGCCTACAAGGAAACGCCGCAAAAGACGCTCGATGCATCGGAAGCGGGTACGTGGAAGACCGCGCAGCCGTCCGAAGAGATGATGCGCGGCGAATGGTGGACGATCTTCGACGACGCCACGCTCAACGATCTGGAAAAGCAGGCGCAGGACGCGAACCAGAACCTGAAGGCGGCGGCCGCGCGCGTGAAGGAAGCGCGCGCGATCAACCAGACGGCGCGGGCGGGCTTGTTCCCGACGCTCGATGCGGGCTTCGGCCCGACGCGCGAGAAGTTCTCGCCGGCATCGCAGTTCCTGCCCGCCGATGGCAACGTGCCTGCGCAAACGCTGTGGCGCGCGCAGGCGAGCGTGTCGTATGAAGTCGATCTGTTCGGCCGCGTGTCGAACTCGGTGCAAGCCGCGAACGCGGACACGCAGCAAAGCGAGGCGTTGTTCCGTTCGGTGCAGTTGGCATTGCAGGCTGACGTCGCGCAGAACTACTTCAATCTGCGCGAGCTCGATGCGGAAAGCGATGTCTTCACGCGCACCGTGCAGCTACGCGAGGAAGCGTTGAAGCTCGTGCAACGCCGCTACACCGAAGGCGATATCAGCGAACTCGACGTGGCCCGCGCGAAGTCCGAGCTCGCGACAGCGCGTTCGGATGCGATGACGGTGCAACGTCTGCGCGCGGCATCGGAACATAGTCTCGCGGTATTGCTCGGCAAGTCGCCCGCCGAATTCACGATGGCCGCGAATCCGCTCAAGCCGGTAACGGTGCGCGTGCCGCCCGGTTTGCCTTCGGCGCTGCTCGAACGTCGTCCCGATGTCGCGGCGGCGGAACGCGCGATGGCTGCGGCCAACGCGCGTATCGGCGTGGCGAAGGCGGCGTTCTTCCCGTCGCTCACGTTGACGGGCTCGGGCGGCTTCGAATCCGCGACGCTCGGCGATCTCTTCAAGTGGTCGAGCCGCACGTTCCTGCTCGGGCCGTTCGCGGGTACGGCGCTGAATATCCCGATCTTCGATGGCGGCCGTCGCAAGGGCAATCTCGCGAATGCGCGCGCGATATATGAAGAGGATTCGGCGAACTATCGTCAGCAGGTGCTCGTTGCGTTCCGCGAGGTCGAGGACAATCTGTCGGATCTGCGCATCCTCGAAGATCAGACCGCGACGCAGGACGATGCAGTGAAGGCGTCGGTGCGTGCCGCGCAGTTGTCGCGCACGCAGTACACCGAAGGCGCGGTGAATTACCTCGACGTGATCGATGCGGAGCGCACCGTATTGCAGACGCAGCGCGCCTCGGTGCAGTTGCGGGGCACGCAGGCGGTATCGACGGTGAATTTGATCCGCGCACTGGGCGGCGGCTGGGGCGATGCGAAGCCCACGCCGGTGCCCGAGCCGAGTCTCGCGCAGAAGTAGCATGAAGATGGCCCTGCATCGCGCAGGGCCATTTTTTCTCGGGGCGCGCATCGATGACAGCTCGATTGTTCGCCTCCCGGAACATATGTCTTCACCTGCGGGGCGTTTATCCGCACGGCTCGAATCCATAGAATTTCAATCATGGGATAGGGAGCCGATGATGAAAGACTTGATCGCAAAACAACTGTATCAGCCGGCGGTGGTGTTGCCACTGCTACTGTTGACGCGCCTGATGGTCACGCTCGACTTCAATCTCGCGCAAGTAATGTTCGTGATGGTATTGAGAGGTTCGCAGCACGCATATCAGTTCGCGCTGCGTCATGCGGTTTCGCGTCAGCGCAATGGCGCGAGCGTGAAGCATCTGCCCTGCAACAACTGCTGCTGACGCGCGCCGCGCTATCGACCTCAATACACTTCGGGAACGTACATCTCATCCGGCACGGGCTGGCGCAAATAATCGGGATTGAACACGCGGTCGGGCAGTTCGATCGGCGGATGCTCGACATCGTGATACGGCACCTGACTCAGCAAGTGATGAATGCAGTTCAGGCGCGCACGTTTCTTGTCGACGGCATGCACGACCCACCACGGCGCTTCGGGAATGTGCGTGCGCTGAAGCATCACTTCCTTGGCCGCCGTGTAGGCCTCCCATCGGCGGCGGCTCTCCAGGTCCATCGGGCTCAGTTTCCACTGCTTCAAAGGATCTTCGATACGCGCCTGGAAGCGCACTTCCTGTTCGTCGTCGGTGATCGAGAACCAGTACTTCACGATCTGAATGCCGCTTCGCACGAGCATCTTCTCGAACTCGGGAACCGAGCGAAAGAATTCCTCATACTCTTCGTCCGTGCAGAAGTTCATCACGCGCTCGACGCCCGCGCGGTTATACCAGCTTCGATCGAACAGCACGATCTCGCCCGCCGCCGGCAAATGCGACACGTAGCGCTGGAAATACCATTGCGTGCGCTCGCGATTGTTCGGCGCGGGCAGGGCGGCCACGCGGCACACGCGCGGATTCAGCCGTTGCGTGATGCGCTTGATCGCGCCGCCTTTGCCCGCCGCATCGCGTCCCTCGAACAGCACCACGAGCCGATGCCCCTCGTGCACGACCCAGTCCTGCAGCTTCACGAGTTCGCCTTGCAAGCGAAACAGCTCGCGAAAATAGGTCTTGCGTAACTGACGCTCTTCATCGGAGAAAGTCGATTCGCCGTCCAGGAAGCGATCGTCGATCTCCATCTCGAACTCTTCGTCGTAGCTGTCGATGATGTCGGCGTGGAAACGGCGCTGCTTTTCCGTCGTGTTCATGAGGGGCTCCGTGGCGTTCTTGGGCTGCCGCCGTCGCGATGACGGTCGCGGCGCGGGACGGCCGATTGTGACGACATTCGATGGCAGTCACATGACAGCGGCTGATTCGTTCATTCTAGCGAGCGATTCGCTGCTTTATGACGCGGCGTCGCGCGCCGTTAGAATGTTCCGGCACTTCGATGGCATTTTGAAGTTCGATTTCATCTTCCCCATATCAAGCGAGCGAACGCGATGACCGCAACGATCCATAGTTTCGACGAAGCTCAAACCGCGCGCCTCGTGCCGTATGATCGGCTCGTCGACACCCTCGCCGCGACGATGCTCGATTACGCGGCGGGACGCATCGTGAGTCCAGAGCGCATGGTGGTGCCGATCGAAGGCGGCGTGATGTTGTCGATGCCCGCGAGCGCCGCCGATCTCGCGATGCACAAGCTCGTGAACGTTTGCGCGGGCAACGGCGCGCTCGGCCTGCCGACGATCCACGGTCAGGTGACCGCCTACGATGCCATGACGGGCGTGCCGCAATTCATGCTCGATGGCCCGACGGTGACGGGCCGGCGCACGGCGGCGGTATCGATGCTCGCGATCCGCGCGCTTCACGATGCCGCGCCGCGCGAGGTGCTCGTCATCGGTACGGGCAAGCAGGCTGCGTATCACGTCGAGGCGCTCGCCGCTATTTATCCCGATGCGCACATCGTCGTGCAAGGCTCGCGTCCCGGGCGCGCGCGCGAGTTCTGTGCGGCGCATGCATCGCTTTCGAAGCAGCTTGCCGCGCTCGACGAGACCACGATTCCCGATTCGATCGATGTCGTCATCGCCGCGACCACGAGCAAGACGCCGGTCTATACGTTGCCCGCGCGCGCGGGCCGCCTCGTGATCGGCGTGGGCGCATTCACCGCCGATGCCGCCGAGATCGCCGCCGCGACCGTGCATGCAAGCGCGCTTTACGTCGACGACCCTGCGGGCGCGCGTCACGAAGCAGGCGATTTCATTCTCGCGGGCGTCGAATGGAACGATGTGCACGCATTGGCGCTCGCGCTCGCGGCGCCGTCCAAAGCCGTTGATGCATTGCAACCGGTGATGTTCAAATCGGTCGGCTGCGCGGCTTGGGATCTTGCGGCATGTCGCGTCGCGCGTGCGGTTTTGTCGGAGGAAAGCATCGCGGCGCGCTAGGCCGTGCAAGGGGAACGCCAGCTTGGAACGGTACTTGCTGTAAGTCTCTTTAATGACAGAGACGCCATAAGCGTCACATGACAAACGGCGCCAAGGTGCGCCACAGCAATCGAGCCAGCGAACTAACCCATGAAAAGTCGATACGACAGCAAGTGGCACCCGTGGATTCCGGCGCGCGACGACGGACGTGAGGGCGCGGGTGGCGCGGCGGACGGGGAACGCCAGACGACTCCGCATGCGAGCGCGGCGCCGCCTGCGGCTTATTTCATCTCGGTTCTTGAGCTTGCGACGGGCGAGAAACTCGGCAATGACGAGCGTCTGCGCGCCGTCGCGATGCTGGAATCGCAATTCGGTGCGGGGCGTCCGCGCACGCTGAAGGAAGCGGTGCGAATCTGTGCGGCGGCGATCGATTCATCGACGCTGCAGCGCATGGCGCGCGGCGCAAAGGCCTAGAAAACACGTCTGAAAAGACAGCTTCGGCGAAGCGCGTTTTTTCACACGTGTGTAAAACGCGCGTGCTCGCTGAAAAGTGCGCGAACGTTCGGTTGCGCCTTGACCGCTCTATTTGACGGTCTGAATGACTTCGAAGCCCTCGAATTCCGGATGACCGAGATAAAGCTGGCGCGTCTCGCCGCCGGCATTGCGATGCGCGGCGCGAAACGCGTCCGAACGCGTCCAGTCTTCGAAGGCTGCCTGATTCGCCCATATCGTATGGCTCGAATACAGAACGTGATCGTCTTTCACCGGCCCTTTGAGCAGATGAAACTCGACGAACCCGGGCACATCCTTCAGATGCGTATCGCGGCTCGTCCACCGACGTTCGAAGTCGGCTTCGGCGCCGGGCACGATCTTGAAGCGGTTCATGGCGATATACATGTCGATGCGGTTCCTTCGAAGTAGTGACTCGATTGAGCGGATAAGAACGATCAGTCGCGCCCGAGTTCGACGATGGTCGTGAAGCCGCCGAAGAACATGCGTTGAGGATCGAACGGCGTCTCGCCGGATTCCATCATCGTTTTGAGGCGCGGGTCTTCCATCACTTTGGCGTTGACGCTATCGCGCTGCTCGCGCGATTCGTAGACGATATACGAGAACGCGACGGTCTCGCCTTCCTTCATCTGCACGCTCTGTGGAAACGATGTGAGCTTGCCGGGCTTCACGTCGTCGGCGATGGTTTCCACGAACTCCAGTGCGCCGTGTTCCAGCCAGATCTTGCCGGCGGCTTCGGCCATGCGGCGATAAGCGTCGACCTTGTCGATCGGTACGGGTACGACGAATCCATCCACGTAGTGCGCCATCTGAGTCTCCTGGTTGAGTCGAACGCGCACCGCGCACGCGATGCGCTGTCTGCTTTGAGCTATTCGTATGCAGCGAAGTTCAGGGCGGTCCACGTATCGGCGGGCGAGGCGCGTTCCAGCACCGTGGACGAGAGCGGCGCGAAGTTCATCCCATAGATCGATGCGAGCGGCAGGCGAAGCGCATGCGCGAGCGCCGCTTTCACGACGATCGCATGCGTGACGACGATGCAGCGCCCCGCGTCGAGCCGGTCGATCGAAGCGAAGCCCTCGGCGACGCGCGCAGCGAGCATGGCGACGCTTTCGCCGCCGTGCGAACGCGCATCGGGACCCGCGAGCCATGCAGCGACATGTTCCGGTTCGCGCTCGCCCGTTTCGCGTATCGAATGCCCGCGCCAGCGGCCATAGTCGATGTCGTCGAACGCGGGAACGATCTCGAATGCATCCGCGATCCACGCCGCCGTTTCACGCGCGACGCGCGCGGGACTCGCAATCACGCGCGTGTCGGGCAAGGCGTGCAATGACGCGAGCTGCGCGCGCGCATCGCGCTCGGGAGGTTCGTCGCCGGTGGGAAAGTGCCCGGTTTTCATCGCGCGCGTGGCGGCGTGACAGAGAAGAATGAGTTCCAAGGCAGGTGGCGGTCGAATCGGAATCGTTTTACTTTGCAGCGGATCATCATAGAATGGCAAGCTTGCAGTGCGAGGAAGCCGGTGCAAACCCGGCACGGTCGCGCCACTGTGTGCGGTACGTCAACGCGAAAGCGCGGCGCCGCGAGTCAGACCCCGCTGCATGCTCTTCGTCAATCGGGACGCGCTTTTCCCTGGAGAACCACCATGAATGCTTCCAACGCGCCGGTCCTTTCCGCTCCGGTTTCCCCGTCACTCGATGCACCCGTGCCCATTCCGGTGCGTGAAGTGTTGCCGTGGGCCGTCTTCATCGGCCTCATTCTGCTGATCGCAATCTATTTCGTCGGCGCCGAACAGGGCGCGACGTCGATTTTCTCGGGCACGTACGTCCACGAATTCGTGCATGACGGCCGGCATTTGCTCGGCTTTCCGTGCCACTGAGGAAGCATCATGATTCGCACTTTGCTGATACGCGGCATGATCGCGGGACTGGTCGCGGGCCTGATCGGCTTCGGCTTCGCGCGTGCGTTCGGTGAACCGTCGGTGGCACGCGCCATCGCGTTCGAGGAACAGCACGAGCATGAACACGAACATGAGCACGGTCATGCCGATGCGGCTGCCACGCCAGCGCATTCGCACGATCACGGCGACGAAGCGCTCGTGTCTCGCGATACGCAAGCGGGCCTCGGCCTTCTGACCGGCGTCGCCGTGTTCGGCACCGCGCTCGGCGGTCTCTTCTCGCTCGTGTTCGCGTTTGCTTATGGACGGCTCGGCGCGTTGCGCGCGCGCGGCACGTCGGCATTGCTCGCGCTGTTCGGCTTCGTGAGCGTCGCCATCGTGCCGTTCCTGAAGTACCCGCCCAATCCGCCCGCTGTCGGCAATGCCGAGACCATCGGGCCGCGCACGGCGCTTTTCTTCGGCATGGTGGCGATTTCCATCGCGGCTGCCGTCTTCGCCGTGCGCTTGCAGCGGCGCATGGTGGCGCGGCATGGCGGGTGGAACGCGACGCTCATCGCGGCGGCTGCGTATATCGTCGTGATCGTGGCGGCGCAGGTCGCGCTGCCGTCCGTCGATGAAGTGCCCGCGGATTTCTCCGCTTCGCTGCTGTGGAATTTCCGCGTGGCCGCTATCGGCATGCAGGCGCTGTTATGGACGACGCTCGGTCTCGTGTTCGGTGCGCTCGCAGCGCGTGAACTCGAGCGGCCGGCGGTGAGAAGAATGGCTGCGGCGTAAGCGGTTCGGCGTCGCTCATGAAGCCCGCGCTTCGTCAGGAACGCGGGCTTTTCGTTTGCTCTTTCGCCGCACGACGCTTGAGCAATTCATCGAACAGATCGAGCTTCGCGGCATCGTCCATCGATCTGAAGGTCTTGATTTCCTCGCGGCTTCGGAAGCAGCCGAGGCACAGGCCCGTTTCCTGATCGAGCTTGCAGACATCGGTGCATGGCGAGCCGATGGGTTCCTGCGCTTTCGCGCGTTCGATGGTGAAAGCGAGATCGTCTTGCGTCGTTGTCATAGTGATTCGCCGCGAAAGAGCGCAGCGGCCGCGGCCGGATTCGACGGCCAGTAAGCGTGCATGTAAGTGGCCGACACCGAACCATGCCGATAGAGCGCTTCGCCTTCGGTGCCGGTCGTGGCATGAGCGGCCTTGAGTGCCGGCTGCATCGGCGTGTCGAGCGTCGAGTAGTGGAATGTGTGACCGGTCATCGCGCCATGCGTCGTGTCGATGCGCTGCATCGCGAGGCGCGACAGCTTGCGTTGCATCGCCGCGTCGCCGGGAAGGATGCCGAGCATCGCATGCCGCGTGCCTTCGATGTCGGTCAGCGTGTCGAGCAGATACAGCATGCCGCCGCATTCCGCGACCACGGGCTTCGCTCGCTCGACGTGCGCAACGATCGATGCACGCGCGCGTTCGTTCGAAGCGAGCGCCGCGGCATGCAGCTCGGGATAGCCGCCGGGAAGATAGAGCGCGTCGGCATCGTGCGGCGCGGGTTCGTCGGCGAGCGGAGAAAACGTGCTGATGCGCGCGCCCATGGCGATGAGCACATCGACATTCGCCGGATACACGAACGAGAACGCCGCATCGCGAGCGATGGCGATATGCGCGCCGTCGAGCAGACGCGGCGGCGCGGGCAGCGTCGCATCGTCGAAATGAACGGGCGGCGGAAGATCGGCGAGCGTCGTTTGCGCGATTGCATCGGCGGCGCGGTCGAGCCGTGCGTCGAGGCCCGCGATTTCATCGGGCTGCGTGAGACCGAGATGACGCTCGGGCAAGGCGATATCGTCCGCATTCGACAGATGGCCGCAATAACGCAAGTCGACGGGGATAGTCTCCGACAACATCTGCGCATGACGCGCCGATGCAACGCGATTCGCGAGCACGCCATGAAAGGGCACATCTTCGCGATAACGCGCGAGCCCGAACGCGATGGCGCCGAACGTCTGCGCCATGCCGTGCGCGCCGATCACCGCGAGCACCGGTACGTTGAACGTGGCGGCCAGATCGGCGCTGCTCGGCGTGCCGTCGAAGAGACCCATCACGCCTTCGATGAGAATGAGATCGGCCTCGCGCGCGGCCTTGGCGAGCAACGCGCGGCACGCATCGAGCCCGACCATCGACAGATGCAGCGAATAAACGGGCGCGCCGCATGCGCGTTCGAGAATCATCGGATCGAGAAAATCCGGGCCGGTCTTGAACACGCGTACCGTCAGGCCTCGGCGCGCGTGATGACGCGCAAGCGCCGCCGTCACCGTGGTCTTGCCTTGATGCGACGCACTCGCGCCGATGAAGAGAGCGGGGCAGTCGGGCATCGCTCAGAACTCGACGCCGCGTTGCGCTTTCACGCCTTGCTCGCGATACGGATGCTTCACGAGCCGCATTTCCGTGACGAGATCGGCAAGTTCGATCAACGCATCGGGCGCGTGGCGACCGGTCACGACGACATGCAGCATCGCGGGCCGCGCCTTCAGCACGTCGAGCACTTCATCGAGCGGCAGATACTCGTACTTGAGCACGGTGTTGAGTTCGTCGAGCACGACCATCTGATATTCGCCGCTCTCGATCATGCGGCGCGCTTCGTTCCAGCCCTTGCGCGCGGTGGCCATGTCGGCTTCGCGATTCTGCGTGTTCCAGGTGTAGCCATCTCCCATGGTGACGAAATCGCAATGCGCGATTGCGCCGAGGAAATCGCGCTCCGATGTATGCAGCGCGCCCTTGATGAACTGCACGACGCCGAGCTTCATGCCGTGTCCGAGCACGCGCACCGCCATGCCGAACGCGGCCGTTGTCTTGCCCTTGCCGTTGCCGGTATTCACGATCAAAAGGCCTTTCTCGTGATCGGCGGCGGCCTGCTTTTTCTCGTGGCCTTCCTTGCGGCGCTGGGTCATGCGCAGATGCGATTCGGTATCGGTTTTCACGGGAGCTCCAGAGAAAGACGGCCGTATCGTACAACAGGCGGCGGCTTAATTCTGCGCTAACAGACGGCAGGCATCATGCAATCAACGTAATCACCGACTCGAGGAGCAAGCAAATGGACGCGCTCTATCTCTATCTGGAACTCGTCGCGCTTGGCGTTCTCGTCTGGCTTTGCCGCGACAAGTTCAAACCGGTCGTGGCGAAGCCGCTCGCCGAAACGCCGCGTCCGCGCACGACCGCAAGACCGGTATTCATGTTCCGTTCGCGCGGGGCGCATGCATCGCTGCGATCGCGACGGTTACGCCACAATCGATCGTCTTTGGCACGATGAGCGTTCGCGCGTTGCCCGCGAGCAGCGCGCAAGGCTCGCATACGCCATCGACGTTCATATGCGCCATTGCATGATGCGATATCGCCGTGCGCGGCGCTTGCGCGATTTCATCGGCGCCGTAGAAGCGCAATGTCAGACGATGACGCTCGCAGAACGCGAGCAGTCCCGCCTCGTGCCGTTTCGCGTCGATGCTCGCGATGATGGCGATGTCGCCGAACGCAAGCGTGCCCAAAGCGCCGCGCACGGCGTGCTCGATTGCGTCGGCGCTCGCGCCCCGCGTGCAGCCGATCCCCACGGCAAGACGCGTGACAGCGGGCTGATTCATGTGGGCGATGACGAATTCCATGTGCGCCGACCTTACCACCTTTCTTGACGCTCGCGCCCGCCGGGCCTAGACTTTCACGCAGTTTTGGTGCTCGCGCGCGGATTCTCTCGTGCGCAGTTAAACGGGAAGCAGGGCGCGTTCCTTTCGATTCGTCGAACGCACGTCAACCTGCGCTGCCCCCGCAACGGTAAGCGATTCACCGCGCACGGCATTTTCATCGCGTGTACGGGAAGCCGGCTTCGAAGCCACTGCGCGTGAGAAACGCGCGGGAAGGCGAAGCGGCGTCGTCGTCAGCCCGGATACCGGCCAGACTTTGAGCGGGGCTTGCTGTCGCGGGGATGCGGCGCGGCCCATGATCCATAAAAGCGTGCGTTTCCCTTTCATCCAGCCGCGTTGCCAGGCATCGCGCGACATGAAGCGCATGCAACCGAAGCCACGGAGCGACGATGCAAACCCGCAAGATTCCCGTCACGGTCGTGACCGGCTTTCTCGGCAGCGGCAAGACCACACTGATGCGGCATATCCTCTCCAATGCGCAAGGCAAGCGCATCGCGGTGATCGTCAACGAGTTCGGCGAGCTCGGCATCGACGGGGAGATTTTGAAGGGTTGCGGCATCGGTTGCGACGATGAAGCCGGCTCCAAAGACCGCAATCTGTACGAGCTCGCGAACGGTTGTCTCTGCTGCACCGTGCAGGAAGAGTTCTATCCGGTCATGGAACAACTCGTCGAGCGGCGCGAGAGCATCGATCACGTGCTGATCGAAACGTCCGGTCTCGCTTTGCCGAAGCCGCTCGTGCAGGCGTTCAACTGGCCGTCGATCAAGAACGCATTCACCGTCGATGCCGTCGTGACCGTGGTCGATGGACCCGCTGCCGCGAGCGGTCAGTTCGCGGCGAATCCCGTCGCCGTCGATGCGCAACGCAAGGCCGATCCCAATCTCGATCACGAATCGCCGCTGCATGAACTGTTCGAGGACCAGCTTTCGTCTGCCGACCTCGTCATCGTCAACAAGACCGATCTCATGGATGATGAAGCGCTGCGAAAGGTCGAAGCGCTCGTGCGGCCCGAGATTCCGCCCGAAGTGAAGATCGTGCCCGCGCAGATGGGCAGGCTCGATGTGCATACATTGCTCGGTCTCGAATCGGCATCGGAAGAGACGATTCATTTGCGGCACGATCATCACGGTTCGCCCGATGAAGCAGGCCACGCCGATCATCATCATGACGAGTTCGATTCGGTCGTCGTGCATGGCAACGTCGAATCGCGCGAGCAGGCGCTGGCCGCGCTGCATGCGCTCGTCGAGCAGCACACGATCTATCGCGTGAAGGGTTTCGCTGCGTTGCCGGGCGCGGCGATGCGGCTCGTCGTGCAAGGCGTCGGACGACGCTTCGACAGTTACTTCGACCGCCGCTGGGAAGCGGGCGAAGCGAAGACCCAAAGCCGCTTCGTGCTGATCGGCGAAGACCTCGAACGCGCGACGCTGCAACGCGCGTTCGACGCCGCGCTCGCGAGCGCGCCCGTGCAGGCGTAACCGCGATGCATCTGCTCCGCACGACGCCGGGAGGCTTCGTCGACGACGCGCAGGGCGTCATGCGTATCGATCAGACGAGCGCGCCGATCGTCGTGCTCAGCTCCGCCGATACGACGCTCGCGTTGCTCGCGAGCGCGTTTCCGCGTCTCGAGCCCGGCTTTCCCGACGTGCGGCTCGCGAATCAATCGTTTCTGCGTCAGCCCGCATCGGTCGATTTCTATGTCGACGATGTATTGCGTCACGCGAAGGTCGTGATCGTCGATCATCTCGGCGGCGAATCGTACTGGCCGTACGGCATCGAGCGGCTCGTCGCGCTCGCGAAAGAGCGCAAGCAGATGCTCGCGATGTTTTCGGGCGATCTCACCGAGGACCCGAATCTTATCGGCAAGAGCACGGCCGATGCAGCGTTTTGCCGCGAGCTGTCGCGCTATCTGCGCGAAGGCGGCGCGCGCAATGCCGAGGAGTTTCTACGCGCGATCGCGCATCGCGCGTTCGGCTTCGGGCGCGAGCCGCAGCCGCCGAGTCCGCTGCCCGCCGTCGCGATCTATCATCCCGAGCGCGAAATCGCGGTCATCGACGACTGGCAGGCGCGCTGGACCGAAGGCGCGAGCGTCGCCGCGATTCTGTTTTACCGCGCGCATTTGCAATCGGGCAATACGGCCGTGTTCGATGCGCTCATCGAAGCGCTCGAAAAAGAAGGCATGAATCCGTTGCCGATCGCGATTTCGTCGCTCAAGGAAAGCGTGAGCCGCGAAGTGGTCGAGCGTTTGTGCGCGCAGCATCGCGCATCGCTTGTATTGAACACGACGGCTTTTGCGGCGAGCGTGATCGGCGAGGACGAAGCGTTCGAAGTCGCGGGCGATGCGCCCGTGCTGCAAGTCATCCTGAGCGGCGGCAATCGCGATGACTGGCAGAAGGACAATCACGGCCTGAATTCGCGCGACGTCGCCATGCATGTCGCGCTTCCCGAAGTCGATGGCCGCATCATCACGCGCGCCGTGAGTTTCAAGGGGCTCGCATATCACTGCAAGCATACGCAGGTGGATGTCGTGCGCTATCAGGCCGACGCGGAGCGCGTGCGCTTCGTCGCCGAACTGAGCCGGCGGTGGACCAAGCTGCGTCATACGCCGAACGCGCAGAAGCGCATCGCGCTCGTGCTGGCGAACTACCCGGCGAGCGAAGGGCGCATCGGCAATGGCGTGGGACTCGATACGCCCGCATCCGCGATCAACATTCTGTCGATGCTCGCGCGAGAAGGCTATCGCGTCGGCACGATGCCGCCGAACGGCGATGCGCTCATCGCCGCGTTGACGGAAGGCGTGACCAACGATCCCGTCGTCCGCGATATGCGCCCTGCGTTGCAGAGTCTTTCGCTCGATGACTATCTCGACGCGTATCGCACGCTGCCCGCCGATGCGCGCGCCGCGCTCGAAAAAACCTGGGGCGCACCCGAAGACGACCCGACGATCAGACGCGGCCGTTTCATGATCGCGGGCTATCGCTGCGGGGAAGTGTTCATCGGCATCCAGCCCTCGCGTTCGCGGCAGCGCAACGATTACGCGAGCTATCACGATGCCGAACTCGTGCCGCCGCATTCCTATCTCGCGTTCTACTTCTGGCTGCGTCTGCGCTTTCAGGCGGATGCGCTCGTGCATGTCGGCAAGCACGGCAATCTCGAATGGCTGCCGGGAAAGAGCGTCGCGTTGTCGTCATCGTGCTGGCCGGATGCGATTCTCGGACCGATGCCGCATCTCTATCCGTTCATCGTCAACGATCCGGGCGAAGGCAGTCAGGCGAAGCGCCGCGCGCAGGCCGTGATCATCGATCATCTGATGCCGCCGCTCACGCGCGCCGAGAACTATGGGCCATTGCAGGATCTCGAGCGTCAGGTCGACGAATACTACGAAGCGTTGATGGTCGATGTGCGCCGCGCGAAGCTGCTGCGCAAGACGATTCTCGCGAACATCGTCGAGAACCGGCTGCACGAGGAACTCGGGCTGGATGCGCCACGCGATACCGTGGGTGAAGACGCGTTGCTCACGCGCGCCGATGCCTATCTCTGCGAACTGAAGGAAGCGCAGATTCGCGACGGCCTGCATGTATTCGGTGTCTCGCCGCAAGGCGTGCAACGACGCGACACGCTGCTCGCGCTCGGCCGCTTTCCGATCGGCGACGGCCAGGGCGCGAACGCGAGCCTGATCGTCGCGATCGCACGGGATCTGCAATTGCCCGATATCTTTGATCCGCTCGATGCGGATTGGGCCGCGCCGTGGACCGGCCCGCGTCCGCAAGCACTTGCCGATGTGAGTGAAGCGCCGTGGCGTCATCAAGGCGATACGCGCGAGCGCCTCGAATCGTTAGCGATGCAACTATTGTCCGATGCTGACGCAGCCGCGCCCGGACCGCGTGCATCGCTCGTGCTCGAACGTCTGCGTGGCGATGTGCTCGCGCGGCTCGATGCGTGCGGCCCGCAAGAGCTGACGCAACTGAAGCGAGGTCTCGAAGGCCGTTTCGTGCCGCCGGGTCCGAGCGGCTCGCCTTCGCGCGGCAGACCGGACGTGCTGCCCACCGGCCGCAACTTCTATTCCGTCGATACGCGCGCATTGCCGACGCAAGCCGCATGGTCGCTCGGCGTAAAGTCGGCGAACGCCTTGGTCGAACGCCATGTGCAGGATCACGGCGATTTTCCGCGGGCAATCGGCTTGTCGGTGTGGGGCACGGCGACGATGCGGACCGGCGGCGACGATATCGCGCAGGCATTCGCGTTGATCGGCGTGCGGCCCAAGTGGGCGGCGGGCAGTCATCGCGTGACCGACTTCGAGATTCTGCCGATCTCGATCTTCAACCGGCCGCGCATCGATGTGACATTGCGCGTATCGGGCTTCTTCCGCGATGCGTTCGCGAATCTCATTCATCTCTTCGATGCGGCGGTGCAGGCCGTCGCCGAATTGGACGACGAGCCCGCCGATGTCAACCCGATCCGCGCGCGCATCCTTCGTGAGCGCGACGAGCTGATCGCGCGCGGCATCGAGACGAAGGACGCGCGGCGTCGAGCGGGCTGGCGCGTGTTCAGCACGAAGCCGGGCGCATACGGCGCGGGTCTGCAGGAACTGATCGACGCAAAGCAATGGCAGACCGATGCGGATCTTTCCGCCGCGTATCAAAGCGCGGGCGGCTACGCGTATTCGCAATCGGGCGACGGCGTCGAAGCACGCGCGAGCTTCGGCGCGCGGCTATCGACGCTCGATGTCGTCGTGCAGAACCAGGACAATCGCGAACACGATCTGCTCGATTCGAACGACTATCACCAGTTCCAGGGCGGCATGGTCGCGGCCGTGCGCTATCTGTCGGGCGTGCAGCCGCAGACGTATAACGCCGATCACAGCAATCCCGCTGCGCCGCGCGTTCGCACGCTGAACGAAGAGATTGCGCGCGTGGTGCGTTCACGCGTGGTCAATCCGAAGTGGATCGATGGCGTGAAGCGGCACGGTTACAAGGGCGCGTCCGAACTCGCGGCGACCGTCGATTACCTGTTCGGCTACGACGCCACCGCGCGCGTCGTGTCGGATCATCAGTACGCGCTGGTCACCGATGCCTATGTGAACGATGCCGACACGCGCGAGTTCATTGCGCAGCACAATCCGCACGCGTTGCAATCGATCTGCGAGCGTCTGCTCGAAGCGATGCAACGCGGTCTGTGGCAGCAACCCGCTGGCTATCGCGAGCAGGTCGAACGGCATCTGCTCGATGTCGAACAGCACATCGAAGGCCGACATTCTTGAACGAATCCATCACATCTGCCGTGTTTCCTTTTTCGGCGCTCGTCGCACAGGCGCCCTTGCAGCAGGCGCTTTTGCTCGCGGCCGTCGATCCTTCGATCGGCGGCGTGCTCGTGAGCGGGCCGCGCGGCACCGCGAAATCCACCGCGACGCGCGCACTCGCGGAGTTGCTGCCCGAAGGGAAGCTCGTGACCTTGCCGCTCGGCGCGAGCGAGGAACAGTTGATCGGCACGCTCGACATCCAAAGCGCATTGCGCGACGGCGGTGTGAAGTTTTCTCCGGGCCTGCTTGCGAAGGCGCATCGGGGCGTGCTGTATGTCGATGAAGTGAATCTCCTGCCGAATCCGCTCGTCGATCAGTTGCTCGATGTCGCGGCGAGCGGCGTGAACATCGTCGAGCGCGATGGCATTTCGCATCGGCACGACGCGCGCTTCGTGCTGATCGGCACGATGAATCCGGAAGAGGGCGAGTTGCGGCCGCAATTGCTCGATCGTTTCGGTCTTGCCGTGGAGATGAACAATTGCTTCGATGCGCTCGTGCGGCAACGTATCGTCAAGGCGCGTCTTGCATTCGATGCCGATCCTGATGCGTTTCGCGCGCGGCATCGCGACGAGCAGGCTTCGCTGGAATTGCGCATTCACGCGGCGCGCGCGGCATTGTCGTCATTCGATTTCGATGATGCGGTTCATGCGCGCGTGAGCGAGCTTTGCATCGAGGCGCATGTCGACGGCTTGCGTGCGGACATCGTCATGCTGCGCGCGGCGCGAGCGCTGGCTGCGTTGGAGGAAGCAGCGGGCGTGAACGTCACGCACGTCGAACGCGTCGCCGATGCGGTGCTTAAGCATCGGCGAAGAGAAGGGGAAGCGCCTTCACGCGAACCGGCAGGCCGCGAGTCGACGTCGCCCGATGCAGGCTCGAACCAAGCGGATTGGGGCTACATGCCGCCGGAGCCGACGGGAACCGCGAAGGTCAAGCAAGTGAGGCCGCTCGCCGCAAAAAAAGCCTGAACCATCGAAGGCGCGACGCGAATGCCTTCGACACAAGGCATCGTCTTCGATGGAACGAAGCGTTCGCGAAAAGCCGCAGCGCGACGCGCGAGGGCGAAGTCAGCGCGTCGATCGACTGGATGGCGACATTGCGCGCAAAGCGTTCCGCGCGTTTTGCTACGGAGCATTTGCGATATCGGCGCACGCAGGGCGACGGTGCGGTGCTGCATTGTTTTCTGCTCGATTGCTCCGGCTCGATGCTCGCCGGCGAGCGCCTTGCGCGCGCGAAGGGCATGCTCGTCGCGCTGTTCGATCGCGCTTATCGTGAGCGGGCGGAGATTGCGCTGATATGTTTCGGCGGTGCACGCGCGGAAGTGCGTCGTCAGCCGGGCGCGGCGCATTGGTTCAATGAGCGGTGGGTCGCGCCGATCGGCGGCGGTGGCGGCACGCCCCTCGCGCTTGGGCTGGCGAGCGCGGGAACGGTGCTTGAAAGGGCGGCTCGGCGCAGACCAGTGCAACGGCGCTGCTTGTGGGTGCTCACCGACGGGCGAACGAACGAGCAACCGCAAGCACCTCACGCAGCGGATGAGATCGTCGTCGTCGATTTCGAGGAAGGCGCGATTCGGGTCGGGCGCGGCGAGGCGCTCGCGCGCGAGTGGAGCGCGAGATATGTGCTTGCGGATGCGCTGATAAGAATCTCGGATTGTTGAGCAATCGATTCGAATATTGCCGACTGCCACGGTGATTGTCCGAATTTTGCGCGATCAGGCTTGCAGCGATTCAGCGAGCCATATCGACTTTATAGTCGCCTGCATGTTTCGGAGTTGTTTGGCTATGAATAATTAGGATAACAAATGTACAGACCAAGCTTTGCGGCCGCGTGGTCGGCATCCATGGAAATCTTCGATCCATCGAATCCGAGGGGAAGATCGCGACGGTAATCGGTGGGAAGGTAGCCGCCAACATCAACGAGGTGGGTGCGGAAGCGAGGTGGAAGAACACATGCGCGGTTCGCATGAGCTATATCTTGAATCACTCGGGCGTGACCATTCCAGCCATCGATGGGAAGACGGTTTCAGGCGCTGATCGTCGACGCTACTTCTTTCGCGTGGTGGACCTCATCGAATTTCTCAAACAGCGTTGGGGCAAGCCGGAAACGATTGAATATCCGCCCTCGGGAGGCGGCAGGCTCGCAGGCAAAAAAGGTGTGATTCTCTTTGAAACGTCGGGATGGCGAGACGCACAAGGCCATGCCACCTTGTACAACGGTATCGTTTGCTACGACAGTTGTTACTTCAACGAACCTGCGGTTCGAAACAGGACCGACCAGGCGCATTTTTGGAGCCTGTCATGAAGCGATGGACCAGCCTGGTGATTCTCGCGCTGGCGTGCGCTACGGCAAGCGGACAGACCATTCCCCCCAACGAAAACTCTCCGGAAGCGCCATCGCGCACCTACGCCCAGAATTACAAGGACATGGTCTTGGCCATATGCGTCGCCACAGCGTACAAAGGCAGTAACGACGCAGCCGTCGATGCCGGAAGTAGCGCGAGCGCACTGAGAGACTGGACTTATTACGACCTCGATAAAAGTCCCGCGGAAGTGGAGGCGCTAGTGCGCAAGTATCTACGGCGCGATTACTATAATCCGCTTGTCGAGGCCGAAGCGAAGGGAACGGACATTCGCTTCGATTTTCTCAAGTGCCTCGACCTGTACCACAGCAAGGAATTGGAGCGGCTGGTCAAACGACGGGTAGCGCACCCTGACTGGACGGTACGTTCGCGTTCAAAAGCGGGCAAGCATTGACTCTCGACGCATCCTCAGTCATACCACCGCGGCGTATAAACCCAATCCCCGACGACACGCGTCATCGATGATCCGACGATGACCATCGTCCTCATGTCGACGAGCTCACTCTTCAGTTCACCGAGCTCAATGACGCGCAAAGCCTCCGCCGGACGTCCGATATCTCTTCCCAGCACGACCGGCGTGTCCGAGTCCCGATATCGCTTCACGACGTCGATCGCACGATCGAACTGCCACGGCCGCGCCTTCGACAGCGGGTTATAGAAGGCCATCACAAGATCCGCTTCGCCTGCATGCGCGATGCGCTTCTCGATCACGCTCCACGGCTTCAAGTTATCCGACAACGACAACACGCAGAAGTCATGGCCGAGCGGCGCACCCGCGCGCGCGGCCGTCGCGAGCGAGGCCGACACGCCCGGCACGATCTGAAGCTTCACCGCATTCCATTCGGGATGCGTGGCGCGTCCTTCGTCGAGTGCTTCGAGCACCGCTGCGGCCATCGCGAACACGCCGGGATCGCCCGATGACACCACGATCACGCGTCGGCCTTCACTCGCGAGTTCGAACGCGTGTCGCGCGCGCTGCAGTTCCTCGCGATTGTCGGTGATGTGCACGCGCTGGTCGTCGCGAAACGGTCCCGCCATACGCACATACGTCTCGTAACCGAGCACGTCTTGTGCGTCGTGAAGCGCGCTTCTTGCGGCGGGCGTCATCAGTTCCGCCTTGCCGGGACCAAGGCCGATCACCGTCAGCGTGCCGCGCGCATGGCCGATCGATCCCGCATCGATCGGCGTATCGCTGACGTGCAGCGCAACGCCTCGCGCATCGTTGCGAGCGAATGGCGGGGCATCGCAGAAGCGCAACGGCACATCGAGCGCACGCGCCGCATCTTCGAGCGGACGCGAAGCCATGTAGCGAGCGGGCGCGGTCAACGCCGCGAGCGCAAGCGGTGCGAGACCACGTTCGTTCAAGGCAGCTCGCACGCGTTCGGCGACGTCATCGTCGTGTGAAATATCTTCGATCCACGCAAGCACGCAACGCGGATGAATCACGAGGCTGTTTTCATCGCGCGTGGCAAGCGGCGTGATGCGAACGGCAAGACGCGCATCGTCGTTGCGAGGCAGCGCGGCATCGTCGAGCCAGGGCGCGTGGCCTTCGATGCGCGTCGTCGCGCCCGCCAGCAGGTCGGACACGAAACGCTTGCCTTGCTCGATATCCGCAAGTGCATAACCTTCGGGCGGCGCCAGCAGACATTTCCCGAAGCGCAATTCGCCGCTCGTCGTGATCGCGGGTGCGACTTGCAAGGCGTCGCCGATCTCGCGCGCAAGCACATTCACGCCGCTCATGCCGCCGAGCAGCGGCACGATGGCGCTGCCATCCTGCGCGATGGCGAGCACGGGCGGTTCGTTGCCTTTGTCGGCGAGACAGGATGCAAGCGCGCGAATCACGATGCCCGCGGAACACAGCGCGACGATCGCCGCGCCCGACGCATACAGACCACGCACGTGCGCGCCGAAGTCGTCATACGCGATGTCCGCGCTCACGCGGCTCGCCAGTCCATGCACGCGCGATTGCGGAAAGCGCGCCTGAATGCGACGCGCGGTATCGAGCGCGCCCGCGCCGAGCACGACGATCGCCATCGGCATGGAAGCCTTCATGCACGCCATTTTTTCCCCGGCACGACGAGCAGCGAGAAATACGGCGATGCCATCGGATCGACTTCATCGAGCGGCACGATGCGCTGGTTGGCCATCGTCGCGCGCTCGACATACAACGCGCGATCGTCGAGGCCGAGTTCGCCCAGCACGCGCCGCACTTTCTCGAAGTTGCGGCCGAGCTTCATGATGACGGCCGCATCGGCTGCTTCGAGACGGCGCTTCAGATCGTCTTCAGGCAGCACGCCCGACAGCACCGACAGACTCTGATTGCGATACACGAGCGGCACGCCGAGCACGGCCACGCCGCCGAGCATCGAGCACACGCCCGGCACGACCTCTGCATCGAAGCGTGCTGCGAGACGATCGTGCAGATACATGTACGAGCCGTAGAAAAACGGATCGCCCTCGCAGATCACGGCGACATCGCGGCCGGATTCGAGATGACCGGATATCGTGAGCGCGGCTTCGTCGTAGAACGCGCTGATGATCGTCTCGTAGCAGAGCGGCGGTTCGAGCGCTTCGGTCGTCACCGGATAGACGAGCGGCAGGCGCATCTGCGTATCGTCGAGATGCGATTCGATGATGCCGAACGCATTACCCTTCTTGCCCTTTGCGACGAAATACGCGACCACCGGCGCGGTCTTCAAAAGCCGCAGCGCCTTCACGGTGATCAGCTCCGGATCGCCCGGGCCGACGCCTAATCCAAAGAGACGTCCGCGCATCATTCGGCCTCCGAAGCAAGTGCGTTCACTGCGGCCGCTGCCATCGCGCTGCCCCCGCGCCGGCCGAGCAGCGCGACGAAGGGCACGCCGCGGCTATCGGCGGCGAGCATCGCTTTCGATTCCGCCGCGCCGATGAAACCGACCGGAAAGCCGAGAATGAGCGCGGGCTTCGGCGCGCCGGCATCGATCATGTCGAGCAGATGGAAGAGCGCGGTCGGCGCGTTGCCTATCGCGACGATCGCGCCTTCGAGTTGCGCACGCCATAGTTCGAGCGCGGCGGCCGAGCGCGTGTTGCGCATCGCGCGGGCGCGCTCGGGAATCGAGGGATCGCTCAAGGTGCAGATCACGCGGTTGTCGGCGGGCAAGCGCGCGCGCGTGATGCCCTCGGCGACCATGCGCGCATCGCACAGGATCGGCGCGCCTGCTGCAAGCGCCTTTCTTCCGATGCTGCCCGCGCCGGGCGAGAAGCGCAGATCGCTCACGATATCCACCATGCCGCACGCATGGATCAGCCGCACGGCGAGCTTCTCCAGATCGGCGGGAATGGCGGCGAGGTCGGCTTCGGCGCGGATCGTCGCAAAGGACTGACGATAAATCTCCGCGCCGTCGCGGATGTAGTCAAGCATCGGCATGGCTCCGGGCGAGCCGTTCGGCCGCCTCTTCGATGGTCAGATTGCGCGCGACGGCTCGTGCGTCGCGATGTAAGTCGTATCGTCCGGGCGCGACTGCGTAGAGCGTGACCGGAACCGGATGCGCCGCCGCGCACGAACGCTCGCAGCCGCTCAGATGCACCTGCGTCCCGTCATCCGAAGGCAGGAGCGCGGCGAGCCGGTGAGCATCGGCTTTGGTATCGGCACGGCTCTTTGCGCAGCCTTCCGAACCCGCGCACGCGATGAGGCGCGCGAGCGGTTCGTGCGCGCCGGTTGCAAGGCCGAGCGCGTGCAGCCCTTGCAGCACGTCATGCGCTGAATGCGCCGCGAGGCCGGGAATCAGCACGCTTTGCCACGGCGTCATCGTCAGGCGGCTTGCGCCGTGTGCGTCGGCGAGATTGGCGAGCGCTTCGAGCGTCGTCGCATCGAGACGGCCCAGCGGCGTTTGCGCACCCGCGTACCACGTCGCGCGATGCGGCTCCTCGTGCGCGCCGAGACGCAGCGATGCATCGGCGGGTGCGCGTGTCCATGTCGCGATATCGGCGTCGAAACGCAAGGCGTCGAGAAAGCGCGCAACGCCGATACGCGCAAGCAGATCGCGCATGCGATGTTCTTCAGGCGTCGCCAGCGCGAGAAAGCTGCGCAACACGTTCAGGACGAACATCACGAGATCGTCGCGCGAGATCGCGCCGAGCGCCGGATCGCGCATCGTTCCGGCGAGGCCGAATGCGAAGCGCGCGCCATCCTCGATGGCGGAAAGCCAAAGATCGTGCGGATGATCGAGCATCGCGATGCGCTCGCCGGCGTCGAGCTGGAGCGCGAATTTCGGCGACAGCGCATGCAGCGACGCATCGGCCTGCATCGCATCGACGATCCGCGCGGCGAGCGCGCGCGTGCCGTGGTCCGCGAGCGGGCTCAGCATTACGTTGCGGATGTCGTCTGCGCCCGCCGTCGACGGGCCGAGGCCCGCGTCGAGGGCGATGTCGACGAGCGCGGCGTGGGCATCGTCGCGAATGCCGCGCAGTTGCAGATTCGCGCGATTGGTCACTTCGATCACGCCCGAGCCGCACTCGCGAGCCGCGCGCGCGACGGCCCGCGCCGCCCGCGTGCTCAACACGCCGCCCGCGAGACGCAGACGCGCAAGGCCGCCATCGCACGCGGGCACGATGCGCATCAGGCCCGGGCATGCGGAAGCACGCGGCGTTGCGTTGAGCGATGAGCGGTCGAAAGAATTCAAAAGCGTGACCCGTTGGGCTTCGCGCGTGATGAGCGAACCGGTACACCCCGCCCGGTCGGCGTCGCGCGAATGCGTTGGGTCGGCAGGTCTCTTGGCTGGCAGGTCGACATTCGCGCCGGCCTTCCCGGTAAAAACCAGTGGCAGTGGAGCGCGGACTCGCTGCGTACAATTGCGGGGGCAGCCACAGTTTTGCTGTGTTCCCTTTTAAGCCCTCGGTCTCACGACCCCGGGCGCCGACGGACCTGTATTATGCCCGCTTTTATCGACCCTCCGAGCGCTTCCGGCATGTATCCGGGAACGCGATCGGAATCGCAGCAAGGAGACCGCGCATGTCGAACTGGCTGACCGTGGTGGGCATCGGCGAAGACGGCTGGCACGGACTTTCCCGCGCCGCGCGTCGCGCGCTTCTCGACGCCCAGTCGATTCACGGCGGCGAACGTCATCTCGCGTTGCTGCCGGATCGCATCGCCGCGCGCCGCATGCCGTGGCCGAAACCCTTCTCGCTCGATGCCGTGCTCGCCGACCGCGGCGACGGCAAGACGCGCATCTGCGTGCTCGCGAGCGGCGATCCGATGTGCTTCGGCGTCGGCGCGACGCTCGCGCGCGAAGTCGCCAACGGCGAAATGCGCGTCATTCCCGCGCCGTCGTCGCTGTCGCTCGCGGCGGCGCGCCTGTGCTGGGCGCTCCAAGACGCCGTCTGCGTATCGCTCGTCGGGCGGCCGGCGGCGTCGCTGCTCGCGAATCTGCATCGCGGCGTGCGCCTCATCGTGCTGAGCGCGGACGGCACGACGCCCGCCGCCGTCGCCACGCTTCTGACCGCGCATGGTTTCGGCGCGAGCCGCATGACCGTCTTCGAGCATCTCGGCGGCAGCGACGAACGCCGCATCGACGAGCGTGCCGACGACTGGCGCGAGCCCGTCGTTGCCGCGCTCAATCTCATCGCGATCGAGTGCCGGACGCACGCCGGCCACGCCGGGCCGCCGCTCACGCCCGGTCTCGCCGACGACGCCTACCGCCACGACGGCCAGTTGACGAAGCGCGACGTGCGCGCCGTGACGCTCGCGCGCCTCGCGCCGCAGCCCGGCGAACTGCTGTGGGACGTCGGCGCGGGCTGCGGCTCGATCGGCATCGAATGGATGCGCGCGCATGGCGCGTGTCGGGCGATCGCGATCGAAGCGAACGAGAGCCGTCAGCGTCTCATCGAATACAACCGCGATGCGCTCGGCGTGCCCGCGCTGCAACTCGTCAGAGGCGAAGCGCCCGCCGCGCTCGACGGCCTTCCCGCGCCGGACGCGGTGTTCATCGGCGGTGGATTGACGGTGCCGGGCCTGCTCGATGCGTGCTGGGCGCGTCTGCGTCAGGGCGGGCGGCTCGTCGCCAATGCGGTGACGCTGCAAAGCGAGGCGGCGCTCGTCGAATGGCGCGCGCGCCACGGCGGCGAGCTGACGCGCATCGGCGTCGCGCAGGCGGAACCGCTCGGCAGCTTCGACACGTGGCGTCAGGCGCTGCCGATCACCGTCCTGCACGCGAGCAAACCGTGATGCGTCATGCGTGAAGAGACGCCGGAGAAAGCCGCGCCGCTGCGCAGCGGCTACACGACAGGAAGCTGCGCGACCGCGACGAGTCTCGCGGCCGCGCGCCTCTTGCTGCTCGGCGAGACGAGCGAGCGCGCGGAGATCGTCCTGCCGAAGGGCCAGCGCGTGACGATGATGCTTTCGTTCTGCCGCCGTTTACCCGATGAAAGCGCCGCCGCCGAAGCCGGCGTCATCAAGGATGCGGGCGACGATCCCGACGTCACGCACGGTGCGCTCGTGTTCGCGCGCGTGCGACTGTCGGAGGAACCGGGCGTGCGTTTTCATGCGGGCGCGGGCGTCGGCACGGTGACGCGCGCGGGCCTCGCGCTCGCCGTCGGCGAACCGGCGATCAATCCGATGCCGCGCAAGATGATGACCGAGCATCTCGACGCGCTCGCAAAAAGCGTCGGCTATCGCGGCGGTTTCGACGTGACCATCGGCGTGGAGAACGGCGAAGCCCTCGCGCAGAAGACGATGAATCCGCGCCTCGGCATCGTCGGCGGATTGTCGATACTCGGCACGACCGGCATCGTCAGACCGTTTTCGTGCTCGGCGTACATCGCGTCGATTCATCAGGGCATCGATGTGGCGCGGGCGAACGGGTATCGGCATATCGCCGCGTGCACCGGCAACCAGAGCGAGGACGCGATGCGCGCGCGCTACGGCCTGCCCGACATCGCATTGATCGAAATGGGCGATTTCGTGGGCGCGGTGCTCAAGCATTTGCGCCGCGCGAGCGTCGACAAGCTGAGCCTGTGCGGCGGCTTCGGCAAGCTGTCCAAGCTCGCGGCGGGGCATATGGATCTGCACAGCCGCAGTTCGAGCATCGACTTGCCGCTGCTCGCCGTCTGGGCCGCCGATGCGGGCGCGAACGCCGAACTGCTGGCGTCGATGCGCGCGGCCAACACGAGTCAGGAAGCGCTCAAGCTCGCACGCGCCGAAGGCATCGCGCTCGGCGATATCGTCTGCCGACGCGCGCGCGATGTCGCGCTCGACGCGCTGCCGCCAGGCATCGAAGTCGAGACCTTCGCGATCGACCGGCAGGGCAATATCGTCGGGAGCGCGGCATGACGCGCGTGCTGCTGCTCGGCGGCACCGGCGATGCGCTCGCGATCGCGCGTGCGCTTCCTGCGACGCACGTCTACAGTCTCGCGGGCCTCGGGCGCGTGCCGGGCGATCTGGCGTGCACGGTGCGCGTCGGCGGTTTCGGCGGCATCGACGGGCTCGTGCGATATCTGCGCGACGAGCACATCACGCTCGTCGTCGATGCGACGCATCCCTATGCCGCGCAGATGAGCCGCCACGCGTTCGATGCCTGCGCGCTCGCCGACGTGCCGCTCTGGGCGGTGCGCCGTCCCGCATGGCAACCGCAGGCGGGCGACGACTGGCGCGAGGCGTCGGACTGGCGCGAGATCGTCGAATGCATCGCGCCGTTTCATCGGCCGCTTTTCACGCTCGGGCGCGAGGCGCTCGCGCATCTGCACGACATTCCCGCGTCGCAGCACTGGACGATTCGCTGTCTCGACGCGCATCCGGGCAACGCGCGCGCGAGCATTGTCGATGCGCGCGGTCCGTTCGATCTCGCCGGCGAGCGCGCCTTGTTCGACGCGGCGCGTATCGATGTCGTCGTCAGCAAGAACAGCGGCGGGCGGGCGACCGAGGCGAAGCTCGCGGTCGCGCGGGAACGCGGTATCGCCGTCGTCATGCTCACGCGGCCCGCGCTTCCCGACGCCGACCGTATTTTCGACGACGCCGCCAGCGCCCGCGACGCGCTTCAACACTGGCTCACCAGACCATGACCGTTTATTTCATCGGCGCCGGACCGGGCGATCCCGAACTCATCACAGTAAAGGGGCAGCGGCTGATCCGCGCATGTCCCGTGATTCTCTACGCCGGCTCGCTCGTGCCGACGCAAGTCCTCGACGGACATCGCGCGCTGAAATGCATCGACACGGCCGAGCTCGATCTCGACGCGATCGTCGCGCTCCTGCAGGAAGCGCACGCGAACGGGCACGACGTGGCGCGCGTGCATTCGGGCGATCCGTCGCTGTACGGCGCGATCGGCGAGCAGATTCGCCGGCTCGACGCGCTCGCGATTCCCTACGAAGTGGTGCCGGGTGTCACGGCGACGGCGGCATCGGCGGCGGCGCTAAAGCGCGAACTGACGCTGCCCGGCATCTCGCAGACCGTGATCTTCACGCGCTACGCGACGAAGACGTCGATGCCCGAAGGCGAGAGCCTCGCCGATCTCGCGCGTCATCGCGCGACGCTCGCGATTCATCTGGGCGTGCGGCATATCGAGCGCATCGTCGCGGAGCTCGTGCCGCATTACGGCGCGGACTGTCCCGTCGCGGTCGTATTTCGCGCGAGCTGGCCGGACGAAACGCGCGTCGAAGGGACGCTCGCGAACATCGCGCCGAAAGTGCGCGAGGCGGGCATGGAACGCACGGCGATGATTCTCGTCGGACGCGTGCTGGCCGCCGACGGCTTCGCGGAGTCCACGCTCTACGCGAAGGATCGATGACGCGATGCGCGACCTCGACGCCGTCTTCGATGCGCTCGCGAAATCGGCATTCCGGCGCCGTTTCGCGCTCGGCGTGCGTGAGGGGAAAGTTTTAAGGGAGAAGGGCGTCGACACGGTCGTCGCGCAGGCGCATGAGCTGATCGGCAAGCGGCTTGCGCCGCAAGCGCCGCTGAACGACGGCAAGCAGACACCGTTTCGCGGGCATCCTGTCTTCATCGCGCAGCACGCGACGGCGACGTGCTGCCGCTCGTGTCTCGCGAAATGGCACGGCATCGCGGCGGGAAAAGCGCTCGACGACGCCGAGCGCCAACATGTCGTCGATGCCATCGAACGCTGGCTGCGCGCGCAACCGCTGCCGGCGGCGTCGAACCAGCCCGCGCCCGACAATCCGCAGCGCGAACTGCCTTTCTGACGCGCTTTAACGCGACGGATCGGCGCCCGCGGCTTCGAGACGCGCGCGCCGCACCGCCACGAAAATCAGCAACGCGAAAACCAGCGGTCCTACACCTACGCCGCAGTCCTTGGCCAACTGATTTCCCAACTGCGGATAGATCCACGCGAAAAACAGGATCGCGGGCTCGCCGCGCAGCCATCCGTCGCGCAGCGCGCGCGCGGCGATGAGTGCCAGCGGGATGCCGAGCCACACGCCGTCGTAGTTATAGATGTAGGGGCTGATCATGAACGTCGCGGCGACGAGCGCCGTCGCGCGAACTTCCAGTCCTTTCGCATTGCGCCATACCCACGCGACGGCGCAGATCGCCACGATCGCCTGACACGCCTGCGCGACATAGGCGGGACCGGTCGCGACGTGCGCCATGCGCAGGCTCGCGAAGAGGCTCGCCATCTGGAACCAAGGAAGACTGCCGCTCGCGGTGAAACCGTTGGCATCGTGCAGTCCGTGGAGAAAGACCGGCAGGATGTCGAGGCCGAAGACGGCGACCGAAACCGTGGTGAACAGGATCGTCGTCAGCGCGGCGGCGATGAAGGTCGTCCACATGCCCGCGCACGCCAGCGCGAGCGGAAACAGGATGGCCAGATGCGGCTTGATCGAAAGCAGGCCGATGAAGACGCCCGCGAGCATCGGCCGTTTTGGCATCGAGAGAAATGCGGCGAGCGCGAGACTCGCGGTGAGCGCGGCATTCTGTCCCTGGGCCGCGTTGAGCCAGATGCCGGGAAACGCGACGATCCACATGATCATGTCGGGGATCGGCAGCGCGCGGCGGGCCAGCAGCACGAAGACGACCGACGAAATCGAAGCGAACAGCGCGTAGGCAAGCGGCGCCGACAGGAAGCCCAACGGCTGCACCAGCAGCAGAAAGTTCGGCGGATAGAACCACGGCCCCGGCAGGATGATGTGCGGCCCCAGTTGCTGCGCGACGTGCTTGATCGCGTCCGCCGAATAGGCGTCGAGCGGATGCCCCGCGAGCGCGAGGCGCGCAGCCGACCAGAACGTCAGAAAGTCCCAGCCGGCCGGATGACCTTTCTCCGCCACGGCACTGCGCACGGCGAGAACGAGCCCGTAACACTGGAGCACGACGAGGATCGTCGCGCAATAAGCGCTCACGCGCGAGCCGTTGAGCCAGCGCCGACCGGGCGCGCGTTCGGTGGAAGCGGGTTGGGTGCTCATCCGTCCGATATCGGCCGGATGGCGCCGAAACTTTAGCGAACGTCCGCCCGCGCGCTCTACTCGCGAACGCGTCCCTTGGCGCGCCGCGCGAGCATGTTCAGGCCCTCGACCAGCGCCGAGAACGCCATCGCCGCATAGATGTAGCCCTTCGGCACGTGTGTTCCGAAGCCTTCGGCGATCAGCGTCATCCCGATCACGAGCAGGAAGCCGAGCGCGAGCATGACGATCGTCGGATTGCGCTCGATGAAGCGCGACAGCGGACCGGCCGCGAACAGCATCACGGTGACGGCGGCGATCACCGCGACGAACATGATCGGAATGTGCTCGGTCATGCCGACCGCCGTCACGATGCTGTCGATGGAAAACACGAGATCGAGCAGCAGGATCTGGCCGATCGCCGACAGCGGCGTCAGGCTCTTGCCCGACGCGGGGCCGGCGTGTTCGTCGGCGTCGTGCGTGACGTGATGGCGGATTTCCGTCGTCGCCTTCCAGACGAGAAACACGCCGCCCGCGATGAGAATCAGGTCGCGCCAGGAAAAGCCGTGCCCGAACGCTTCGAAGATCGGCGTGGTGAGGCGGACGATCAGCGCGACCGTGCCGAGCAGGCCGAGCCGCATCACGAGCGCGAGCGCGATGCCGATGCGCTGCGTGCGTTCGCGGTGCGCCGCGGGCAGCTTGTTGGTCAGGATCGAAATGAAGATCAGGTTGTCGATGCCGAGCACGACTTCCATGACGACGAGCGTCGCGAGTGCGGCCCAGGCGGCGGGATCGGCGAGAAGGGCAACGAGATAGTCCATGGTTCGGGAGCGTTCGAGATGAGGGCGAGATATTAGCCTGTTCGGCGGGAAAAATGAAATGAACTTGAAAGCTTGCGCCTGATCGAAACCAGCCGGTGACAATCCCCGACGCGAGATGTTGTTCAAACCGACAAATATCGGATTTGAAACGCTTATTTGCATCTGTTCGCGTGATGCACTGCCGCAAATACGGGTAAACTCCAATGCTTTCGCGCCGCGTGTTCGCGGCCGTGTTTAACTGTCGCCGCAAGGACACTGAGCAAGCCGCATGCAGCAAAAATCAAAACGTCTCGTCGAGCTGGACTTCTTCCGGGGACTGGTACTGCTGATCATCGTCGTCGATCATATCGGCGGCAGCATGGTGTCGCGTTTCACGCTGCATGCCTTCGCGCTCAATGACGCCGCCGAAGTCTTCGTGTTCCTCGGCGGCTTCGCCACGGCGACGGCCTACGCGTCGCTCGCGGAGCGCCGCTCCGAAAGCGCGGCGCGCAGGCGCTTCGTGAAACGCGCGTTCGAGCTTTATCGGGCGTTTCTCGTCACGGCGGCGCTGATGCTCGTCGCATCGTTCCTGCTGCGGCCCTTTTTTGGCCACGCGCCGAATCTCGCGCTGCATGATCTGGACACGCTGATGTCGCAGCCGGTTTCCTCGATCGCGGAAATTCTCACATTCGAGCGCCAGCCTTATCTCTCGGCCGTCCTGCCGATGTACGCGCTCTTCGCACTCGCCGTGCCGCTCATGCTGCCGCTCGCGCGCAGCAAGCCTTGGCTGCTGCTCGGTCTAAGCCTCGCGGTGTGGGCGTTCGCGGCGCAGATCGGCGAATTCATGCCGTCCGTCGACGACAATCTGTGGGACTTCAATCCCGCCGCCTGGCAGTTGATGTTCGTGCTCGGCGTGCTGGCGCGCTGCCAGCCGATCTATCAACGCGTGAGCGCGAACCGCTTCGGCTGGATCGTGAGCGCGGGCGCCGTGGCGCTGATCGCCGGCATGGCGTATTACAAGCTGCTCGTGCTGCCGCCGGTGCTGGACAGCGCCTTCAAGCGCGACCTTGCTGGTCCGCGCGTCGTGAATTTCCTCGCCATCGCGTGGATCGCGGCGAATCTGGCGCGCTACGGCGTCGTCAAGGCGGTGGCGACGCGCCTGCCGTGGGTCGGCGCATTGGGACGCGCGGGCATGGTGTCATTCGTGGCGGGAACGGTGATTTCGCTCGTCGTCGATTCGATCCTGTTCACGTTGACCGATGGCCTCATCAACGTGCCTGCCGGACTCGCCGCCGACGCCATCGCGATCGGCGCGCTGCTTGCCGTGCCGCATGTGCATCAGCGGATCTCGAACTGGCTCGGCACCCGTCAGCCTGTCCCGGCGACGGCCGCCGCCGCACCCGCGACGGTCGCCGCAGCCGACAATCGGGGGCGCGGCATACGGTGATCTCTTCGAAGCGGGCAGTCGAACTGCCCGCTTTTTTATCGCGCTTTCATTGCAACTAACGGTCTGATTTTGCCGCCGACTCCGATAAGCACCGCCCGCGAAGAACCGAGGCACAGGTCTTGCAAGCAGTCACCGAACACAACACAAAAATCGGACCTGCCATGCTCAAGCTCGCCATTCTTTTCGCGATTATTTCTGTCGTCGCCGGATTCTTCGGCTTTACGCGCGTATCGTCGGGTGCGGCGGGCATCGCGAAGATCTGCTTCTTCATCTTCCTGATTCTGTTCGTCATATTCCTCGTCGTCGCGATTTCGGCGGGCTCGCTCGTGCTGTAGCGCGGGAAAGCGCCGGGCGCCGTACCGCGTGGTTCCTCGCATCGACCCGCGTGCGGCGACGGTGTTACATTGCCCCGAGAAGACATTCACGCGACCGTGAATCGAAAAGGAGGAGGCGATGCAGCATGCCATCGGCGCGGCCTTGCAGCCGGCGCAACGCGACGTCATCCGTCATTCGCACGAGCGCTCGGCCACGTTCGGGCTGTGCGAGAGGATGCGCCCGGATTACGCCGTGCTGTCGGGCACGGAGTTCGCCGTCAAGCTCGATGAAAGCCGTGCGCTCTTCGCTCACGCGCTGCCGGTGATGGAAACGCTGTACGCGCAGATCGCCAATACGCACAGCATGATCGCGCTCACCGACGCGAGCGGATTGATCCTGCATTCACTCGGCGACGACGACTTCCTCGCGCGCGCCGAAAAAGTCGCGCTGCGCGCGGGCGCGCTCTGGAGCGAGGAGCATCAGGGCACGAACGCGATCGGCACGACGATCGCCGAGCGCACGGCCGTCACCGTGCACGGCGACCAGCACTACCTGCGCGCCAATCACTTTCTGACGTGTTCCAGCGTGCCGATCCTCGATCCGCACGGCAATCTCTCCGGCGTGCTCGATGTCACCGGCGACCGACGCGGCTATCACCAGCACACGATGGCGCTCGTGAAAATGTCCGCGCAGATGATCGAGAACCGCCTGATCGCGAGCGGCTTCAGCGACGGCCTGCGCATCCGTTTCCATAGCCGGCCCGAGTTCATCGGCACGTTGATGGAAGGCATCGCCGTATTCGATCTCGACGGGCGCCTGCTCTGCGCGAACCGCAGCGCGCAGTTTCAGCTCGGTCTCGAACTCGGCGCTTTGCGTTCGCAGACGCTCGATGCGCTGTTCGGCGAGCGCGTCGATGAACTCATCGCGCGCGCGGGCGATGCGCCTTGCCGGCTCGAACTGCATAGCGGCGTCGCGGTGTTCGCGAGCGTCGATTTTCACGCGCGGAACATGTCGAGCGTCCCGAGCACGACGAGCACGATCCCCGCACGCGAGCGCGCCGGTTCGAGCCTCGCCGATCTCTGTACCGGCGATGCGCAGATGAACGACATCGTCGCGCGCGTGCGCAAGGTCATCGGCAAGAACATACCGATTCTGATCGGCGGTGAAACGGGCGCGGGCAAGGAAATGCTCGCGCGCGCGATCCACGACGATTCGCCGCGCCGCGCGGGGCCGTTCGTTGCGGTGAACTGCGCATCGCTGCCGGAGACGCTGATCGAATCGGAGCTTTTCGGCTATGCGCAGGGCGCGTTCACGGGCGCGGCGAAGCGCGGCGCGATCGGCAAGATCGTGCAGGCGAACGGCGGCACGCTCTTTCTCGATGAAATCGGCGACATGCCGCTCGCGATGCAAAGCCGTCTGCTGCGCGTGCTGCAGGAACGCGTCGTCGAGCCGCTCGGCGCCGCGCGCGCGGTGCCGGTCGATTTCATGCTCGTCTGCGCGAGCAATCGCAAGCTGCGCGAGCGCGTCGCGCAGGGCGAATTCCGCGAAGATTTGTATTACCGGATCAACGGTCTTTCGGTGACGCTGCCGCCGCTTGCCGCGCGCTCCGACCTGCGCGCGGTCGTCGACAAGATTCTGCGGCACGAGCGTTTCGCCGGGCGCGTCGTGCACGTCGACGACGACGTGCTCGCGCTCTTCGCGCGTCATCCGTGGCCGGGCAACATACGGCAGTTGAGCAACGTCCTGCGCACGGCGTCCGCGATGCTCGACGATCACGACACGCATATCCGCATCGAACATCTTCCGCACGATTTCGTCGATGAACTCGGCGAACAGCCCACATTCGATAACGCAACGCCGCCCGCGAACGGCGCGCGTCTTGTCGACATCGAAGCGAGCGCGGTGAGCGCCGCGCTCAAGGCGCACGGCGGCAATGTATCCGCGACGGCGCGCGCGCTCGGCATATCGCGCACGACGCTGTATCGGAAGTTGCGCGTTTAATCGGCTGGCAATTTCGCGTCGGACGCGGGCAACGCGCCGCTGTGATCCTTCAGCCCGACGCCGGTGAGCTTCAGGCGGCGCGCTTCGTTCAGCAGCCACATCAGCTTGAATGCGGCGATTTCGTAGTCGAGTCCTTCGGGCCGCACATTCGATATGCAGTTGCGCTCGGCGTCGTTGCGTCCGGCGCGCGGCGCGTAGGTCACGTAAAGACCGAGGCTGTCGGGCGAACTGAGCCCCGGCCGTTCGCCGATCATTACGACGACGATCTGCGCCCGCAAAAGCTCACCGATGCGATCGCCGAGGGCGACGCGCGCCTGCGTCGCGATCACGACGGGACCGACGTTCCAGCCGTCGAGCCGCGCACGCAATGTCGCGAGCAAGGGCGCGACGTGACGTTGCGCGGCGAAGGCCGACAAGCCATCGGCGGCGACGAAAACGATATCGCTTTCGGATGCGTGCGCTGCAAGCCGTTGCGCGCTTTCATCGTTCAGCACGCGGCCCAGATCCGGCCGACGCAGATAGCGATCGCGATCGGGCGCGGCGCTTTGCGCATCGAGCGTATCGAAGCCGGCGGCGCGAACGGCTTCGCGCAACGCGACGGTATCGAGCGGCTGATGCACCGCGTCGCGCGCTTGCGCATGCGCGAGTTCGAATGCGAGCAAGGGCGCGGTCGGCAGGCTGCTGCCCGCGCGGCCGAGCGCGATGCGCGCGTTGGTGAAGCGCCGCAGCGCGTCCCAGGCATCGGCGTTCGTCATGAGTCGATCCAGTCGAGCAAAGGTTGCGTGGGCGCGGCGAGCAGATTGCCGCGGCCATCGGTGACGCGCATCTTCGCGAGCCACGCTTCGAATTCCGGCGCGCGTTTCAGGTTCAGCGCGCGGCGGATATAGAGCGCGTCATGGAACGACGTGCTTTGATAGTTGAGCATCACGTCGTCCGCGCCCGGCACGCCCATGATGAAGTTGACGTTCGCCACGCCGAGCAGCGTGAGGAGCGTGTCCATGTCGTCCTGATCGGCTTCGGCGTGATTCGTGTAGCAGATGTCGCAGCCCATCGGCACGCCGAGCAGCTTGCCGCAGAAGTGGTCTTCGAGTCCCGCGCGGATGATCTGCCGTCCGTCATAGAGATATTCCGGGCCGATGAAGC
This sequence comes from Caballeronia sp. ATUFL_F2_KS9A, assembly GCF_023630765.1. Lineage (NCBI taxonomy): Bacteria > Pseudomonadati > Pseudomonadota > Betaproteobacteria > Burkholderiales > Burkholderiaceae > Caballeronia > Caballeronia sp. ATUFL_F2_KS9A. The sequence continues at coordinate 396,896 of NZ_JALQEK010000029.1, read as the reverse complement.
CGACCACCGTGTTCGTCAGAAGCGGTTGGAAGCGGCGCGCGACCGCGTACGCGCGCGCTTCGCAGGTCTGCTGATCGACGCCGTGATGCGCGTTCGCCGACAGCGCGCTGCCTTGCCCCGTCTCGAAGTACATGACGTTATCGCCGACGGTCCCGCGTTTGAGCGAGAGCGCCGCGTCGCGCGCTTCCTCCAGCAACGCGAGCGACACGCCGAAGCTCGCGTTCGCGCGCTCCGTGCCCGCGACGGACTGGAACACGAGATCGACGGGCGCGCCTTGCTCGATGGCGGCGAGCGTGTTGGTGACGTGCGTGAGGATGCACGACTGCATCGGCACGTCGTAGCGCTGGCGGAAATCGTCCATCATCGCGAGCAGCTTGCCGATGGCGGCGGGCGAATCCGATGCGGGATTCACGCCGATGACGGCATCGCCGCAGCCGTACAACAGGCCGTCGAGCATCGATGCGGCGATGCCCTTCGGATCGTCGGTCGGATGATTCGGCTGCAGGCGCACCGAGAGATGCCCCGGCAGGCCGATCGTCGTGCGAAAGCGCGTGACGACCGGGCGTTTTCTGGCAGCGAGGATCAGATCCTGATTGCGCATCAGCTTGGAAACGGCGGCGGCCATCTCCGGCGTCACGCCCATCGTGATGCGTTCGAGCGCGGCGGTGTCGGTGGTATCGGCGAGCAGCCACTCGCGGAATTCGCCGACCGTCAGGTGCGCGATCGGCGCGAACGCTTCGCGCGAATGCGTATCGACGATGAGGCGCGTGACTTCGTCGTCCTCGTAGGGAATGAGCGGCTCGTCGAGAAACGCGGCGAGCGGCACCTGCGCGAGCGCCATTTTCGCGGCCACGCGTTCTTCCTCGGTGGCGGCCGCGATGCCCGCGAGTTCGTCGCCGGAGCGCCGCGGGCTGGCGCGCGCGAGCAGCGTCTTCAGATCGTCGAAGCGGTAGCGGCGCGCGCCAATCGTCTCGTGAAAGCTCATTGCTTTCCTCTCGGAAGCATCGATTCATGCACTTTAGCCGCTTTCGCGGGCATCGCGCGTCGGTCAAAAAAAGCGCGTCCGGGCCGAAATCCGCCCGCATGCGATAATTTTTCGCTCGATTCAGCCAAAACCCGCCCGCAAGCCCGTGAAAAACCTGCTCGTTCCCATCGATCGCCTGAGCGAGTTCGATGAAATCGTCGACGTCCGCACACCGCTCGAATTCGCCGAGGATCACATTCCCGGCGCGATCAACGCGCCCGTGCTCAGCAACGAAGAGCGCGTGATCGTCGGGACGATGTACAAGCAGGTCTCGCCGTTCGAGGCGACGCGCGTCGGCGCGGCGATGGTCGCGCGCAATATCGCGATGCATCTGGACACGATCTTCGCCGACAAGCCGCGCAACTGGCGTCCGCTCGTCTATTGCTGGCGCGGCGGCAAGCGCTCCGGCTCAATGACGACGTGGCTCAACATGATCGGCTGGCAGGCCCGGCAACTCGACGGCGGCTACAAGAGCTATCGGCGCGACGTGATCGAGCGGCTCGGCACGCTGCCCGGACGTTTTCGCTATGTCGCGCTGATCGGCCATACGGGCAGCGGCAAGACGCGGCTGCTGAAGGCGCTCGACGCGGCGGGCGCGCAGACGCTCGATCTCGAAGGACTCGCCGCGCATCGCGGTTCCTTGCTCGGCGCGCTGCCGGGACGCCCGCAGCCGACGCAAAAAGCGTTCGATTCGGCGCTCCTGAAGACGCTTTCGGGCTTCGATCCGGCGAAACCGGTTTTTGTCGAAGCGGAAGGGCGGCGCATCGGATCGATCACGATGCCCGACGCCATCCTCGACAATCTGCACGCGGCGTCGTGCGTGGAAGTCGAGGCGCGGCGCGAGGACCGCATCGCGTTCTTGCTGCAGGATTACGCGCATCTTTTCGACGATCCCGCGTTTTTCAAGGCGCAATTGTCGAAGCTCGTCGCGCTGCATAGCCGGGAGCGCGTCGCGCACTGGCATCGGCTGATCGATGACAACGCGCGCGCGGAGCTTTTCGCCGAACTGATCGACCGTCATTACGATCCGGCGTATGGACGCAGCAGCCAGGCGCTCTATACGAAGCTGCCGCATGCGGCGCACGTGCTGTTCCGTCCGAACGACGCGGACAGCGTCGATCAGGCGAAAGCCTTGCTCGCCCGGCTCGCCGAGACGACGCCCGCTCTCTGATTCAACCTCATCACTCGAAAGAAAAAGATATGACCACGTTTTCACAACCTCGCGTCGCACGCGGCTGGCTGGTATTCCTGCTGATCGCCGTCGTGGGCCTGTTCTACGTGAAATGGTTTCCGTACTACAACCGCGCGTTCGTCGCGGCGAGCCAGCATTCGATCGGCAAATCCATTCTGATGGGCACGTCGGCGAGCGCGCCGGAGCCGTCGTGGCAAGCCGCGCTCGACTACGCGATCGCCTACGGCAAGGCCATCTGGCAGGCGATGGTGCTCGGCCTTCTGCTCGGCTCCGCGGTGCAGGCGCTGATTCCGCCGCGCTGGGTCGCGCGGGCGCTGGGCGAGCACAACTTCGGCAGCGTCGTGAACGGCGGGTTGATGTCCTTGCCCGGCATGATGTGCACGTGTTGCGCCGCGCCCGTCGTCGCGGGGCTGCGTGCGCGCGAAGCGGCGCCGGGCGCGGCCGTCGCGTTCTGGCTCGGCAATACCGTGCTCAATCCGGCGGCGCTGGTTTTCATGGGCTTCGTGCTCGGCTGGCAGTGGACCGGTTTGCGGCTCGTGCTCGGCGTGCTGATGGTGTTCGGCCTCGGCTACGCGATCAACCGGATGGTGACGCCGGCGCAGGCGGCGTCGTCGCGTCAGGCGCTTGCCAAGCTGATCGAAGAGGACGAGCCGGGCACGGCGTTTTCGCGCTGGATCAAAATTCTCGGACGCATGACGTTGCGGCTCGTGCCCGAATACATCGTGCTCGTGCTGCTGCTTGGCGCGGCGCGCGCCTGGCTCTTTCCGCACATCGGTCCGGATATCGGCAACGGCATGTGGTGGATCGCGGCGTTTGCCGTCGCGGGCACGCTCTTCGTGATTCCGACCGCCGGCGAAGTGCCCATCATTCAGGCGATGCTTTCGCTCGGCATGGCGACGGGACCGGCCGGCGCGCTCTTGATGACCTTGCCGCCCGTCAGCGTGCCGTCGCTCGCGATGCTCGCGCGGTCGTTTCCGCCGCGCGTGCTCGCGTTCGTGGCGGCGTCGGTCGTGGTGTTCGGGATCGTTGGCGGGGTGATTGCGGCGGCGGTGTTCTGAACGCGCGCGGCGCCTCAATGAATCGCCGCGCCCGCCTTGATCAGCAACTTGAACGGCAGCGCGAGCAGCATCGCGCCGCCGACGCCCGCCATCCACAATGCGACGAACCAGAACACCTTGCGCGCGCGCTCAATGGTAGTGATGTTCGCCATGACGCACCTTTCCTCTGAAGACCCAATAGCCTAGCGTCGTGTAAGCGACGATCACAGGCAGAATCACCGCCGCGCCGACGATCGTGAAGAGCTGGCTCGAACGGGGCGCGGCCGCATCCCAGATCGAAACGCCGGGGAAAATCTCGTGCGGCGACACGCTCAGCACCAGACCCGAGTAGCCGAGAAACACGAAGCCGAGCGCGACGGCAAACGGCCGCTTCTCGTGACGCGATGCGATCGAGCGGCGCATCGCCCACGCGCAAACCGCGACGAGCACGGGCACCGGCAACATGCGATAGAACCACGGCGAATCGAACCAGCGCGACGCGATGCCCGCGTCTTGCAACGGCGTCCAGATGCTGACGACCGCGATCGTCGCGAGTTGCAGAACGGTCAGCGGCCACACGACGCGATACATCCGCCGCTGCAGATCGCCTTCCGTTTTCGCGATCAGCCAGCACGCGCCGAGCAGCGCATAAGTGACGACCAGCGCGCCGCCCGTGAAGATCGAGAAGGGCGTGAACCAGCCGAAGGCATCGCCGGAAAAACGGCCGTCGGCGACCGGAATGCCGTCGAGAAACGCGCCGAGCGCCACGCCCTGAAAGAACGTCGCGCCCGCCGATCCGCCGATGAACGCCAGATCCCACATATGCTTCGTGCGCTGCGCCTTCGCGCGGATTTCGAACGACACGCCGCGGAAAATCAGGCACACGAGCATCAGCACGAGCGGCAGATACAGCGCGGACAGCACGGTCGAATAAACCATCGGGAACGCGGCGAACAATCCCGCGCCGCCGAGCACGAGCCACGTTTCGTTGCCGTCCCAGACGGGCGCGACGGTGTTCATCATCACGTCGCGATCGTGCTGATCCGGAAAGAACGGGAAGAGAATGCCGATGCCGAGGTCGAAGCCGTCGAGCACGACGTAAAGGAACAGGCCGAACGCGATGATCGCGGCCCAGGCGAGTGTGAGGTCCATGTTCTTAAGCTCCTTCGATGGACTGATTCGGAAGGCTGAGCGGACGCCGCACGCTGCCGTCCGACGGCTGCGTCGACGCGCCCGGCAACGCGGGGCCGTGACGCAGCAGCTTCAGCAAGTAGTAGATGCCCGTGCCGAAGACGAAGGTGTAGACGATCACGAACGCGAGCAGCGACACGCCGACTTGCTGCGCCGTGACCGGCGAGACGGCATCGGCAGTACGCATCACGCCGTACACGACCCAAGGCTGGCGTCCGGCTTCGGTCGTGACCCAGCCCGCGAGCAGCGTGATGAATCCGCTCGGACCCATCGCAAGCGCAAAGCGATGGAACCAGCGCGCCTCGAACAGCTTGCGCCTGCGATGCAGCCACCACGCCGCGAACGACATCACGATCATCAGCACGCCGAGTCCGGCCATCACGCGGAAGCTCCAGAACACGAGCGTCGAGTTCGGACGATCTTCCTTCGGGAATTCCTTCAGGCCGCGAATCTCGCCGTCCCAGCTATGCGTGAGGATCAGGCTGCCGAGATGCGGAATCTGCACGGCGTATTTCGTCGTTTCGGCTTCCATGTCGGGAATGCCGAAGAGATTGAGCGCGGTGCCGCCTTTCTCCGTTTCCCAGATGCCTTCGATCGCCGCGATCTTCGCCGGCTGATGTTCGCGCGTGTTGAGGCCGTGCGCGTCGCCGACGAGCGCCTGAATCGGCGTCAGGGCGAGCAGCAGCCAGAGCGACATCGAAAACATCTTCTTGATGGCCGGATCGCGCCGGCCTTTCAGCAGATGCCACGCGCCGGTCGCGGCCACGACGAGCGCCGCCACGATGAACGCCGCAATCGCCATATGCGCGAGCCGGTACGGAAACGACGGATTGAAGATGATCGCCCACCAGTCGACCGGCACGACATGGTCGCCTTCGATGCGAAAGCCCTGCGGCGTCTGCATCCAGCTATTCGAGGCGAGAATCCAGAAGGTGGAGATGAGCGTGCCGATGGCGACCATCAGCGTTGCGCCGAAGTGCGCCTTCGGGCCGACCTTGTTCCAGCCGAACAGCATGATGCCGAGGAAGCCCGCTTCGAGGAAGAACGCGGTCATCACTTCATAGGTAAGCAGCGGCCCGGTGATCGGACCGGCGAAGCTCGAAAAGCCGCCCCAGTTGGTGCCGAATTCGTACGCCATGACGACGCCCGACACGACGCCCATGCCGAACGCGACGGCAAAGACTTTCGACCAGAAGAGACACAGCTCCTTGTAGACCGGCTTGCCGGTTTTGAGCCACGCGCCTTCGAGCACGGCGATGAAACTCGCGAGCCCGATGGAAAGCGCCGGAAAGATGATGTGGAACGAGACGGTGAACGCGAACTGGATGCGCGCCAGATCGAGTGCTTCGGGAGTCGAATGCATGATGACTTGTGCCTTGAAATTCACGCGCGCCCGCAGTCGGGAGCGGTTGTGTCCTGTGCTGATCGAGACGTGCGACGGGCCGGAGCTTAGCTCTATTTCGAGACGGGTGTTGCGCTGCGTCAGTGAATTGTCATTGCGCGCAAATGCCGCAGTTTCAAGGGTTTAGCACCGCTATCGGATTGATTTCTCGATGATTTCGAGATGGAGATATAGTGCGCCGCGGCAAGATCGCGCACGCGTTTTCGCGACAATCGACCGCACTGGAATCGCCGCGCGCAAGAGGCGCCGGTTTGATCGGTTCAGAAAGAACTTTTACGTTGTCGCGGCACGGGACGTGCGACAGGCGCGGTTACCATAATCGCTTTTGACACGCGCGACGTGCGCGTAGGAAGGAGAAGCATCATGCGCCTCGATGACCAGCAGGAAAGTCAGAATGTAGAGGACCGGCGCGGCGGGGGCGGTTTTCGAATGGGCGGCGGATCGATCGGCATCGGGACGATCGTCGTGGCGCTCGCGGCGTCGTATTTCTTCGGCATCAATCCGATGACGATCATCAACGGCGCGCAAGTTCTGCATGGCAACGCGCCGCAACAGCAGGCCGCGCCGTCCAATGCGCAGCCGGCCAACGATCCCGGCGCCGTGTTCGTGCGCCGCGTGCTCGGCAACACGGAACAGACGTGGCAGCACATCTTTCGCGCGCAGTTCAATCAGGACTATCCGGCGCCGCGGCTCGTGATGTTTTCCGGCGCCACGCAAACCGCGTGCGGCACCGGGCAGGCAGCCATGGGCCCGTTCTATTGCCCGAACGACCGCAAGGTGTACATCGATCTTTCGTTCTATCGCGAGTTGCGCGACCGCTTCGGCGCGAGCGGCGATTTCGCGCAGGCGTATGTGATCGCGCATGAAGTCGGGCATCACGTTCAGAACGTGCTCGGCATCATGAACAAGGTCGATCAGGCGCGCTCGCGAATGTCGCGCGAGCAGGCGAACGCGCTGTCGGTGCGCGTCGAGTTGCAGGCGGATTGCTTCGCGGGCGTCTGGGCCGCGGTCGCGCAGCGCGAGAACGCGAAGCTGATCGAGCCGGGCGATTTCGAGCAAGGCTTGAACGCGGCGGCCGCGATCGGCGATGACCGTCTGCAACAGCAATCGCAAGGTCGCGTCGTGCCCGAGGCGTTCACGCACGGGACGAGCGCGCAACGCCAGCGCTGGCTGCGGCGCGGCATGTCATCGGGCGATGTCGCCCAGTGCGACACGTTCTCGACGCGTTCGCTCTGATCGACGGGCGCGCGTCGCGGCAACCGGACGGTGCGAATTGGTCTATTCTGAAGCCGTCGCAGCGTCCGTTTCCGGATAGTCCTTACAAACGCTGACATCGCGTTCGTCTCAAATTCATTAGAATCGCTGGTTTTCCGGGTTCGGCCCAGCATTGCCGCTGGCCGCGACTCGCACCGGAACATTCTCGTCCCGTTCATGAAGCGAATTCTGATCGTCAAAGTCACGTCTCTCGGCGATATCGTCGAGACGCTACCCGTCGTTGCCGATCTGCGGCGCGCGTTTCCTTCCGCCAAAATCGACTGGGCCGCGGACGCCGCCTTCGCCGATATCATCCGCTGGAATCCCGGCGTCGATCGCGTGCTGAGCGCGCCCTTGCGCAAGTTCAAGAAGGCGCGCAGCTGGAACGATCTGAAGGAGATCGGCGCGTCGATCGGTGAGTTGCGCGCCGAAAAATACGACGTGATCGTCGATATTCACGGTGTCTACAAGAGCGCGATCATCGCGTTCATCGCGCGCGGACGGCGGCGTTACGGGTATCTGAATCAGGATCTCGGCGAGCGCGGCGCGGCTTTCGCGTACAACGCGCGCTTCGGTCCGCGTCCGCTCACCGATGCCTGGCGCGGCATGCGCGTGAGCGTCGCGGATGCGCTCGGCTATCGTCTGGAAGACCCGCCCGACTTCAACATCCGCCTGCCCGCGCTCACCCGCGAGCTGAACATTCCGCGCGACGCGCGCATCGCGATGCTGTTTCATGCGACGTCGGCGGACGTGAAGAAGTGGCCGCAGTCGCATTGGGGCGAAGTCGGCCGCTGGCTGACCGCGCGCGGTTATTCGATCGCGCTGCCGTGGGGAACGGAGCGCGAGCAGGACGAGGCGCGAGCCATCGCCGCGCTCGTGCCGGGTGCGACCGTGCTGCCGAAGCTGTCGGTCGTGGAATGCGCCCACTGGATTCAGGCGTCTGAACTCGTTGTCGGCGCGGATACCGGGCTCGTGCATCTCGCGCACGCCTTGCAGCGCCGCACCGTCATGTTGTTTGCCGCGACCTCGCGAGAGCATTTCGGCGTGAATGATCCCGGACGGTCGGTGTCGATCGGCGAAGAGGGCGCACCTCCCGACGTGCCGCAAGTGCTGGCTGCCATCGAGAGCGTGACGAATTCGCCGCAAAAACCCGTTCCTCATTCGGCCGAATCGGGCGCTACGGTTCGCTGAACATGAGTCGCAGCGAAACTTTGTGCGCATAAACTCATGCCGACGCCTGGCCCGGTAGAAAATCCATCGCGCGGTAAAAATATCAGTACGCTAACGTAAAACTTGCCATACAGCACTTGACGGCAACCCCGGCAAGCACGACGATTGCGGAAAACACCTAAGAATCGTCCGATAAGATGACCGAAGAAACCGTCGCAGATGCGCGCCAGTCGCTGGCGCGTCTCGAACCGTCCGAGATTCCGCTTGGCACGCCGCTCGAATGGCCGATCGTCGCCGCAGATGGCGCGATGTTGTTCGACGCCGGCGCCGTCGTGCCGGACGGCGCGGCGCTCGAATTCATGTTCCGGCACTTCGAGCCGAATCGTGCGATTCAGGCGGCAGCGCCGAGCGCGCCCGAGGAAGAGTTCGCGAAGGACGGGCCGCTGACGCTGGAGGACATCGGTCTCACGATCGGCGCGCGGGTCGGCTTGCGCGGCACGGGCGGCACGGGTTCTGCCATGTACGCGAGCCGCGTGATCGGCTTTTCGACGCCGCGCCGCAATGGCGAGCGTTCGCTCTTCGTGACGCAGCCTTTGATGGCGGGATTCGATCCGCTCGTTCTGACGCTGGGCGAGCAGGTCGATCTGGTCGCGCTGACGGGGCGGGGCGTGTTCCGCTTCGCCTGCACCGTCGATGCCACCTGCCGCGAGCCGTTCAATTACGCGGTGCTATCGGCGCCGGGCGCGATCCGCCGATTGCGCACGCGCAAGTTCGCGCGGATGCCGACTCGTCTCGCGGCGCATTTCGCGGCCGTCGGGGAGCCGCAGAGCGCCCTGCAACTGGGCCGCGTGAGCGACATCAGTCCGTACGGCATGTCGCTGACCGTCGCGAATCCGGTCGCGCACATGGGCGAGCGTCTGCAACTTTCATTTCAGTTCAGGACCGATGGCGTCGAGGTGAAGATCGAGACCATCGCGATCGTGCGCCATGTCGGCGCGACCGATCCTGCCGATGGCAGCGCGGCGTACGGGCTCGAGTTCGAAACGCTCGAACCGTCGCAGCGGATCGCGCTGAAATCGTTCATGGCCGAGCACAGCTAAGCGGCCTCGACGCGCTTCAGGCGCCCGGAAAGCCGTCGGGAAAGAGCCGCTCGACCGCCGCCTCGAAATGCTGAATCGGCGCGGCGCCGCGCAGCGCGATCGGCGGCGGCGGTTCCTGGCCGGGCGCGGGCTCGCGCGACAGCACAGCGAACGGCACGCCCGTCACGCCGAGCTTCTTCGCGAACTCTTCGTCTTCGATCACGAGATCGGTGTAGGTGCCGTCATCGAGCGCTTCCTCGAGCAGTTCGGGATCGACGCCGCAGGTCGCCGCGATGTCGAGCAGCGCGTCGGTATCGCCGATATCGATGCCTTCCTCGAAATACGCCTTGAAAATCGCCCGATGCACGAGATCGTAGCGGCCGGATTCGCGCGCGAACATCGCCGTCTCGAATGCCTTGCGGCTGCGCGGCGCGACCGGCGGCATACGCATCGTCACGCCGCGTTCTTCCGCGAGCGGACGCACCGATTTCTCCCACGATTCGACGATCTGCTCGCTGTTCGGATCGACGAGCGGCGTCGGCTCCGGACGCAATTCGAACGCGTGCCAGCGAATCTCGACCGCATCGCCGTATGCGTTGCGGAACTGGTCGAGCACGGGCGTCTCGAGATAGCAGAACGGACACACGAAGTCCGACCAGACGTCGATATAAAGAACTGACGTGGATGCCATGTGAGCCTCAAAAACGAACGGCGCGTGTTTGCGCCGTTTGACTGAACCGGGCGAACGCCGCGTTTCCGGCGACGTCCGCAAAACCGGTATGTTAGCGCGTGCGCGCCGCCGACGCGCGGTCGCGCGACGCATCAGAATCCGCCGTCGAGCTCGATCTTGGTGCCGTCGAAGAAGCGCGACAGGCGAAACGCGCGCGGATCGACGATCGGTGCGTCGTTCGCGACGATATCCGCCATCAGTCGGCCCGCGCCCGGACCGATGCCGAAGCCGTGCCCCGAGAAACCCGTCGCGATGAAAAGCCCCGGTTTGCCATCCACGCGGGAGATGACCGGCACGGCATCTGGCGTCACGTCGATATAGCCCGCCCACGCTTGTTCGATGCGCAATGGATTCAGCGCCGGAAAGAGCTTGCGGAACTCCGTGACCGCCGCTTCGTTGAACGATTCGACCGGCACCGGATCGAGCGTGCGCGCGGTTTCGAAGACGGTCGGCCGGTCGAGCGGCCAGCGGCGCGGGCGTCGAAGTTCCTCGAAGAAGCGCGCGTTGAGTCCGAGCTTGATCGAACCGATCTGGCTCCTGAGCGCGGGCAGGAATTTGACGAGGAGCCGAAAGCTGTCGGGCGTGATGTCGTGATAGCTGTGAAACGCATTCGCGATGGTGTAGCCGCCGTCCAGACGCTTGCGATAGCCCATTTCCTGATTGCACGCGCTGACGTCGGGTCCGCCGTCGAGCGGCGCGGTGCGCATGACCGACGAACGCACCATGAGTTGCGGCACATCTACGCCGAGACTGCCCGCGAAATAGCGCGTCCACGCGCCGCCCGCGATGACCACGCTCGAACAGCGGATGCGTCCGTGTTCCGTGACCACGCCGTGTATCGCGCCGCCGCTCGTTTCGATGCCGCGCACCGCACAGGGCGTGAGCACTTTCACGCCGCGTTCGCGCAGCGCTGCGGCCATGGCGGGCACGGCGCGTTGCGGTTCCGCGCGGCCATCGCTCGGTGTGTAGATGCCGCCCGCGAAGCGTCGCGACGTGCCGGACATCAACGCGCCAGTTTCGTCGGGCGACGTGATACGCGAATCGAGCGCGTCGCGGCCGACGAGCGCGACGGCGCGCGCGAGCCAGGCTTCGTGATCGGCGAGGGCTTTGGCATCGTCGGCGGCGTAGAGAATGCCGCATTCGCGAAAGCCGGTGTCGATGCCCAGTTCCGCATCGATGCGCCGCCAGAGCTTGAGGCTTTCGAGGCTCAGTTCGAGTTCGCGCAGGTCGCGGTGCGTCGCGCGGCACCATCCCCAGTTGCGGCTCGATTGCTCGCCGGCGATATAGCCCTTTTCGCACACGGCGACCGACAAGCCTTTTTCGGCGAGCGCGCGCGCCGTGCTGATGCCGATGACGCCGCCGCCCACGACGACGACATCGACGTGATCGGGCGGCGTGCGGTCTTCGGTGATGCGTTCGGTAGGTGGACCCATGTGATGTGGTGTTGTGTTAAACGCGAACGGGCGATGATAGTCCAATGCGCAGGCTCCCTGCACCCGCTCGAGCGATCGGCTACGATGCAAGCGCTCGGGCTATCGAAGGGCGCCGTTCGGGCACGGCGCGTGCGAATCGTCGGTTCCAATTTATCTTCTGGAGAACTCTCGTGCAAAAGACAGCATCGGCAAAATGGAGCGGCGGCATCAAGGACGGCAAGGGTTTCATCTCGACGCAGACCGGCGTGCTCAACGAGGCGCCGTACGGCTTCAAGTCGCGCTTCGAGGAAGGTCCGGGCACCAATCCGGAAGAGCTGATCGGCGCGGCGCACGCGGGCTGCTTCACGATGGCGCTCTCGCTGCAACTCGAGCTGGCCGGCATGAAGGCCGAGAGCCTCGAAACCAAGTCGACCGTGACGCTCGATAAAGACGGCGACGGCTTCACGATCACCGCCTGCCAGCTCGATCTTAAGGCGAAGATTCCCGGCGCCGACAAAGCCGCTTTCGACAAGGCTGCGCAGGCCGCGAAAGAGGGCTGTCCGGTGTCGAAGCTGTTTGCGGGCAACGCGAAGATCACGTTGAACGCCGAGCTGGTGTCGTAAGCGGCGTGGCAGTCGAAGCCGAAAACGCGGACGGGCACATCACCCGTCCGCGTTTTTTTCGCGCGTCAGTTCCTCGATGATGAGCCGCGCGGGCGCCGGCAATGCCGCGCCTTTTCTGGTCACGACGCCATACGGCTCCGTGCGCGAACGCACCGCGATGGCAAGCCGCTTCGCGAGTCCGTGTCCGGCGAGAAACGTCGCCATGTCGAGCGGCATCATTGCGACGAGCGTCGGATCGCGCTGCAGCAGCAGGACGGTCGTGATGGTCGATGCCGTTTCGATCGGATGCAAGGGCAGCGGCAGCCCCGCTTCCTTGAACTCGCGCTCGTAGAGGCTGCGGATCGGCATGATGGCCGGATAGACGATCCATCGGCTCGAAGCGAGTTCGCTCAACTCGACGCGCGGTGCATCGACGAGCGCATGGGAGACGCCCGCGACGATCGCGAGCGGTTCGTCGCGCAACTCGACGTAGTGGTAATGATCCGGCTGACGCGCGACGCTCGCACGGCAGATCGCGACGTCGAGCCTGCCTTGATCCAGCAGCGCGAGCAGGCGCGCGCTCGTGTCTTCGACGACTTCGATGGTCAGCGCCGGCTGCCGCTCGCGCAGTCGCGCGAGTGCATCGACGAGCACGCCCGACACCGCGCCGGTGATCGCGCCGATGGCGAGCCGTCCGCCCGTGCCTTGCAGAATGCCCGCCATTTCCTCGCGTAAATGCGCGACGTCCATGTGAATCAGCCGCGCATAGCGGATCACGCAGCGCCCGAGTTCGTTCGGCTGAATGCCTTGCGCCGAACGCGTGAAGAGCGTGGCGCCGAGCGTCGCTTCGATCTCGCGCAGCGCCTTGGTCGCGCCGGGCTGCGTAAGCGCCATTTCGTCGGCGGCGCGATGCAGCGAGCCATGATCGTCGAGCGCGATCAGCAGGCGCAGTTGCTTGAGCCGCAAGCGCGCGGCGATGGAATCGGCATTCGGCAGCATGGTTTCGGCAGGCATAGGGACAACGAGAAGATAACGGAAAGTTATTGCCCCGGCAGCAGCTTTCATTATTCAAGCGATGCAGCGTTCTCTACATTGTGGGTTCCGTTCACCTCGTCAAGGAAATACCGACTCATGAAGCTGCTGCGATACGGCGCTCCCGGCCGCGAAAAACCCGGCCTTCTCGATTCCAGCGGCGCGATCCGCGACTTGTCCGGCGTCGTCGGCGATATCGCGGGCGATGCGCTCCTGCCCGAATCGCTCGCACGTCTCGCGAAGCTCGATCCATCGACGCTGCCCGTCGTGCCTTCGAACGAACGCATCGGGCCGTGTGTCGGACGCATCGGCAAGTTCATCTGCATCGGGCTCAATTACGCCGATCACGCGGCGGAATCGAATCTGCCGGTGCCGTCGGAGCCGGTCGTGTTCAACAAGTGGCTCTCGGCGGTCGTCGGCCCGAACGACGATGTGCGCATTCCACGCGGCTCGAAGAAGACCGATTGGGAAGTGGAACTGGGCGTCGTGATCGGCAAGGGCGGCGCGTATATCGACGAAGCCGATGCGATGAGTCACGTCGCCGGTTATTGCGTCATCAACGATGTCTCCGAGCGCGAATATCAGATCGAGCGCGGCGGCACCTGGGACAAGGGCAAGGGCTGCGATACGTTCGGCCCGATCGGTCCGTGGCTCGTCACCGCCGACGAAGTGCCCGATCCGCACAAGCTCCCGCTCTGGCTCGAAGTCGACGGCAAGCGTTATCAGAACGGCAACACGAGCACGATGATCTTCAAGGTCGGCGAGATCGTCGCGTATCTCTCGCGCTTCATGAGCCTGCAACCGGGCGATGTCATTTCGACGGGCACGCCGCCGGGCGTCGGCATGGGGCAGAAGCCGGACGCCATCTATTTGCGCGCGGGACAGACGATGCGCCTCGGCATCGAAGGTCTGGGCGTTCAACAACAACGCACGGTGGACGCATGAACCGATACGACTTCACGAATCGCGCGGCTGTCGTGACGGGCGGCGCGCAGGGCATCGGCTACGCGGTGGCGCAGCGTCTATTCGAAGGCGGCGCGCGCGTCTCGTTGTGGGATCGCGATGAAGCCGCGCTGGCGAATGCCCGCGCGCGTCTGGGCGACGTTCAGACCGTGCTCGTCGATCTGACGGATCGCGATGCAGTTGCCAACGCGACGTCGCGCACGCTGGAGCGCTTCGGGCAAATCGACGTGCTCGTGCACAGCGCGGGCATCGCGGGCGCGAACGCGACGGTCGCCGATTACGCGCCGGAAGAATGGTCGCGCGTGATCGACGTCGACCTCAACGCGGCGTTCCATGTGAATCAGGCGATCGTCAGGGCGATGATCGCGCGCGGCTATGGACGCATCGTCAACATCGCGTCGATCGCGGGCAAGGAGGGCAATCCGAACGCGTCGGCGTACAGTGCGGCGAAGGCGGGCGTGATCGCGCTGACGAAGAGTCTCGGCAAGGAAACGGCCGGCCTCGATATCGCGGTGAACGCCGTGACGCCCGCCGCCGCGCGCACGAAAATCTTCGAGCAGATGAAGCAGGAGCACATCGACTACATGCTGTCGAAGATTCCGCGCGGACGCTTCGTCGAAGTGAACGAGATCGCATCGATGGTCGCGTTCCTCGCTTCGTCGGAGAACTCGTTCACGACGGGCGCGGTCTTCGATCTCTCCGGAGGACGCGCGACTTACTGAACACACGCGTCAAGACAAGAAAATCAAGGAGACAAGCCACATGAATACCTTCGCCGCCCCGCGCGAGGCGACGCTCGACGACAGCCGCATCTACAAGAAAGTGTTCTGGCGCTTCGTGCCGCTGTTCGTCGCGTGCTTCGTGTTTTCGTATCTCGATCGCATCAACATCAGCTTTGCGAAGCTGCAGATGCAAAGCGAGCTCGGCTTCTCCGACGCCATGTACGGCTTCGGGGCGAGCGTATTCTTCGTCGGATACTTTTTATTCGAAGTGCCAAGCAATATCGTTTTGCATCGCGTCGGGGCGAAGCGCTGGATCGCGCGCATCATGATTACGTGGGGCATCGCGTCGGCGTGCATGATGTTCGTGCGCAGCGAAACGTGGTTCTACGTGCTGCGCTTTCTGATCGGCGCGCTCGAAGCGGGCTTCGTGCCGGGCGCGCTGTACTTCTTCACGAAGTGGTTTCCGTCGTCGCGGCGCGGGCGCATCAACTCGTTTTTCATGGCGTCGATCGCGCTGTGCGGGATCATCGGCAGCCCGCTGTCGGGCGCGATCATGAAGTTCTGCGATGGCCTGAACGGCATGCCCGGATGGCAATGGCTCTTTCTGCTCGAAGGCATTCCGTCGGTGCTGCTCGGCTTTGTCGTGCTCGCGTTCGTCGATGACGACGTCGATCACGCAAAGTGGCTCGACGCCGGCGAAAAGCGCGCGCTGAAAGCGCAACTCGCGCGCGATCCGAAAGTCGGCGAAGTGCATTCGCTGAAGGCCGCGTTCAGCCAGCCCGTCACGCTCGTGATGGCGCTCATCTATCTGTTCCTCGCGATGGGCATCTACGGGCTCGTCTTTTGGATGCCGCAGCTCGTGAAAACCGCGGGCACGAGCGATCCGTTCATGATCGGCCTGATCTCGATGCTGCCTTACGCGGTCGCGGGCATCGGCATGATCCTGATCGGCAAGCATTCGGACCGGACCGGCGAACGGCGCTGGCACCTCGGCGCATGCGCGCTCGCGGGCACGATCGGTTACGTGCTGTGCGGCTTCTTCCCGACGAACACGGTGATGCTCGTGATCGGCCTCACGATCGCCGCGACGGGCATCATTACGTCGCTCGGGCTGTTCTGGATTCTGCCGACGCGCTTTCTCACCGGTATCGCAGCGGCGAGCGGCATCGCGCTCATCAATTCGGTCGGGCAGTTCGGCGGGATCATCAGTCCGTACATGGTCGGCAAAGTGAAGACGATGACCGGCAGCGCGACGCCCGGCCTCTATGCGATCGCGTGCGCGTGCCTGCTGGGCGCGATGCTGATCGTGTGGGGCCTGCCGCGCCGCCTGTATTTCCGCGAGAGCGGCAGCGAGTGAAGCGAACTCGACCGCCGGTCAGTGAGGCGCGTTGACCACCACGTACTGAACGGACGTGCCCGAGTATTGCGGCTGATACCACGTCGAGCCGCATTGCTGATACGTCACGCCGTTGACGCTGATCGCGGAGCAACTGGGCGGCAGTGTATGAACGATGGAGCCGACTATGGCTGCCGTCGCGACCACGGTTGTCGTGACGGCGGCAGCGGTTGCCACCGGATGGTCGTTGTACCAGCCGCCGTTGTTGTAGCAGCAGCCGTGGTTGTCACTGATGTTCTGCGCCGCATTCATCCGGTTATTGCTGATGTTTGTCGCCGCGCTCGTTCGGTTCGAACTGACCTGCTGAACGGTGTCCTGCCGGTTGCCCTCACGCGTCGTGCGGTTGGCTTGCCGTGTCGCGACATTGGTTTCATGCGCGCTCTGCCAGGCGCCGCTATTCACGGACGTTTGAGCGCCGCCGCGGACTTGAAAGGCGCTTGCCGTCGACGCGATTGTTGCCAGTAAGAGCGCCGCGCATGCCGTGCTTGAGAAGTTCTTCAAATTCATGATGATGATCTCTACATTAATCGATTATTGCGTGTCTTTGACCTGCACGATTTTGATTTCGCGCGCGTTCTCAGGGGCCGAGAATGCGAATGCGCCATTTCCGATTTCAGGATTGAGGTTCCAGCGATAAATCGCCGTGTATTGCGGCCGCTCCTTGTCCGACAATGTCACGATATTCAACTTGCACGGCAGCGGTTTATCGCCTTTCTGAACCCAGAGCTGCCAATCGACCGATTTTTCGTGGTATGCATAATGTGAGCACGTCGCGCCGTTTATTGTCTCGTCACCGAGATAGGCGGCGGAAAGCACTCTTTTCATGTCGTCCGAATTCGCTCCCAGCGTGAAAATATCGCTTAACGGCAACTCGATTCCGTACTTGTCGCCGAGATCGCTGATCAGTTCCTTGATGGTGGCCGGCGCCGGCACCGTCGCATAGTATTTGCCCGGCTCAGTGTAAAGCGTGAAGTGCTTTCCGTCGAAATAGGCGTGACGACTGCTGCCAGGCGCACCGCCGGAAATATCCGCCTTGAGATGATCGGGGCGATTTACGGTCAGCTTCGTCGTGTGCGACAACTGGACCAATTGTGCCGTTTTACCGTCCACCATGATTTGATCTGTCGTCGAATCGACATCCAGAACGAACTGCTTCACGGTTTGCATATAAGCGCTCATTTTGGCCAGCGCTTCCATTGCGGCGGGATCTGGTTTATGCGCGGTCGCCGTTTCCTTCGCCGATGCGCTTACCATGCTGCATAACGCGCCTGCAACCGCGGCGCACAGCGCGAGTTTCGCGAAGATAGTCGTCATTGTCTTCTCCTGAATTGATGATTGAAATTCGACGAGATAATCATCAGAGAATACCTTTTTGTTATAGGAACATGATTTAGTCCGCGTAAATTTTCTTTGCCGATTGAAATAAATTATATGATGGAAGTGCGTCAGTTCAACTGAAACACTGATTTTCGGTTTTTGCTTCGCGCCCGGCTGACGCGATTATTACGTTTTTTGACGTCGAACTTATTCCCGCCGTATTTTCGGCGCGTTGAATAAGTATTTCGTTTGGCGTCGCGCTGGACAATCGCTGCCTGCGACGCCTTTTATTTGAATAAGCGCAATCTGTTTCGGATCAACGCACAGATCGCAATGCTCGTTGGCGCTAGCGCGCCGGAGCGCTTTTGCGCGCGGCTTTCTGCGCGTACATCTTGCTGTCGCTTGCCGCGAGCAGATCGATCACCGACGAATGCCGAGCGGCGTCGAACTGTGTCTGGCCGACGCTGAAGCGAATCCGATAACCCGGCGCCGATGCCGCATTGCTCGCCGCGAGCAATTCGCGCAGGCGATCGAGCGCGCGGCGCGTTTCGTCTTCGCGGGCGTCGGTCAGAAGGGCGACGAATTCGTCGCCGCCCAGACGGCCGATGACATCGCTCTCCCGCAGCGATTCGCGCAGCGCGGCGGCGAAGGTCACGAGCGCGCGATCCCCTTCCGCATGACCGAAGGTGTCGTTGATCTGCTTGAAATCGTCGAGATCGAAGAAGAGCAGCGACGCGTCGCGCTCAAGGCGCTTGCAGACGTTCAGCGCATGCTGCGCGAGCGCTTCGAAGCCGCGCCGGTTCGCGATGAGCGTCAGCTCGTCGACGGTCGCGAGCTCGATCGCCGCGATCTCCTGTTCCGCGATATGCGCGAGATCGCGCAACAGGCCGCGTTCGTCGCCGTCCAGCTCGCGCGGGCGCGTGTCGATGAGACAGAGCGTGCCGAGCTTGCTGCCGTTGGGCACCATGAGCGGCTGACCGGCGTAGAAACGGATGCCCGGATGGCCCGAGACGAGCGGGTTGTCGTGAAAGCGGACGTCTGCGCGGGCGTCGGGAATCATGAAGACGTCGTCTTGCAGGATCGCGTGTCCGCAGAAAGAAATGTCGCGCGAGGTTTCCTGCACGCCGAGACCCGCGCACGACTTGAACCACTGACGGTTTTCGTCGATGAGCGAGACGAGCGCGATGGGTACGTCGAAGACGCGGCGCGCGAGACGCGTCAACCGGTCGAAGCGTTCTTCGGCGGGCGTATCGAGGATGCCGAGCGTGCGCAGGGTGGCAAGGCGGGCGGATTCGTTCTCGGGTATCGGTGCGACGAGCATGTGTCTCCGTGCTTAACGTAACCACTGGAGCCGTTATTCTCTGACAATTGCGCAATAAATACATCCGTTCGTGCCGAAGGCGCGCGGTTGCGTTTTCGCTATGATGCCGATGGTCTGCGGCCCTTTGTCACGGCAATCCCTTCGCACGCGCGGCGCTCGCGCAGGTCCGATGCATTCGGCGCGTTTTTGCTGCAACCTCGTGGCTACATCGCAAGAGCCGACGATCCCATTCAACCGATCCGCCCGGAGCGCCGATGAAATTCAAGCTGGACTGGACCCTCGTTTCCCCGATTCTCGCGCTCGTCGTGCTGGCCGCGGCCGCTTTCATACACAGCGGCGCGCTGATCGTGCTCGCGGCCATCGCGCTGGCGTTCGCCGTGTTCGCGGCGGTGCATCACGCGGAAGTGGTCGCGCATCGCGTCGGCGAGCCGTTCGGCACGCTGGTGCTCGCGGTCGCCGTCACGGTGATCGAAGTCGCGCTGATCGTCTCCGTGATGCTTTCCGGGGGTCCGGAAAAAGCCGGTCTGCCGCGCGACACGGTGTTTGCCGCAATCATGATCTGCAGTTGCGGGATCGTCGGGCTGTGTCTGCTGATCGGCGGCTTGCGGCATCACGTGCAGGATTTTCAGCTGCAAGGCGCGAGCGCCGCGCTCGCGATCCTGTGCGCGCTTTCCGTGCTTACACTGGTCTTGCCGAATTTCACGAGCACGGTCGCCGGTCCCGCGCTTTCGACGTCGCAACTGATCTTCGTCGGCGTGATTTCGCTCGTGCTGTACGTGACGTTCGTGTTCGTGCAGACGATCCGCCATCGCGATTATTTCCTGCCGTTCACGCCGCCGGCCGCCGCGGGCGTGCAGGACGAGGATGAGGCGCCGCACGCGCCGCCGCCGAGCAACCGGGAGGCGTGGGTCGCGCTCATCTTTCTGATGCTTTCGCTGGTTTCGGTGGTCGGGCTGGCGAAGCTGCTGTCGCCGGCGGTGGAAGCGGGCGTCGCGGCGGCGGGCGCGCCCGAGGCTGTGGTCGGCGTGGTGATCGCCGCGCTCGTGCTGCTGCCGGAAGGACTCGCCGCCTTGCGCGCGGCGCGCCTGAACCGCCTCCAGACGAGCTTGAATCTCGCGCTCGGTTCGGCGCTCGCGAGCATCGGATTGACTATTCCCACAGTGGCCGTCGTGTCGATCTTCATGGGCCAGCCGATTTCGCTCGGGCTCGCGCCCAAGGAAATCGTCATGCTCGCGCTCACGCTGCTCGTGTCCGTCATTACGCTCGGCACGGGCCGCTCGACCGTGCTCCAAGGCGTCGTGCATCTCGTGATCTTTGCGGCTTTCCTGTTTCTTTCGGTCGTGCCTTGACGCGCGTCGTCCGATCAATCGTGCGATTTTGTTACCATTCACGGTTTTTCGCGCGTCCGCGCGCGACGTTTCGCGGTCTCATCGAAAGTCCTGAAGGAAAAGCATGTCATTGAAGAAGTCCGCATCGTTCGCGATGCTTGCAGCACTCGCCGCCGTGTCGTTCTCGGCGCAAGCGAAGGAAATCACGCAAATCCGTTTCGCCGTCGATCCGTCCTATCCGCCGTTCGAATCCAAGCAGGCCGACGGCAAGCTCGCCGGCTTCGATATCGATCTCGGCAATGCGCTCTGCGCGCAGATGAAGGTCAAGTGCGTGTGGGTCGAAAACAATTTCGACGGCATGATTCCCGGCCTCAAGGCCCGCAAATTCGACGCCGTGTTGTCCGACATGGGCATCACCGAAGAGCGCCTGAAGCAGATCGATTTCACCGATCCGCTCTATGACACGCACGCGCAACTCGTCGCGCGCGCCGGCTCGGGCATCCTGCCGACGCCGCAGGCATTGAAGGGCAAGCGCGTCGGCGTCGAGCAAGGCACGGTGCAGGAGCGTTACGCGAAAGTGAAATGGGAGCCGCAAGGCGTGACCGTCGTGGCTTACGGCGATCAGGAACAGGTCGAGGCCGATCTCGTCGCGGGCCGCATCGACGCGATCTTCACCGACGCCGCGCAAGCCGCCATCGGCTTTCTGAAGAAGCCGCAGGGCAAGCCGTTCGCGCTCGTCGGCCCGATCGTCGAGGACAAGGCGATCATCGGTCCGGGCACGGCCATCGGTCTGCGCAAGGGCGACGCCGATCTGAAGAACGGCCTGAACAACGCGTTCGCCGAGATCAAGAAGAACGGCACGTTCAAGCGCATCATGGCGAAGTATTTCGAGACGGATATCTCGATCCGGTAAGCGCCGTCCGCCGCATTCGTTTTCGACCGGAAAGGCATCGTTCGCGATGCCTTTTCTTTTCGCTTTCGACGAGAGATACATCGAAGATGCAGGTTCATCATCATCCGCTCGTCGGCGCGTCGCTCGGCACAGGGCGCGCGATCACGAGCTATCGATTCGGTCCGCAAGACGGCGACGCGGCGCCGAAGGTCTATATCCAGGCTTCGCTGCATGCCGACGAATTGCCGGGCATGGTCGTCGCGTGGTATCTGAAGCGGCGCTTCGCCGAACTGGAAGCAGCGGGGAAGCTGAACGCGCGTGTCGTAGTCGTGCCGGTCGCGAATCCGGCGGGATTGAACCAGCATTGGTTCGGCACGCAGATGGGCCGCTTCGAGATGCGCTCGGGGCAGGACTTCAACCGGCGCTTTCCCGAGTTCGGCGCGGAATTGGCGCTCGAACTCAAGAACCGTCTGACGGGCGACGCGACGCGGAACGCTCGGCTCATCCGCGCGGCGCTGCGCGAGCATCTGGCGGCGCTCGAAGCGGCGACCGAGCTCGAATCGCAACGCATCGAGCTGATGAAACTCGCGTGCGACGCGGATCTCGTCATCGACCTGCATTGCGACTGGGAAGCCGTCGCGCATCTCTACACGACGCCCGGCGCGTGGCCCGCGATCGAACCGCTCGCGCGCTATCTCGGCAGCGAGGCGCAATTGCTTGCGGACGTGTCGGGCGGCGAGCCGTTCGACGAGGCGTGCACGGCGGCGTGGCGCTATCTGCGCGGTGCGCTCGGCGAGCGCTTTCCGATTCCGATGGGCGCGCAATCCGTCACGCTCGAACTGCGCGGCGTGCGGGACGTGTCGCACGAGATGGCGGCGCGCGATGCACAGGCGATCGTCGATTATCTGACGCACATCGGCATGATCGCAGGCGATGCGCCGAAGCCGCCGCCGCTGCGCAATCCCGCGACGCCGCTTGCGGGATGCGAGTACATCCACGCGCCGATGTCGGGCGTGATTCTGCATCGGCGCGAAATCGGCGAGCGGATTCGCGCGGGCGACGTCATCGCCGACGTGCTCGATCCGCTCGACGATCGCCTCGTGCCGCTCGTGGCGCAGACGGAAGGGCTGCTCTACGCGCGGCACTGGACGCGCTTCGCGACGGCGGGAATGCTGGTCGCGCGCATCGCGGGCGCGGACGCGGCGCGGCAGGGCGACCTGCTCGTGCCTTAGCTGCGCCTCGGTTGCGCGGCGGCGGGTACCATAGATTCGGCTGGCCTTACGTCATGGAGAACAAGAAACATGCTCAAGAACATCGATCCGCTGCTCAACGCGGACATCCTGCACGCGCTCTGCGCGATGGGTCACGGCGACGAAGTCGTGATCTGCGACGCCAACTTTCCCGCCGATTCCGTCGCGCGACAGACGGTGCTCGGGCGCGTGCTGCGGCTCGACGGCGTGAGTTCGCCGCGCGCGGTGCGGGCGGTGCTGTCGGTGCTGCCGCTCGATACGTTCGTCGATCATCCTGCTCAGCGCATGGAGGTCGTCGGCGACGCGGCCGCGCTGCCCGCCGTGCAACGCGAAGCGCAGCGTGAAGTCGATGACGCCGAGGGGCGCGCCGTGCCGCTGGCGTCGATCGAGCGTTTTGCCTTCTACGAGCGCGCGAAGAACGCGTATTGCGTGATCGCCACCGGCGAATCTCGGGGTTACGGCTGCTTCATCTTCAAAAAGGGCGTGCAGTTGGCGCCCGACGCGCCGGAGAAAAATTGACCGATCGACGTAGGGAATACCCTGTTGCTTTTTTGAAAACGTGTTGCGGTGCAGCGAGAAAGGCGTATAGTTAGGGTTATTCCCTAGCTACTTATCCTGAGAGACCCACATGAAAACCACCGCACAACAATCCCTGGTCGTTTCGTTCGGTTCCTGGCTGCGCGCGGCAAAGGCTGCGGTGCGTCGTGAGTGGAACCGTGCGCTGCAACTGCATCTCCAGAACTGCGAGATTCTCGTCGAATCGTATCGCCGCAAGTAAGCCGCGCGCGACAGCATCCCGGTCAAGAGCATCATCCGCAACGCCCCGGAAGTGAAGAGCTTCCGGGGCGTTGTCGTTTTTGCGCTTGACATGCAACCAAATGGTTGCATAATCCGTTCATGGATGACGATTCGGTTTTTCGCGCGCTCGCCGACGCGAGCCGCAGGCAACTGCTCGACCGGCTTCGCGAGGCGAACGGCCAGACGCTCGGCGATTTATGCGACGGCCTCGGCATGACGCGGCAGGCCGTGTCGAAGCATCTCGCGATACTCGAAGACGCGAATCTCGTGTCGACGCAGCGTCATGGCCGCGAGAAGCGTCATTTCCTTAATCCGGTGCCGATCCACGAGATCGCGCAACGCTGGATCAGCAAGTTCGAGCGTCCGCGGCTGGACGCTTTGTCCGACCTGAAACGCACGCTTGAAGGAGACGATCATGAGTAGCGACACGTTTGTGTATGTGACCTACATCCGCACGACGCCGGGAAAGCTGTGGGAAGCGCTGACGACGCCTGAGTTCGTTCGGCAGTACTGGTTCGGGATGCATCAGGAATCCGACTGGTCAGCAGGCTCCGCGTGGAAGATGCTGTTTTCCGATGGACGCGTCGCGGATGCCGGAGAAGTGCTCGAAGCCGAGCCGGGCAAGCGCCTCGTGCTGAAATGGCGCAACGAATTTCGCGACGATCTGAAGGACGCGGGCTGGTCGCGCTGCACCTACGACATCGAGGCGCTCGGCGATGCGGTCAAGCTCACGGTCACGCACGTCAGCGAGAGCAAACCGTTCATCGAGGCCGTGTCGGGCGGATGGCCGAAGATTCTGTCGAATTTGAAGTCGTTGTTGGAGACGGGTTCCGTCGCGCTCGTCACGAAGTAACACGGCCATGAAAAACGGCGCGCTGTCCTCTCTGGCAGCGCGCCGTTTCGCTTCACGCGATCGAGCCGTCGATCAGATCGCCCAGCCGCCGAGATAGAAAACCGCGAGCACGACCGCGATCGCCACCGTGCCGACATTCAGCTTGCGCCATTCGCCCGCGACGATGCGGCCGATCACGAGCGTGCAAAAGCCGAGCATGATGCCCGTCACGATATTCGCCGACAGCACGATATACACCGCGCAAACGAGGCCCGACATCGTGTCGACCGTGTCCTCGAAATGCAGCTTGCTCACGTTGCCGAGCATCAGCAGGCCGACGTACATCAGCGCAGGCGCCGTCGCGTAGGAAGGCACGAGCGCGGCGAGCGGCGACAGGAACATCACCACCAGGAACAGCACGCCGACGACGCTTGCCGCGAGACCCGTCTTCGCGCCCGCCGCCACGCCCACCGACGATTCGATATACGCCGCAGCCGGCGCGCCGCCGAAGCAGGCGGAGAAGATCGAGCTGAGCGAATCGGCGGTCAGCGCGCGGCCGCCGTTGACGATGCGTCCGTTCTTGTCGATCTGGCCCGCTTGGCCCGCGACCGCGCGGATCGTGCCGGTCGCGTCGAACACGGCGGTCATCACGAGCGCGAGCACGCTCGGCAGTACGGCCATCGAGAGTGCTCCCTTGATGTCCATCGCACCGATCAGCGATGCATGGCCCGGCGCCGACAACGCCGGCAGCGCGAACACGCCATGAAAGCGCACGGACGGATCGAAGATCAGGCCGATCGCCGACAGGCCGATCACCACCAGCAGGATGCCGCCCGGCACGCGCCGGCGCTCCAGACCGAAGATCGCGGCGAGGCCCGCCACCGACATCAGCACCGGAAACGCCGTGATATGCCCGAGCGACACCGGCATGCCAGGCGCGGGATTCTTGATGATGAGCCCGACATCGTTCGATGCGATCAGCAGCAGGAACAAGCCGATGCCGATGCCCGTGCCGTGCGCGACGCCCGTCGGCAGATTGCGCAGGATCCACGAACGCACGCCGGTGACGGAGATCGCGGTGAACACGACGCCCATCAGGAACACGGCGCCGAGCGCGATGTTCGGCGTCAATCCCTTGCCGAGCACGAGACCGAAGGCCGTGAACGCAGTCAGCGAGATTGCGCAGCCGATCGCGATCGGCAGACGCGCCCACACGCCCATCAGCAGCGAGCCGAACGCGGTCGTGAGGCACACCGCGACGAACACCGCGCTCGTGTCGAAGCCGGCCTTGCCGAGCATGCCCGGCACGACGAACACGGAGTAGACCATCGCGAGGAACGTCGTAACGCCCGCGACGATCTCGCGTTTTTCCGTGCTGCCGGTTTTGGAAATGCCGAAATAGCGATCGAGAAATCCGCCGCTGGCGGTCTGAACGCTTTCCTCTCGTTCTGTGGGGGTGATGTCGATGTCGCCAAGCTGCTGGGCGGAGGATTCCAACATGAGCTGCTCCTTTATCAGCACGCTGAAACGGAACGCCGTGCGCCGCGCTTGTCAGCTCGCCGGCACCGCGGGTCCATCGTCAGGGTCGTCTCGTATGTAGTTCTGGATGAATGCCGGGTGACGCGCTCTGATGGCTGCACTCGGTCAGGACAGAGACTAGGGGAACAGAACGCGGGGTCCAATCCCATGAAAAACATGCCGCTCATGCCGAGCGGCTTATATGCCGCGAATCCCGCGCGGGGCGGGGCTCCCGCATGAGCGAGAAAAGGCCGGACTAGGGGAAACGCCTAGTCCGGACCGGGCCGCTATTTTACTCGTTCGACGTTGTAAGGCGCGTTACTGGATGACGCGCGACACGCCGCGTCCGCGCGGATCGGACATCGGTTCGGGCTTGTCGCCGTCGATGCGGATCGCCTGAATGTCGCCATTGAAGTTCTGCATCGTGAACTTGTAGCCCTTGTCTTCGAGCTGCTTGACGACGCTCGCGTCGAGCTGATGGAACGGCTCCTGATAGATCGTGTCCGGCGGCAGCAACTGATGATGGAATCGCGTCGCGCCGACGGCTTCCGCCAGCGGCATGTCGAAGTCGTACACGTTCGTGATGACCTGGAAAATCGACGTGAAAATGCGCGAGCCGCCCGGCGTGCCGATCACCATCGCGACCTTGTCGTCCTTCGTGAGGATGGTCGGCGTCATCGACGAAAGCGGACGCTTTTTCGGCGCGATGGCGTTCGCATCGCTGCCGACGACGCCGAACATGTTCGGCACGCCCGGCTTCGACGCGAAGTCGTCCATTTCGTCGTTGAGCACGACGCCCGTGCCTTCCGCGATCACGCCCGAGCCGAAATAGCCGTTGATCGTGTACGTGTTCGACACCGCGTTGCCCCATTTGTCGACGACCGAAAAGTGCGTCGTTTCCGCCTTCTCGGGCATCGACGTGCCGAGTCCCGGCTGCACGCTCTTCGTGTCCGAAGGCTTGTCGGGATTGACTTCCTGCGCACGCTTCAGGATGTAGTCGTCGTTGGAGAGCTGCGCGACCGGCACCTTGTAGAAGTCCGGATCGCCGAGATATTGCGCGCGGTCCGCGAACACGCGCTTCTCGATTTCGGCCACGAGATGGATGTACTGCGCGGAATCGAGCGGCACGTCCTGGAACTTGTCCTTGAGGTCGGCCTTCATCTTGAGCAACTGCACGAGGCCGACGCCGCCGGAGCTCGGCGGCGGCGCGGTGATCACGCGATAGCCGTTCCAGCTTGCCGTGATCGGCTGACGCCACACCGCCTTGTAGTCCTTCAGGTCGCGCGTCGTGATGAGGCCGTGGCCTTCCATCGACTTGGCGATCAGCTCGGCGGTTTCGCCTTCGTAGAAGCCTTTCGCGCCTTTATCGGAGATGCGCTGCAAGGTCTTGGCGAGATCCGGCTGCTTGAACACCTGACCGGCCTTCATGCCGCCGAAGTACAGATCGAAGTTGGTCTTGCCGGCGAACTCCTTCGATGCGTTGTCGCGTCGCGAGACGAGCTGATCGTCGACTTCGAAGCCGTCCTGCGCGTACTTGATGGCCGGCGCGAGCACCTGTTTCCACTTCAACTTGCCGAAGCGCTTCTGCGCTTCCCACATGCCCTGGACCGTGCCCGGCACGCCCACCGCGCGATGCCCGATGAGGCTCATGCCCTTGATGACCTCGCCCTTGTCGTCGAGATACATGTTGCGCGTGGCCGAAAGCGGCGCGCGCTCGCGATAGTCGAGGAAGTACGGACGATGATCGACGTAGAGCGTCATGAAGCCACCGCCGCCGATATTGCCCGCTTCCGGATACGTCACGGCGAGCGTGAAGGCGATCGCGACGGCCGCATCGACCGCATTGCCGCCGAGCTTGAAGATTTGTTCCGCGGTGTCGGCGGCGTATTTGTCGGCGACCGCGACAGCCGACGCGGTCAGCACCGCCGGCTGATTGTCGGTGGTTTTTGCGTAAGCCGGCGCCGTCTCGACGAATCCCGCCGTCATGAGCGCCGACGCGACGATGGCGCCGAGTGCGACCGAGCGGATGCGAAGTTCCTTTTTCAAAAGCATCTCCTGCGTTCTCCTTTATTGCATGCGACGAAAGACCAGCGCTTTATATACCACGAGCCGCGCGACGCTCAGGGCATCAACTGGCCGCCGTTCACGTCGATGATCTGGCCCGTCACATAGCGCGACATCGCTTCCGACGCGAGATAGAGGAACGCGCCGCTGCAATCGTCCGGCTCGCCGATGAAGCCCATGGGAATTGCCTTGCGGAAGGATTCGAGTTGTTCCGGCGATGTGAAGCGCTCCTGAAACGGCGTCTGGATCACGCCGGGCGCGACCGCATTCACGCGGATGCGATCCGGCATCAGTTCCTTCGCCATGCCCTTGGTGATGGTGCTGACGAAGCCCTTCGACGCCGCGTAGAGGAGCGCGCCCGGCCCGCCGCCGTTGCGCGCCGCCACCGATGTCACGTTGATGATCGAGCCGCCGCCGCCCGAGCGCAGCGACGGCAGCGCCGCGCGCGTGAACGCGACGACCGAGCGCGCGTTGATGTGCATGATCTCGTCGAAGAGCTCGTCGCTCGCGGACGCGATCGGCTCGCGTTTCACGAGACTGCCCGCGTTATTGATGAGCACGTCGATCTTGCCGAAGGTATCGGCGACTTGCGCGACGGCGGCATCGATGGCTTTTGAATCGCGCACATCCGCGCCGACGGTGATCGCCGTGACGCCGAGCGCGCGCACGTCCTTCGCGACTTCCTCGGCCTCGTCTTTCGAGCTGTTGTAGTGCACCGCGACATTCGCGCCGTATTGCGCGAACGCCCGCGCCGCCGCGGCGCCGATGCCCGTACTGGCGCCGGTGATGAGAATCGACTTGCCTTTCAGATCGTGCATGTGTGCTCCGTATGGATGAGGGTTTGAAGCGGGCGCAACAGACGAGAGTATGAAACGGAAAACCGATCGGCGGCCGAGTGGCGCGCGGCGCGTCAGTCCTCCGCGAGAGGCGCTTCTTCGGCGGCCTCGAACGAATAGTGCTCGACCACGCGCTTCACCGAACTTCGGAACGATGCGACGAGATCGGAGCGGATGCCGCTGCTCGGATACGACAGCACGTATTCATATTCGATGTCGGTCTCGAACGGCCGCACGACCACGCCGTGCGCGCGCCAGACCTTGGCCGCGAACGGCTCGACGATCGAAATGCCGAGCCCGCCCGCCACCATCGCGTAACGCGTGTGCGCCGTGTCGGTGAAAACGGTGTAACGCGGCCGGTCTTCCGTCGATGAAATCAGCGATTGCTCCGCCTCGTACGGCTGGCGCGCGTTCGGCAGCCAGCCGATGAGCTTTTCGCCGCGCAAGTCGGAAGGGCGCACGATCTTCTTCTTCGCGAGCTTGTGTGTCGTGGGCATCGCGCACGACGCGCGCGCCTTGAGCAGCGTCTCCACCTCGATGCCCGCGACCGCCGGAAACGCCAGGCTCAACGCGACATCGGCCTTGTGGTTCTGCAGGTTCACCAGCACTTCCGGCACTTTCACCGAATCGACCTTGATCGGCACGCCGGGATGACGTTCGGTGAAATCGGCGAGTACGGGCGGCAAAAGCGTGGTCGCGAGCACGGGCATGCATGCGACCGTGAGGCTGTCTGAAGCTTCCTCGCGAATCATTGCGGCGACCTGCTTCAAGCGCTCCAGGCCGAGGAAGTTCTCCTCGACGGACTTGTAGAAGCGCAGGCCGGCGGTCGTCGGATTGAGACGGCCGCCGATGCGCGAGAACAGGCTGAAGCCGAGATCGGCTTCGAGATCGGCGATCAGGCGGCTGATTGCGGGCTGCGTCACATGGAGTTTTTTTGCTGCGCCGACACTGGTGCCGGTCATGATGAGGCTGCGAAATGCCTCGATCTGGCGGAAACGGATCATCTTTCGGACGGCTCTGAAGCGGCGGTTATACGGCGACGCAATCTTATAGGAAACAAACACTTGCTGCCTTAACCCTGTTCAGCTAACCAAAGCCCGAAAGTGCGTTAAACCAACAAATTGAACGACTATTCGAAAAATTTAGTGACTATAAGCACATGTGAGTGGCATCCGTCTTATTGATACGAAATACTCGCCGCCAGCCTGAAGCACGAATGAAAGCGTCTACGTAAGAAATATCCGCCAGACGCGCGGTTTTCAACGAGTTATCGGCATTGGCGCGCCGACAGAAGATAGAAAGCAATACGTTAGATTCTCCGGGCTTGAAGCTGCTTTGTTTATCCCAACGGCGATAAACGATCCGCTACACGAAGGACTGCCAAATTTCGAAAGCCCGGCGAAAGGCAACAATCGATAAACGAGACAGGAAAGAGGATTCCCCATGACGTTTTTTGCCGTTCCCCACGCATCGATCCAACGCACGAAACTCGCCGCCGCCGCGGCGCTGCTCGCGTTCTCCGCGCTGAACGCGTCGGCCGCCATCGTGCCGCCGGGTGTTGCGCTCGCCGCGAAGCAGGAACTCGTGCGCAACAACGGCTCGGAGGTCGAGACGCTCGATCCGGCGCTGGTCGAAACCGTGGTGGCGGCCAACGTCTCGCGCGACCTGTTCGAGAGCCTGACCGCGACGAATTCGGACGGCACGGTCGTGCCCGGTGTCGCGGAAAAATGGGAACAGAAGGACGCGACGACCTGGATTTTCCATCTGCGCAAGAACGCCCGCTGGTCCAATGGCGACGCCGTCACCGCAAACGATTTCGTGTACGGCTGCCAGCGCTTCCTCGACCCGAAAACGGCGTCGTCGTATGCGAGCGTGTACGGCCCGTTCCTGCTGAACGGCGCGGATATCGCCGCGGGCAAGAAGCCGGCGAGCGCGCTCGGGGTGCGCGCCATCGACGCGAGCACCGTCGAAATCAAGACCGCCGGACCCGTGCCGTTCCTGCCGGAACTGATGTCGAATCCGAACCTCGGGCCGGTGCATCGCGCGACGATCGAGAAATTCGGCAAGGAATGGACGAAGCCGGGCAACATCGTCAGCAACGGCGCGTTCCAGTTGAAGGACTGGCAGGTCAACAGCAAGCTCGTGCTGACGAAGAACGCGAACTACTGGGACAAGGCGAACGTTCAACTGACGCAAGTCACGTATCTGCCGGTCGAAGACGAGAACACCGACGTCAAGCTGTTCCAGTCCGGCGAGAACGACATGACGTATCAGCTTCCGACCGGCACCTATGCGAAGTACAGCCAGCAGTTCCCGAAGGACATCCGCAACTCGCTGATTCTCGGTACGCGCTACTACAGCTTCAATAATCGCGATCCGCTGTTGAAGGACGTGCGCGTGCGCAAGGCGCTCTCGATGGTCATCGACCGCGACCTGCTCGCGCAACGCGTGACCGCCGATGGTCAGACGCCGCTTTACGGCCTGCTGCCGAAGGGCGTGAGCGGCGCCGACGTGTCGAATTACGAATGGGCGACGTGGCCGATGGCCAAGCGGGTCGAGGAAGCCAAGAAGCTGCTCGAACAGGCGGGCGTGAAGCCCGGAACGAAGCTGCGATTCGCGATGAACACGAGCGATTACAACAAGAAGATGGCGATCTTCGTCGCATCGGAATGGAAGTCGAAGCTCGGCCTCACGATGGACATCGAATCGATGGAGTTCAAGGTGCTGTTGAAGAAGCGCCATGAAGGCGACTATCAGATCGCACGCAACGGCTGGGTCGCCGATTACAACGACGCGACGACCTTCCTCACGCTCGTGCAATGCAAGTCGGAGCAGAACGACAATTTCAGCTGCAACCCGAAGGCCGACGCGCTCATCAAGGAAGCCGGCGAAACCACGGATCAAGCCAAGCGCACGCAGTTGCAGACGCAGGCCGCGAAGATCGTAATGGACGACTATCCGATGCTGCCGCTCCTGCAATACGGCCTGCCGCGCCTCGTGAAGAGCTACGTCGGCGGATACTCGCTGAAGAATCCGATGGATCATTACGGCAGCAAGGATCTCTACATCGTCAAGCACTGACGGCAAGGAGCCTTTCATGTGGTCCTATACCTTGCGGCGCGTGTTGCTCACGCTGCCGACGCTGCTGATCGTCGTGACGATCTGCTATCTGCTCCTGCACGCAACGCCGGGCGGTCCGTTCGATGGCGAGCGCAAGATTCCGGCGGAAGTGCTCGCGAATCTGCAAGCGAAGTATCACCTCGACGAGCCGCTGTGGAAGCAGTATGTGTTCTATCTTCGAGACCTTCTGCACGGCGATCTCGGTGCGTCGTTCCGTTATGCCGACTGGAGCGTGAACGATCTCGTGCTTCGTGCGCTGCCGGTGTCGCTGACGATCGGCGGCGTGTCGATGCTGCTTGCCATCGTGATCGGCGTCGCGCTCGGCATCGCCGCGGCACTGCGCCGCAATAGCATCGCGGACTATGTGCTGATGCTCGCCAGCAACGCGGGCAATGCGTTCCCGTCGTTCGTGCTCGGGCCGGTGTTGATCCTCGTCTTCGCGATCCTGCTCAAGTGGCTGCCCGCGGGCGGCTGGAACGACTTCCAGTTGCGCTATATGGCGCTGCCCGTCGCGCTGCTCGTGATGATCAACGTCGCCACGGTTGGCCGCGTGACGCGCGCGAGTCTGATCGAAGTGCTGAACACGAACTACATCCGCACCGCGCGCGCGAAAGGCTTGCCGATGCGCACCATCGTGCTGCGCCATGCGCTGAAGCCGACGCTCATTCCTGTCGTCTCGGTGATCGGCCCGCTCGCGATCTCGTCGATCACGGCGGCGGTCGTCACGGAATCGGTGTTCTCGCTGCCGGGCATCGGCAAGCTGATCGTGAACGGCGCGGCCAATCGCGATTACACGCTCGTGCTCGGACTCGTCGTGCTCGTCACGGTGGTGGCCGTGCTGCTCAACCTGCTGGTCGATCTCGCGTATGCGTGGCTCGATCCGAAGATTCGTTACTGAAAGGCCGCGCGATGAAATCTGCTTCTCTTGCACCGATGCTCGAAAGGGCGGTCGCCGGCCGCAGCCCGTGGCAGGACGCGCGCGCGCGTTTCCTGCGCAACAAGGCGGCGGTCGTGAGTCTCGTGCTGCTTGTGCTGATCACGCTCGCGTGCATCGTCGGACCGTGGTTGTTGCCGAACGAATTCGATTCGACCGACTGGAACGCGACGAGCGTCGCGCCGACGCTCGCCAACTGGCATCTGTTCGGCACCGACGACACTGGCCGCGATCTGCTCGTGCGCTGCCTGATCGGCGGGCGCGTGTCCCTGATGATCGGCGCACTCGCCACGCTCACGTCGGTGACGCTCGGCATCCTGTGGGGCGCGGTCGCGGGCTTCGTCGGCGGACGCGTCGATAACGCGATGATGCGTATCGTCGACATGATGTACGCGATTCCGTATCTGCTCATCGCGATTCTGATGGTGACGCTGCTCGGCCGCGAGTTCTATCTCGTCGTCATCACCATCACGATCTTTTCGTGGATGGACATGGCGCGCGTCGTGCGCGGCCAGACGCTGTCGATCCGCTCCAAGGAATATGTCGAAGCGGCGCGCGCGATCGGCGTGCCGACGCGGCGCATCATCGCGCGGCATGTGGTGCCGAATCTGCTCGGCATCGTCGCGATCTATACGACTGTCACCGTGCCTGCCGTCATCCTCACGGAATCCGTGCTGTCGTTCCTCGGCCTCGGCGTGCAGGAACCGATGACGAGCTGGGGCGTGCTGATTCAAGACGGCGTCGGCGTGATGGAGTCGTCGCCGTGGATTCTGCTGTTTCCGGCGGCGCTGCTCTCGATCACGCTTTACTGCATCAACTTTGTCGGCGACGGGCTGCGCGACGCGCTCGATCCGAAGGACAGGTGAGCCATGCCGCTACTCGAAGTCAACGATCTGCAAGTCGAATTCAGGACGCACGACGCCGCCGTGCGCGCCGTCAACGGCGTGAATTTCACGCTGGAAGAGGGCGAGACGCTCGGCATTGTCGGCGAGTCGGGCTCGGGCAAGAGCCAGAGCGTGCTCGCGATGCTCGGCCTGCTCGCATCGAATGGGCGCGCGAGCGGACGCGCGATGTATCGCGGCGAGAATCTCATCGGCATGACGAATCGCGCGATGAACCGCATCCGCGGCAATCGCCTGTCGATGATCTTCCAGGATCCGATGAGCTCGCTCAATCCGTATCTCACGATCGAGCGGCAGATGACCGAAGTGCTCGAACTGCACAAGAACGTCACGCGCCGCGAAGCGAAGAGGCGCGCAATCTCGTTGCTCGAAGCCGTGCGCATTCCCGAGGCTGCACATCGCATCGGGCAGTATCCGCACGAGTTGTCGGGCGGCATGCGTCAGCGGGTGATGATCGCAATGGCGTTGCTGTGCGAGCCCGAAGTGCTGTTCGCCGACGAGCCGACCACCGCGCTCGACGTCACCGTGCAAGCGCAGATTCTTCAATTGTTGCGCAATCTCCAGCATGACTTCGGCACGTCGATCGTATTGATCACGCACGATCTCGGCGTCGTCGCCGGCTTGTGCGAAAAAGTCATGGTGATGTACGGCGGGCGTGTGATGGAGCAGTGCGATGCGAACACGTTGTTCGCGCAGCCTTCGCATCCGTACACGGTCGGCCTATTGCGCGCGTTGCCGCGTCTCGATCACGACGGCGGCGAGCTGACCGGCATCCCCGGCAATCCGCCGAACATGGCCCATCCGCCGGCGGGCTGTCCGTTCCACGAACGATGCGCCGATGCAAGCGATGAATGCGCCGTCGATGCGCCCGCGCTGAAGGCGATCGGACCGGGCTGGCTGCGGGCCTGTCATCGTCCGGTTCATCTGATCAAGAAGGAAGCGAGCCATGTCTGACGCGACGATTCTCTCCGTGCGCGACATGCGCGTGCATTTTCAGGTGAAGCCGAAGAACCGTCTGCCGTGGGCGGCGCGCCGCACGCTAAAGGCCGTCGACGGCGTGAGCTTCGATCTCAAGGCGGGCGAGACGCTCGGCGTCGTCGGCGAATCGGGTTGCGGCAAGTCCACGTTGTCGCGCGCGATCCTCAATCTCATTCCCGCGACGAGCGGCGACATCGTGTGGATGGGCGCGCGCTTGTCGGGCGCTTCGACGCGTGAATGGCATCGCGTGCGCGGCGACGTGCAGATGATCTTTCAGGACCCGCTCGCATCGCTCGATCCGCGCATGACGATCGGGCAGATCATCGCGGAGCCGCTCGTCGAGCATCGGCCGGGCATGAACACGCGCGAAGTCGAAGAACGCGTGCGCGCGATGATGGCCAAGGTCGGTCTGCGCGAGCAGATGATCAACCGCTATCCGCACGAGTTTTCGGGCGGGCAGTGTCAGCGCATTGGCATTGCGCGAGCGCTGATCGTCGAG
This sequence comes from Caballeronia sp. ATUFL_F2_KS9A, assembly GCF_023630765.1. Taxonomy (NCBI): domain Bacteria; kingdom Pseudomonadati; phylum Pseudomonadota; class Betaproteobacteria; order Burkholderiales; family Burkholderiaceae; genus Caballeronia; species Caballeronia sp. ATUFL_F2_KS9A. The sequence goes on along the minus strand of NZ_JALQEK010000029.1, from coordinate 362,101 downwards.
CCGAAGCTCGTCATCTGCGATGAACCGGTGTCCGCGCTCGATGTGTCGATTCAGGCGCAGATCGTCAATCTGCTGAAGTCGCTGCAAAAAGAGATGAAGCTCGCGCTTATCTTCATCGCGCACGATCTGGCCGTGGTGCGGCACATCTCCGATCGCGTGATGGTGATGTATCTCGGCCGCGTGATGGAGCTCGCGGAGAAGCACGCGCTCTATGACACGCCGCGCCATCCGTATACGCGGGCGTTGCTGTCGGCGGTACCGGTACCCGATCCGGCCGTCGAGCGCGCAAAGACCGTGCAGATTCTGTCGGGCGACATTCCGAGCCCGATCGATCCGCCTTCGGGCTGCGTGTTTCATACGCGCTGTCCGATGGCCGACGCGCGTTGCGCACGCGAAGTACCGGTGTTGCGCGCGCTTGGTGAGAGTTCGTCGGCCGCCTGTCTGTATGCGTGATGGCCCCGGCGTAAAGGGACACTTTCTCTTTTACTAGCGCGTCCCTGAACGGACCGTTCGTGCGGATCCTTCGCGATCGACGGGTACGGTTCACTTCATCAGGTAATTCGGAATCCTTTCTAGTTGTTCATTTCATGTAGTTCGCGGGTCGAGTCAGTGGAGATACTTTTCATGAAAAAACAAAAAACGTCAGCGGCATTGTCCATTTTGCTTTTCGGCGCTTATATCGCCGCAGCCGTTCCGGCACATGCGCAACAGGCGCCGACGCAGGCCGCGCAGGCGCAGCAGCCATCCGCCGACGATGATCTGCTCACGCGTCAAAAGGCGCTGGCACCGGATTCGCCGCCCAACACGGAAGCCGATGCGCCCGTCAGCAATCAGGCGAAATCGAAGGGATTCATCGAGGATTCGCACTTGAATCTGTTGATGCGGTCCTTCACAGAGCATGACGAATTCAAGGGCGCAGGCAAGAAGGACGCGTGGGTGCTCGGTGCGCAGGCCGTGTTCGAGTCGGGCTATACGAAAGGGCTGATCGGCGTGGGTGCGGACGTGTCGCTCTTCGGTGCGTTCAAGCTGAACGGCGGGCAGGGCGCGGGCAATCGCGTGCACGTTTCCTCGAGCGGCGACCCGAGCGGCGCGAACCAGCTCGCGTGGGCGTATCCGGGCGTGTGGGACGTGAAGGCGCGCGTGTCGAACACGGTGCTTAAATACGGTCAGCAACTCTTCGATAACCCGTTCCTCGTGCCGCACGACAACCGCGCGTTGCCGCCGACGTATCGCGGCTTCTCGCTTGCCAGCGACGAGATCAAGAACCTGACGCTCAAGGCCGGCACGGTCGATGGCGTGATCGCGCGCGGCATGACGACCGTCACCGGCCTCACGACGGAATACGGCGGCACGCACGTCTCGCAGTTCACGTACTTCGGCGGCGACTGGACACACGGTGACGATACGGCCGTCTCGCTCTACGGCAGCGTCGCGAACAACGTATGGCAGCAGTACTACCTGACGGCGACGCAGAGCATCGGCGATCCGAAGAGCATCCGCTGGACGGGTTCGTTGAACTACTACTACACCGGCGCGATCGGCGACAAGCGTCAAGGGTCGATCAACAATAACGCGTATTCGCTCGCGCTCGCCGGCACGCACGGCGCGCATACGGTGCAGTTCGCGTTCCAGCAGATCGTGAGCGATCAGACGTTCGACTACATGGGGCAATCTGCGGGCGATTATCTGTCGAATTCGCTCGATGTCGACTACAACCAGCCGCATGAAAAATCGGTGAGCCTGTCGTATTCGCTCAACCTCAAGGAATACGGCCTGCCCGGCGCGAAGTTCGCGTTGTGGGGTGCTTACGGCTGGGGCGCGGATGGCAGCGCGATGGCTAACGGCGACAGCGCTCAGGCGGCTAACTATCTGGTGAACGGCAAGCCGATCAGCGGTACGCACTACGAAATCGGCGTGATCCCGAGCTACACGATTCCCGACGGCAAGTTCAAGAACACGTCGATCAAGTTCTACTACATGCATCATCACAGCAATAGCGCGTACTATCCGGACGGCACGAGCGACGTCTACCGGCTGATGGTCAATGTCCCTGTGAACGTGTTCTGAAAACGCCTAAAAACACCGCAGCGTAAACCCTACAAAAATACCCGTTTACATTACGTTTAACTTTCATTTATAAAGAGAGGGCGTGCTGCGGATTGCCATGTCTCGCCCACGCTCATCGCCCGGCAGGTCTCCCTCTGCCGGGCTTTTTTTCGTCTGTACGATCCGCGCTCACTGCAGCTTTCATGCGCTTACACCGTTTCATCCTCTAAGTGAAAACCCCGCCATTTCTTTCGCTTGACTTACTTGATATATCACATACTGTGTATATGCGCGCAGCATGAATGGGCGTCGCGGGAGGCGTCGTTCGACGTCCGCATACACAAGGCATATTTGCCAAGGAGACAGGCATGGGAATGAACCAGATGGGCCGCGATGACAAGGCGTCGCGCCTCGCGTCGCCGTGGGTGCAGTTGGTTTTCGGCGTGATTTGCATGGCGATGATCGCGAACATGCAGTACGGCTGGACGCTCTTCGTCAATCCGATCGACGAGAAGTACCACTGGGGCCGCGCGGCCATTCAGGTGGCGTTTACGATCTTCGTCGTGACGGAGACATGGCTCGTGCCTATCGAGGGTTATCTCGTCGACAAGTACGGTCCAAGGCCGGTGGTGGTCGGTGGCGGGCTGCTATGCGCGATCGCGTGGGCGATCAACTCGGTGGCGTCGTCGCTGCCGCTTCTGTACTTCGCCGCGGCGGTCGGTGGCGTGGGTGCGGGCGCGGTGTACGGCACGTGCGTCGGCAACGCGCTCAAGTGGTTCCCGACGCGGCGCGGACTTGCTGCGGGCATCACGGCGGCAGGCTTCGGGATGGGTTCCGCCGCGACCGTCGTGCCGATCGCGCACATGATCAAATCGAGCGGCTATGAAGCGACGTTCCTGTGGTTCGGTCTCGGCCAAGGCCTCGTGGTCTTCCTGCTCGGCATGGCGCTCTATGCGCCGCCCGCGCAGTTGCTCGCGACGGTGAAGAGCACGGTCAAGGCCGCGGTCTACAACGCGAGTCCGAAGCAGGTGCTGCAGTCGCCGATCTTCTGGGTCATGTATCTGATGTTCGTGATGATGGCCGCCGGCGGCCTGATGGCGACCGCGCAGCTCGGTCCGATCGCGAAGGACTTCGGCTTGCACGATTCGCCCGTGTCGATACTCGGCTTGACCTTGCCCGCGCTGACCTTCGCGCTCACGATCGACCGCGTGCTCAACGGTCTGACGCGGCCGTTCTTCGGTTGGGTCTCGGATCGCATCGGACGTGAAAACACGATGTTCGTCGCGTTCGCGATCGAGGCGGTGGGCATCGTCGCGTTGTCGAAGTACGGGCATAGCCCGATCGCGTTTGTCGTGCTGACGGGCATCGTGTTCTTCGCGTGGGGCGAAATCTACAGTCTCTTCCCGGCGACGTGCGGCGATACCTTCGGTCCGAAGTTCGCGGCGACGAACGCGGGCCTGCTGTACACGGCGAAGGGCACGGCGGCGTTGCTGGTGCCGTTCTCGAGCGTCATCACGACGATGACCGGCAGCTGGCACGCCGTGTTCATGCTTGCGGCGGGGATGGCGGCGATATCGGCGCTGCTCGCGCTTTTCGTGCTGAAGCCGATGCGCAATGCACATTCGCAGACCCAGCAAAGTCTCATGCAACAAGGGCTAACCAAAACGAACCAGATATCTTCCTGAAATTAGCCTGGTTTTCACTGTCGTCCGCGAACGTCCTTGTGCCGGTTCGTGGCCGGGCAGTGCTCGTGTGAAGGTTCTCTCCGCGCGTCTTCGGCTGAAGCCGCGCGGAGAAGGGAGCGGGTCAAACGGGCCGCCGCTTCGGCAACTTATTAATTTGTGTCACACCGCGTTACAATTCCGCCTTCCAAATAGGCGGCATTCATGAGAACGCTGGGACAAGCTTTTAATAAGAACGGCCGAGAGGACAGTAATAATTTCCTGCTGTTGCGTCTTATCGCCGCTTCGCTCGTTGTCTATGGGCATTCGTTCGCGCTTGCCGCCACGAGCAACGGTCTCAGAGATTTCACGACGTCGATCCTGCATTACCGATATTCGGGCGATCTCGGTCTGCATATCTTTTTCGTCATCAGCGGATTTCTCATCACGTTCAGCTTCGATCGTCGGCACAGCGTGAAAGACTTCGTCATCTCGCGCGCCCTGCGTCTGTTCCCGGCGCTGGTCGTTTGCATGGCGCTGCTCGCCTTCGTGCTCGGTCCGTCGTTGACGACGCTTTCGCGCGGAATCTACTTCGAGTCACCCGAGACGTACGGCTTTGTCTGGCGCAACGCCTCTCTGTATGAGTATGCCGAGCGCTTGCCCGGCGTCTTCGCGGACAATCACGCGCGGAACGCCGTGAACGGAACGCTGTGGAGCATCTGGGTCGAGGTCCGGCTTTACGTCCTGGTACTGGTGTTCGGCGCGCTCGGCGCGCTTCGCAGTCGATGGGTCGCTAACCTTTGCATCGCCGCCCTGGTCGCGATCGGACTCTTCGCGCCGACGTACATGCCGTTCATCACGGGCGATCCGTCCAACCTTCGCGTTGCCGTGTTTTTCGCCGCTGGTGTCTTTCTCTACGTCAACCGGGATTTCATCCCGCTGAACCGCCAGGGTCTCTTCGCGCTGCTGCTTGCGGCGGTGCTTTCCTACCGTCAGCCGGCGTTCGAGATTGCCTGCGGCGCGGTGATTGCCTATGGCGTGTTCATGATCGCCTTCACGCCAAAGCTCAATCTCGGACCCATCGAAGACTATTCGTACGGGATCTATCTCTATGGCTGGCCGATTCAGCAGGTCGTGAATCACTTCCATCCGGACGGCTCCGCGCTACAAATGATGCTGATCGCGCTGCCCGGTTCCTGGCTCGCGGGCGCGCTCTCTTGGTATTTGATCGAGAAGCAGGCGCTCGGATTGAAGGCGAGGTATTCGGGCGCCAAAAAGGCGAAGGCCGCGGGCGGCGTTGCGCTGTGATGACGATGATCCTTGCGACCCGGCTTGTCGCCCGCCTCGCGCCATCGAATCAGAACCGCGTGCCGACGCTGCAGCCGCCGAAGCCGCCGCCGTTGGTGGCAAAGCCGCTGCATCCGAAGAGGCCGCAGCCGGAAAGGGCGAGCAAAGCGGCGATGAGCATCGCCGCGGCGCAAAGAGAACGAAGGTGCTTCATGGCGGGATCGGAATCGGAATCGGGAAAGCCGGACGCGATTCTCGCGGAACCCTCGCTTCCCGATGTCAAAATCCGTCGCCGTCTCAACCTGGCTTGCCATCCGCGCGCGGCTTGAAGAGCGGCGCGGCATAAGCGGCGACGTAGAGCCCGAACGCAAGAACCCAGCACGACCCAGCCGCAAAGACCCACGTCGAATGCCACGAAGGCGCGACGAGCGGCCCGAGCACGCGCAGTGCGCCCGCTGACATCACGAGCGCGTAGCACGCGACATCGCGCGTGTCCGCGACGAGCGGCCGTCCGGTATGCCCGCGCGCGGTGCGCGTGATCATCGCGATGATCGCGCCGCCGATCGCGCCAGCCGCGAACGCATGCACCGCGAGACTGTGCGGCACGCGTGTCCATCCGAGCGCAGACAGCGCGAGCAGTGCGAAGCCGAGCGGCAGCCACGCATAAGCGAGATGCAGGATCGCGAGAATCGGCCGGCCGCGCACCGCGTACGAGCGCCAGCCGATCATCCGCGCGAGATGCACGCCGCAGGCCAGCAAGGCGATCGGCGCGACGATCGCGCCATCGAGCGCGAAGGCGTCCGCGACAAACGCCGCGATCGTGAGCGGCGCGGCCATCAACTCGACGAAGCGCCAGCGCCGTGCGATGAAACCGGGCATTGCATTGGCGGTGAACATCGGGATCACGCGTCCGCCGATCACGCCGACGAGCAACACGACGATGCCCGCCGACGCACACACCGCGCGCATCGCGAGATCGGGGCGCGCGTCGATCGCGAACGCGTGGAACGCGGCGTTCAGCGCGCCGAACGCGAACACAACGACCGCGATGAAGTAGTTGCGCCGGTTGCCCGCCTCGACGAGCACCCGCAGCAGCAGAATCGCGGCGACCGGCAGGAACGCGCTATCGACGATCGCCGCCGGCAGCGCCGGGCCGCTCCACACGAGCACGCGCCCGGCGAGCCACAGCAGCACGAGCGATGCGAGTGTCGCGCCCTTGGCCGTGTCGCGTCCGGTCCACGCGCGCACGGCCGTCAGCAGAAAGCCGGCGACGATCGCCGCCGCGAACCCGAACACCATCTCGTGCGCGTGCCAAGCGACCGGATCCGCGCGCAGCAGATAGCCGCCGAAGAGCGGCACGCCCGACAGCACCAGTAGCCACACCGTCACCGAGAGCGCGCCGAACGCCGCGCCGCACAGGTAGAACGGCCGGAAGCCGAGATCGAACAGCGCGAAACGCGGCCGATGCTCCGGCGAACGCTTCTGCGGCGTCGCGATGAAAACGGTGTCGGGTTCTGCGATCTTCATGTTGTCCTCAATGCGGGATCGGCTGCTTGACCGGATCGCCATCGCCGACGATCGCGAACACGAGCAGCTTTGCCGGCTTCGTCGCGCTCGCATTCTTCGACACGATGTGATGCGCGCCCGGCGGTTCGTACCACGATTCGCCGGGGCCATACGTCTTCGCGCTTCCGCCTTCGAGCTGCGAAGTCACGCGGCCCTCCAGCACGTAAGCGAAGATCGACCCCGGATGCCTGTGCGCCTCCGACGACTGTCCCGGCTTGTACGAGACGGTCGCCATCAGCACGTTCTTGCCGGCCACTTCCGGCACGGCCTGCTTGATCATCGGCGTGACGAGTTCCGCGCCCGCCGCGTCGTGCGCGCCGGCGCTCGCTGCACCGATCATCAGCGCGGCCGCCAGCACGAGAATTTCGCGCTTTCTCATGTCGATGCCCTCACGCCGGCAGCTTGCGGAAAGCGATCGCGAAACGGTTCCAGCTATTGATCGCGGAAACGAGCAGCGTCAGGTCGACAATTTCATCGTCGCTGAAATGGGGCTTCACGGCTTCCCACACGGCATCGGGTACGTGGTCTTGCGACACCAGCGTCAACGCCTCGGTCCATTCGAGCGCGGCGCGTTCGCGATCGGTGAAGAACGGCGTCTCGCGCCAGACAACGACCGTCGCCAGCCGCCGATCAGTCTCGCCGCCCTTGCGCGCATCGGTCGTATGCATGTCGACGCAAAACGCGCAGCCGTTGATCTGCGATGCGCGCAGCCGTACCAGTTCGGTCAGCGATTTCTCGAGCGCGGACTTCGCGATGCGCTCCTCGACGCCGACCAGCGCCTTGATTGCTGCGGGATTGGCTTTGTAGAAGTCGAGACGGGGTTCCATTTGCGTATCCTCTTTGCCTGGGTTCTGAAAGTGCGCCAGATCGGCGCGGCAAGAGCAGATTAGGCGTCTGGCTGGCCTTTTGAAATGACCGATTTCTACAAAATCGAGGTAACCACTTGCAAAGGCTGGAACGCGCAAAAAAACCCGCGGCCAAATGCGCCGCGGGTCGAGAGGGCCGCACCACGCACGGAATCAGTCGAGCGCGGCGGCCGGGCCGAAGAACTCGTAGCGGCTCTGCGCTTCGGGCACGCCGAGCGCCTTCAGATGCTTCTTCACCGCCTTCATGAACGCCTTCGGCCCGAGGAAGTAGGCATCGACATCGCGGTTCTTCGGCAGCCACGTATCGAGCAGCGTTTCGTCGACAAAGCCGATGCCGTGCGCTTCGAGATCGCCATCGCGCTTGTGCTCGTAGCAGTAGAAGCGCTTCAGTTGCGGATGGCGCGCCGCCAGTTCCTCGATCGCCGCACGGAACGCGTGCACGCCGCCGTGCCGCGCCGAGTGGATGAAGTGCACCGGGCGTTGCGTTTTGAGCGCGGCTTGCAGCATCGCGAGCGTCGGCGTGATGCCGACCCCGCCGCTGATGAGCACGAGCGGCTTGTCGTTGTGTTCGAGCTTGAAGTCGCCTGCGGGCGGATAGAGATCGAACACGCTGTTTTCGCCGACGTGTTCATGCAGGAAATTCGACACCTTGCCATTCGCCTCACGCTTCACGCTGATGCGATATTCGCGGCCGTTGGGTGCGGCCGAGAGCGAGTAGTTGCGGCGCAGTTCCTCGCCGTCGATCAACAGGCGCAAGCCGATGTACTGACCCGGATGGAAGTCGAGCAGCGCGCCGCCGTCTTCCGGCACGAGATAGAAGGACGTGATCTCGTCGCTTTCCTTCTCCTTGCGCGCGACGACGAAACGCCGCGTGCCGCGCCAGCCGCCCGGCGCGTTTTCGCGCTCGCTGTAGATGCCTTCCTCGAGTCCGATCAGCAGATCCGCAAGTTGCCCGTAGGCGGCGGCCCACGCCTCGATGACGGCGTCGGTGGCGATTTCCGCGCCGAGCACCTCACGGATCGACGCGAGCAGGCAGCGTCCGACGATCGGATAATGTTCCGGCTGGATGTCCAGCGCGACGTGCTTGTTGATGATCTGGCCGACGAGCCCTCCGAGCTTCTCCAGTTCGTCGATGTGCCGTGCGTACATCAGCACGCCGTTGGCGAGCGCGCGTGGTTGCGCGCCGCTTGCCTGGTGCGCCTGGTTGAACATCGGGCGGACCTCGGGATACTCGCTGAGCATCTTGTTATAGAAGTGCGTGGTGAGGGCTTCGCCGCCGCTTTCCAGAAGGGGAACGGTCGCTTTGACGATGGCACGGTGTTCTGCTGACAGCATTGTTCGTTTCCTCGTGTGATAAAGGCGAAAGCGGGGCGCTTTCGCGTCTGAATTCTTCGGCAGAATCTATACACGATCCGTGCCAGAGTAGAATCGTCGATAAATCAATCGTTTATTATTAAACATGGTCGATTCGACTCTAGTCAAAAGGACTGCTGACGTAGTCGCAATGACTTCACGCGTGCTGCTCGATGCGCTCGTTCCGCTTATCGAGGACCTGTCGAGCGAGATGCCCGACACCGAGCGCTACCGCCGTTTGCTGCACACATCGCGCGCGCTGTTTCCGAGCGATGCGTCCGCGCTGTTGCGGCTCGACGGCGATACGCTCGTGCCGCTCGCCATCGACGGTCTTTCGGGCGATACGCTCGGCCGGCGCTTTCGCGTGAGCGACCACCCGCGGTTCGCACGCATTCTCGCGCGCGCTGAACCGACGCGCTTCGCCGCCGGCTCGGACTTGCCCGATCCCTACGACGGACTGGTCAAGGGCGTGAGCGGCGATCTGGAGGTGCACGATTGTCTCGGCTGCCCGCTCGTCATCAACGGGCGCGCGTGGGGCTTGCTGACGCTCGACGCGCTCGATCCCGCGCGCTTCGACGGCATCGACATGGCTTCGCTGCAGGCGTTCTTGAGTCTCGCGGCGGCGACCGTGAGCGTCGCCGAGCGCATCGATGCGCTCGCGAAATCGAGCGAGGCCGAGCGTCAGCGTGCGGAGGTGTATCGGCAGGCGAGCGGGCCGCGAAGGCGCGAAATGATCGGCAGCAGCGAGCCGCATAACCGCTTGCAGGAAGAGATTGCGATCGTCGCGTCGAGCGATCTGACCGTGCTCATCACCGGCGAGACGGGCGTCGGCAAGGAGCTCGTCGCGAGCGAGATTCACGCGCTTTCGCCGCGCGCCGACAAACCGCTCGTCAGCCTGAATTGCGCGGCGCTGCCCGATACGCTCGTCGAAAGCGAGCTCTTCGGGCACGTGCGCGGTGCGTTTTCGGGCGCGTCGTCGGACCGGCGCGGGAAGTTCGAACTCGCCGATGGCGGCACGCTCTTTCTCGATGAAGTCGGCGAGCTGCCGCTGCCCGTGCAGGCCAAGCTCCTGCGCGTGCTTCAGAACGGCCAGTTGCAGCGGATCGGCTCGGACAGCGAGCACAAGGTCGACGTGCGGCTCATTGCCGCCACCAATCGCGATCTCGCCGAGGAAGTGCGTGAAGGGCGCTTTCGCGCGGACTTCTATCATCGGCTGTCGGTGTATCCGCTCGTCGTGCCGCCGTTGCGCGAACGCGGACGCGACGTCTTGCTGCTCGCCGGCTACTTTCTCGAAGAGAACCGCTCGCGCCTCGGCCTCCTGAGCCTGCGTCTTTCCGCCGATGCGCAAGCCGCGCTGCTCGCGTATCGCTGGCCCGGCAACGTGCGCGAACTGGAGCATCTGATCGGACGCAGCGCATTGAAGGCGCTCGCGGCGCATCGCGAACGTCCGCGCATCCTCACGCTCACCGCCGCCGACCTCACGCTCGCCGGCGACACCGCACTGGCCGCCGATGCCGCGACGCGCGTCGAAGCCGCGCCGGGCGCCGACTTCCGCGACGCCGTGACGGCCTACGAACGCACGCTCATCCTCGACGCGTTGAAGCGTCACAACCAGAACTGGGCGTCGGCGGCGCGCGAGCTCGGTCTGGATCGCGCGAATCTCAATCGCCTCGCCAAGCGCCTCGGGCTCAAATGAGCAACACCTCGTTCATCTCGAAATGATGGACATGGCCGCGCAAAGCGACTATCTACAGTCCTTAGCAGATCGGGTCGACGTCGTTGCTCGTCTCAAAAAGATGCGGTTCATTGTTCGAACGCAAAAAACACTTGGATTTGTCACGCGCATCGATGTGACAGATTGAGACAATCTCTGAGTTGGGAAAAACGGGCGATCTCTTCTAAGATCAGAAAAGCCTAGCGCAACCCATCTGCAGCAAGAACATTGCAGCGCCTTGAAGAACCGAGCCGGACGAGCAGCACGCGCCCGGCACATCGAACACGGCAAATCGACAACGGGGGTTACGTGCGAAACGTGGCAAAGCTCGGCACATTCTTTTGGTCCGCGCTCTTCGCGTTTTTCAGCATCGGAGCGTTCGCGGCCGACAACGCGCCGCTGGAGCGCGCGCCCGACACGATGCAGGCCCGCGTGATGGGATGCGCCACATGCCACGGCTCGCAGGGCCAGGGCACCGACAACGACTACTTCCCTCGTCTGTCCGGCAAGCCCGCCGGCTATCTGTACAACCAACTGCTCGCTTTTCGCGACGGCCGGCGCAAGTATCCGCCGATGAATTACCTGCTCGCGTATCTTCCCGACGCGTATTTGAAGCAGATCGCGGAATACTTCGCGAGCGAACATCCGCCGTTTCCGCCGCCGTCGCCCGTCACCGTCGATTCGAAGACGCTCGAGCTCGGCAAGACGCTCGTCACGAAGGGCAACGCTACGCGCAACGTGCCCGCCTGCGTGAGCTGCCACGGCGCGTCGATGACCGGCATGGAGCCGGCGATTCCCGGTCTGCTCGGCCTGCATGCCGACTACATCAGCGCGCAACTCGGCGCATGGCGATACGGCACGCGCTCGACGGTCGCGCCGGATTGCATGGGGCAGGTCGCGAAACTGCTCTCCGACCGCGACATCACCGCGATCGCAGCCTACCTCGCGACGCTGCCCGCGCCGGCCGATCCGGTGCCGGTCGCCGCCGGTTCGCTCAAGATGCCGCTAGCGTGCGGCAGCGTCCACAACTAAGCGAGGACCCGACGTGCTCCGTTTTCGCCCATTCCGAGCGCTGACCGTCGCGGTCTTCATGGCGGCGTGCGCCGCGCCGATCGAACATGCCATCGCGCAGAGCGCCGACGCCGCGACCGTCAAGCGCGGCGAATATCTCGCGCGCGCGGGCGATTGCATCGCGTGCCATACGCTGCCGGCGGGCAAGACGTTCGGCGGCGGCCGTCCGATGGACACGCCCTTCGGCACGCTCTTCACGCCCAACATCTCGTCGGACAAGGAGACGGGCATCGGCAGCTGGAGCGCCGGCGAGTTCTACACGATGATGCACTCGGGCAAGTCACGCGACGGCTCGCTGCTTTATCCCGCGATGCCCTATACGTCCTATACAAAAGTCACGCGCGCCGACTCCGACGCAATCTATGCATTCCTGATGTCCACGCCGCCGGTGCATCAGCCGAACCGGCCGCACGAATTGCGTTTTCCGTTCAACCGACGCGAGCTGCTGTACGGCTGGCGTTCGCTCTTCTTTCGCGAGGGCGAGTATCAGCCGGACGCGACGCAATCCGCGGAATGGAACCGCGGCGCGTATCTCGTCGAAGGGCTCGGTCATTGCTCGATGTGCCACACCGCGATCAACGCGCTCGGCGGCAATGTGAAATCGAAGGCGTTCGAAGGCGGGCTGATCCCGATCCAGAACTGGTACGCGCCGTCGCTCACGTCGAACAAGGAAGCGGGTCTCGGCGACTGGAGCATGGAGGACATCGTCGGCCTGCTGCATGCGGGCGTGTCGAATCGCGGTGCGGTGTATGGACCGATGGCCGAAGTTGTCTACGACAGTCTGCAATATCTGAGCGAGGAAGACGTGCGCGCGATGGCCGTCTATCTGAAGGCGCTGCCCGCGCGTTCCGGCGACAAGCCCGCGCCGCCGAGCCAGGCGGCCGTCGAGGCGCGCTCGGATCTCGCGCCGCTCGGCAAGAAGGTCTACGACCAGCACTGCGCCGAATGTCACGCGACGCAAGGCCAGGGCAAGCCGCCCGATTTCCCGCCGCTCGCGAACAATCAATCGATCGTGATGAACTCGTCGGTGAATCCGATCCGCATGGTGCTGAACGGCGGCTATCCGCCGGGCACGTTCAAGAACCCGAAGCCTTACGGCATGCCGCCGTTCGCGCAGTCGCTCTCGGATGTCGAGGTCGCGGCGGTCGTCACGTATATCCGCACCGCGTGGGGCAACCACGGCACGCCGGTTTCCGTGAAGGAAGTGAACGAGCTGCGTTCGGCGCCACTTTATTGAGCATCGACGACACCATGACCGAAGACCCGAATGAACTCGCGAAGGAAGACGCGCAGCTAGACGAGATCGTGAAGCGCGGCCCGGCGGGCGCGATCGCGCTCGCGGGCATTTCGACCGCGATCGTGATCGGCATCTGGTTCATCTTTTACTTCGCCGTGTTCCTGCCGCGCGGCGTGATCCAGTGATTCATTAAGGCGTCGCATATGGCCATCCATCCAAGCTCGCACGATGTCGCCGAACGGGTCGAACGGCGCTGGGCGATTCTCGTGCTCGCGATCGTCGTCGTGCTGGTCGGCATGGTCGTCTACACCGGCGTGCACTGGGCGATGATGCCGCCCTCGCGCGTCGAGACGGTCCGCCCGGAAACGCTGCACGTATCGGGCGAATTCATCGAAAGCAATCTCGGCAGCGCGCCGGAGGCGGACGGCTCCGTGACGGTGCGTATCGTCGCGCAGCAGTATTCGTTCACGCCGCAATGTCTTGTCGTGCCGGCGGGCGTGCCGGTCACGTTCCGCGCGACGAGTTCGGATGTCGTGCACGGCTTTCTGATCACCGACACGAACATCAATTCGATGCTGGAGCCGGGCTATGTCTCGACCTTCAAGACGACCTTCGACAAGCCGGGCGACCATCTGATGCCTTGTCACGAGTATTGCGGCACCGGGCATCAGAACATGTGGGCGCATGTGAAGGTGGTGGATCGCGCCGAATTCATGCAGATGGCCGACAAGATGCCGGCCAATTCGCGGAGAGTGTCCTGTGTTCAATAGCAAGCGCCTCGTCCTCGCGCATTTCTGGCTGGCGTTCATCGCCTTCGGTGTCGCGCTGCTGCTCGGCGCATGGCAGATGCTCGTGCGCAGTCCGCTGCATCCGTGGCTGCAGAATCCGGAGCTTTACTATCGCTCGGTGACGGAGCACGGCACGGTGATGGGCTACGCGTTCCCGACGCTCATCGCGATGGGCTTCGGCTATGCGGTCAGCGAGCTTGCGTTGAAGCGCCCGCTCGGGGGTTTGCGCTTCGCGTGGCTCGGCTTCTGGCTCGTCGCGATCGGCGCGGTGACGGCCACTGTGCCCGTCGCGATGGGTCTCGCATCCGTGCTCTATACCTTTTATCCGCCGATGATCGGCAACGTGTTCTATTACGTCGGCGTCGTGTTCGTCGTGGTCGGATCGTGGGTCTGGGTGGCGCTGATGTCGGTGAATCTCGCGTCGTGGAAGCGCGAGAATCGCGGCAAGCCGATCCCGCTCGCGATGTTCGCGACCGTCGCGGGCGCGTATCTGTGGGGTTGGACGGCGGTGGGCGCGGCCATCGAAGTGCTGTTCATGATTCTGCCTGTCGCGATCGGCTGGAAGACGACCATCGACGCGGGACTCGCGCGCGTGTTCTTCTCGTGGACGCTGCACGCGATCGTCTACTTCTGGCTGATGCCGGCGTATATCGCGTATTACACGATCATTCCGCGCGCGATCGGCGGCCGTCTCTACAGCGATGCGATGGCACGCATCTCGTTCATCCTGTTCCTCGTCGTGTCGATGCCCATCGGCATTCATCACTTGTTCGCCGATCCGCAAGTCGGCTCGGGCTTCAAGTTCATGCATTCGGTCTTTACGACGCTCGTCGCCGTGCCGACGTTGCTGACCGTGTTCACGATCTGCGCGTCGGTGGAGATTGCGGCGCGGCTGCGCGGCGGACGCGGCCCGCTCGGCTGGATCAAGGCGTTGCCGTGGGATAACCCGATGATGCTTGCGCTCGCGTTCTCGTTCGTGATGCTCGGTTTCGGCGGCGCGGGCGGGCTCATCAACATGAGCTATCAGCTCGATTCGACCGTGCACAACACGCAATGGGTGACGGGGCATTTCCATCTGATCTTCGGCGGCGCGATCGTCATCATGTACTTCGTGATCGCCTACGATCTGTGGCCGCATCTGACGGGCCGCGCATTGCAGAGCGTGAAGCTGATGCGCTGGCAATTGTGGCTGTGGTTCATCGGCATGATCGTGCTGACTTTTCCGTGGCATTTCGTCGGCATTCTTGGCATGCCGCGACGCATGGCGTTCTACGACTACAACGATCCGGCGCTTGCGGCGCAGGCGCTGTCCGTCGTGATATCGGTTGTCGGCGGGCTGATTCTGGTTGTGTCGGCGGTGCTGTTTTTCATCGTGCTCATAAGGGGACATCGCGCGCCGCTGGTGCAGCCCGAGGCGTTCCGCTTCAGCCGCGCGGTGCATGAGCCGCGCACGCTTCCGGTGGCGTTGAACAGCTTTGCGCTGTGGCTCGTGCTGATGATCGGGCTTACGCTCGTCAACTACGGCTATCCGATTGCGCAGTTGCTGGCGCGTTCGGACACGGCGGTGCCTGCGGTGCCGATCGGAGCGCAGCGATGAGCGACGAACGCCTCTTCACATTTCGCAATCGCTGGTTCACGGTCAGCGTATTGGGGACGATCGCGGTCGCGGTGGTATCGGCGCTGATAGGGTTCGTGTGGCTGCCTTCGGTGCAGCGCGATGCGCAGTTCGCCGGCATCTGGAATGCGATCTGCAGCGCGGCGGGCGTGCCGCGCGAGTGGTATGCGGGCGGCGCGGCGGTCGAGCCGAAAGAGAAGCTGACGAGCGTGGAGATGACGCCTCAACTGCTCGACAAGGTGAGCGCGAATTCGATCGGACGTGGCGCGACGCTGGCTCTACGCTGCACGATGTGTCACGGCGAGCGTGGCATGAGCGAGGCCAACTCGCCGAATCTGGCGGGGCAATATGCGTCGGTGATTTACAAGCAATTGATCGATTTTCAGAAGGGCGCGCGGAACAACGCGGTGATGTCGCCGATGGCGATGAATCTTTCGGATCAGGACATGCGCGATCTCGCTGCGTATTACGCGAACTTGCCGCGGCCGCCGGCGCAGCGCAAGGTGAGCAGCGCGCTTGCGCCGCCGATCGTCGCGCACGGTGCGCCGATGAGAAATATCGCTCCTTGCGCGGTGTGTCATGGGGGCATCGATACGAAGGCGGGGAGTCCGTGGCTCGATGGCCTGCCGGCGGCTTACACCAAATCGCAGTTGCTGGCGTTTGCCAATGGGACGCGGACCAACGATATCGATGGGGTCATGCGCAATGTCGCGCGCAACATGACGCCCGAGGAGATCGATGCTGCTGCCATGTATTACGCGCGGGAGTTGAATTCGGGGGCGAATGCGAAGTGATGTTTGGTTTGCCTTCGGCTTCTATCAAATCCGATTACGCGTCGGTCTATTGGCACTTCCCCTGTGCGGGGCTGCAGTAACTAAAACTAAAGAAAGCAGCTACTGATAGGCCCGCGGTCATGCGCGATTTGGCAATCGGGGATGCGTGTGCTTCGCTAGTGACATCGCTATCGCACTGCGTGCGCAAACCGATGGTTTCCCTTGAATGCCCGGCGGCAGCGCGTAGCGCTGTGCCGATGCTTTTTCGTGCTGAACCAGCGCGCTCAACGCATTCGGGCGGCAGACCGTGCGCGATCCAAGCTGGATTGGGCCTATGAGGGCACTCTTTAGGCGAGTGCCATCTGCGATGAGAGAACTACCCGAATTG
The DNA here is from genome assembly GCF_023630765.1 of Caballeronia sp. ATUFL_F2_KS9A. Lineage (NCBI taxonomy): Bacteria > Pseudomonadati > Pseudomonadota > Betaproteobacteria > Burkholderiales > Burkholderiaceae > Caballeronia > Caballeronia sp. ATUFL_F2_KS9A. Next base: position 345,736 of record NZ_JALQEK010000029.1, on the reverse strand, counting down.
CGTGTGACCGCGGGCCTGAAAAGCTGCTTTCTTTGCTTACTTTCTTTGCAGCGGCAAAGAAAGTGAGTGCCGCCCCGCACAGGGGCAACGCCAACAGACCGACACGAAAACGGGATCCGGCGACATAGCCCAGAGCTAGAATGCACGCCTCACCACCGCAAGACAGAGCACGCTATGAAGGCATCCACAACAATCCGCCACGAGCAACTCAGCGACATCGACGCGATCGAAATACTGACCACTGCCGCATTTCTCGATATGCCCTATTCGAGCCACACCGAGCAGTTCATCGTCAACGCATTGCGAAAAACGGGCCGCCTCACGCTATCCCTCGTTGCGGTGGAAAACGGCGACATCATTGGGCATATCGCGATCTCGCCCATCAGCATCAGCGCAACCGCGAGCGGCTGGTTCGGCCTCGGTCCGCTTTCCGTGACGCCCGCGCGTCAACGCGAAGGCATCGGCGGCGAACTCGTGAAGGAAGCGCTCGCGCACCTGAAGCGCGATGGCGCCGCGGGCTGCGTCGTGCTCGGCGATCCAGGTTATTACGGACGCTTCGGCTTCCGACCCGAATCCGCGCTCACGCTCCCCGGCGTGCCCGCCGAATACTTCCAGGCGTTAGCTTTCAGCGAAAAAGTCCCCGCCGGAACCGTTTCTTTCGACGAAGCCTTCGATGCCCGCGCCTGACGCCTGAAAGCAATCGCCGCTAAGCCGCAAGGGGTTTCGTTGCCGCGAGAGAACGCTTTCTGTATCGTGGCCCGAAGAATGCTGAAAAAGTCAGCAGGCCAAGGAAAGAACCCCGAAATGGAACCTCAAAGCGAAGCGATAAAAACCGACGTGTTGATCATAGGCGCGGGCCCGGTCGGGCTATTCGCGGCCTTCGAGGCGGGCGTCATCGGCCTCTCGTGCCAGATCGTCGATACGCTCGGCCGCATCGGCGGACAGTGCATCGAGCTCTACCCCGACAAGCCGATCTACGATATCCCCGCGATTCCCTCATGCACCGCGCGCGAGCTCGTCGATCGCCTGCTGGAACAGATTCGTCCCTTCGACGTGCCGATCCACCTCGATCAACGCGTGCAATCCGTCACGCAGCGCGATGACGATCATCGCTGGACCGTGACTACCGAAAACGGCATGACTTTCGATTGCGCCGCGATCCTCATCGCCGCGGGCAACGGCGCGTTCGTTCCGCAGCGTCTGCAGTTGCCCGAAGCCGCCGCGCTCGAAGGCCGCGACGTGCATTACAGCGTCTCGCGCGCGGCCGATTTCGCGGACAAGGAGATCATCGTCGCGGGCGGCGGCGACTCGGCGCTCGACTGGGCGCTCGCATTGAAGGACATCGCCAGGAAGCTCACGCTCGTGCATCGGCGCAACGGGTTTTCAGCAGCCGCGAATTCCGTCGCGACGATGAAGCGCGCGGTCGAAGCCGGTGAGATGTCGTTCGTCGTCGGCATGATCGAATCGCTCGATGCGCCCGATGGCGTGCTGCGCGGCGCACGCATCAAGCAGGTGGAAGGCTCGACCGATCTGGCCGTCGACAAGATCGTCGCGCTCTACGGTCTCGTGTCGGAGCTCGGGCCGATCGCGACATGGAATCTCGACGTGCGCGGCGGCCGCATCGAAGTGGATACGTCCAACTATGAATCGTCTCGGCTGGGCATTTTCGCAGTCGGCGATATCGCCAACTATCCGAACAAGCAGAAGCTCATTCTGTCGGGCTTTCACGAAGCGTCGCTCGCGTTGCGCAAGGCGTATTCGTACGCGTATCCCGAGAAAAAGCGCGTGCATGTACATTCGAGCTACGACGCCAAGCTCGCCGAGCGCGTGAGCGCGGCGCACACGGCCGATCACGCGTGATCGCACGCATCGTCGGATGGCTGTTGCTCGCGTTGCTCGCCGGCGCGGCGATGTTAGGCTACGCGGTCTATTCGAAACGCATCGTGCTGCCCGAGCGTTACGATCCGTTCGCACCGCTCGACGTGCGCGCGCCGCAAGGTCCGCTCACGCGCTTCAAATTATGGCGCACGATGCACGACGCGCAACGCTGCGATGCCGCGCTCGCACGCTCGGGTCTCGTCTATCGCGAGATGGCCGATGCGACCGGACCGGGCGGATGCGCGCTCCAAAGCGTCGTACGCGTCACGCAATCGCAAGACGTGCGCTTCAGCGCGCCGTTTCTCGCGACGTGTCCGCTCGCGCTCGGCATCGCCTACTTCGAGCATCAATATCTTCAGGCGGCCGCGCTCGATACGTATGGCGAGCGCATCGCGCGCATCGAGCATGTCGGCAGTTATGCTTGCCGCAATGTGAATCATCAGCAGGACGCGGCGCTGAGCCAGCACGCGAGCGCGAACGCCATCGATCTGACCGGCTTCGTGCTCGATGACGGACGCCGCATCACGCTCGCTCGTTGGGACGATGCCGCGTCGCCCGACGGCCAGTTCCTGCGCCGCGTTCACGAAGGCGCGTGTCATGCCTTCGATACCACATTAGGCCCCGACTACAACGCCTTGCACAAGACGCACTTTCACGTCGACATGGGTCCGTATCGCGTTTGTCGCTGAACTACGCGTGTCGATGCGAAGGATTGCCGCAGGTCGCATGATCGTGCGGCTGATCGTTCCACGCCGATCCGAGGATGATGCTGCAGAAGTTCAGGCGCCTGTAGTTCGGGTCTTTCAGCGCGAGGACATCGGCCTTGACGTTGCCGAAAGTGGATTCCGGCTTGGCGATCGTCCCTTTGGCGAAGGCGTCGATGATGCCTTCCTTGAAGTTCGCCTCGCGCGGATGCGCCGCGACGACGAGCCGGCGTTGATCGGCGCTGAACTCGTCGTAGGCGAGACCGAGCACATCCATCTCGACGCCCGCCGTGACGAGCGCGACCACCGGTTTCTTGTGCTGCGGAATGCCGGGCGTCGTGTGCAGCGCGATCGCATCCCACACCTGCTCGATCTCGCTTTCGCCGACGCCATGCCCGCGCAGGAAATCGCGCGCCGCGTTCGCGCCATCGACTTCGAAGCGGTCGTGCGGGCTGCTGTATGCATCGGAGAGGCCCATGTCGTGGAACATCGCGCCGATATAAAGCAGTTCGGGATCGTATTTCAGCCGCTTGCGTTCGCCCGCGAGCGCGCCGAACAGGAACACGCGGCGCGAGTGATGATAGAGCAGGTCGGGTTCCGTATCGCGTACGAGTTGCGTGGCTTCGCGCGCCATCTGGCTGTCGGGAATGCTGATGCCTGCGATGATTTCGCTCATGTTTGAAGCTCCGGAATGTGAGTCGATGGAAAGACGCGAAGCGTCGTGCGTTGCTAAAATCGCGCAGCGCGTCCGATGCCTTCAGTCTCTTCAAAAGGCGCTCGCGTCTCAATCGAAACGACGCGTCGAACTCTGCCAGGCGCACGCCGTCTTCCGCCACGCGCGCTCATCACCGACTTTCTCTCCGATGCCGACAGTTGCAATCGCAATCTTTCAGGGCGTGCAGGCGCTCGATGTGGCCGGTCCCGTCGATGTCTTCGCGGAAGCGAACGGCTTCATCGCTGCCTCGGACGCGTATGAGATCACGCTTGTCGGACCGGAGGAGCGCATCGTGCGCGCGTCGAACGGCACGCGGCTCGTCGCGGATCTGCCGTTCGACAAAGCCGATCGCCATTACGGCACGGCGCTCGTCGCGGGCGGTCCGAGCCTTCCCGTCGATGAACCCGATCGGCGCCTCTGCACCTGGCTCGTCGATACGGCGTCGCGCTGCGAGCGTTACGGCTCGATCTGCACCGGCGCATTCGCGCTCGGTCACGCGGGCCTGCTCGACGGCCGCAATGTCACCACGCACTGGCAGAATGCGCCGCGGCTCGCGGAGCGTTTTCCGCGCGCACGCGTCGAACTCGATCGCATTTATATGCGCGACGGCAATCTCGTCACGTCGGCGGGCGTGACGGCGGGCATCGATGTCGCGCTCGCGCTCGTCGCCGAAGATCACGGCGCGCAAGTCGCGCTCGCGGTCGCGAAACGGCTCGTCGTATTCGCGCAGCGGCGCGGCGGACAATCGCAGTTCAGCCCTTATCTGAGCGCCCCCGCCGACGACACGTCGCCGGTCGCGAAAGTGCAGGCGTACGTCATGGAGCACATCGGCGAGCGGCTGTCCGTCGCGCGCATGGCGAGCGTCGCGGGCATGAGCGAGCGCAACTTCGCGCGCGCCTTCGTGCAACTCGCGCAGTTGACGCCGCACGAGTTCGTCGAACGGGCGCGCGTCGACGCGGCGCGCAATATGCTCGAAAGCAGCGACACGCCGCTGAAAACCGTCGCCTACGACTGCGGCTTCGGCACGGCGGACCGCATGCGGCTCGTGTTCACGCGGCGGCTCGGTGTATCGCCGAATGATTATCGACTGAGCTTTCGCACGCGCTTTGTGAAGTGATCGGGGCGCTGGCGCGCCGACGCGTGACGCCGGGTTCGCTAAAATTCGAGATGAACGCGGCCCGTGCGACAGTGCGCGCGCCGCAGAATCCACCCTCGACATATCGGAACAGCGAATGACGAAACAAGAGACCGCCACGCAAGATCCCTACGAACGACGCGCACTGCTGCTGCATCTCGGCGACGTGCTGGAGTCCGTGTTTTGCCTGAGCCAATGCGCCGACGAATACGCGAGCATCGGCGAAGCGGTGAAGGGCAACGACGCGCTCGCGGGCTTCACGCTGCTCGGCTTCGTCGACGCGACCATGCCGCCGCGCGATTTCATCCGCCGTGCATCGGGTGCGTTTTTCGTTTGGCCGAAAGCGCTGCTCGATGAAACGCTGAATCGCCCGATGCTGGCGAACACCGTGAAGCACGATCTCTTCGCGGACAACGCGAAGGGCTGGAACGCCTACATGGAAGAGCGGCGCAAGGAAGTGCCGTGGTTCGGCGAGGATCTCCCCGAAGTCGCAACGAGCGCGGCGCCTGCGCACGAAGCCACGCCGGCAGCGGAAGCGGAAAAGCCGTCGCGCTATTCGACGTGGCCGTGGCCGGACAAGCCGGCCGACGCGTGATCTACTGCTTCTTGCTCATGCCGCTCGCGCCCGAGTCGAAGCCGAGTCCGTTCGGCCGGTCGGGCGCTGCGCCCTTGCCCGATGACGTCTTGCCCGGCCGCGTCTTCAGCGCATCGCTGGCATTCGCGGCGGCCGCAGCGGGCGGCGTCACGTTTTTCTCCTGATACGCGGGCGTACTGTCGTAATCGAGCTTGTTCGGTTTTTGCGGCGCCTGCTGCGCGCTCGCCACGACGGCCAATGTGCCGCCGAGCAGAATCCCCGTCATGCGCCCGAGTGTGCCGATTGTGGGTCTCATCTGCTTCCTCCCTTTGTTCTGCACGTTCTCTTCGTTCAGCAAGGCGCGGACCCGCCCGCAAGTGGCGCGCGGTCGCAGACCCGCCGATGCGTAAAGCATGCTTGTCCGCGCGCAAGGCTTGCCGCGATAGGCGGCGCGCGTCTGGCGCGTGTTGATTGTGGTCAAAGGCGCGACCGACCCTCGCTCGGACAATTCTCACTTTTAACGTGAGTGAGCTAAAAATGAGAAAGGGTCTCGGGGCAATCGTCATGGCATGCGCGGCGTTGTTCGCGGGCGCGGCGCAGGCGGCAGGCGATGCATCGTCGAGCGATGCGATGGGCGGCATCCACGCCGGCGATGTGCTGGTTCGCCTGCGCGCGATCAGCATTCAGCCCGATGTGACAGCGGGGGGCACGCTCGGCACGCTCGGTGTCAACGTCAACAACGCGATCGTGCCGGAGCTCGATTTCACGTACATGATCCGCGATGACATCGGTGTGGAATTGATTCTCGGCACGTCGCGGCATCAGGTGACGTCGAACATCGGCGGGCTTGGCGGCGTGGGCGTGCTGCCGCCGACGCTGCTCCTGCAATATCACTTCAATCACGCGGGGCGCGTGCGTCCGTATGTCGGCGCGGGCGTAAACTATACGTACTTCTACAACGACAAGCTCAAGGCGGGCGACACGCCGGTGTCGATCAAGCACAGCAGCTTCGGCCCGGCGTTGCAGGCGGGCGTCGACGTACAGGTGGCGAAGAATTTGTTCGTCAACGCCGACGTGAAGAAGATCTGGATGCGAACGAGCGCATCGGCGGGCGGCGCCGATCTCGGCTCGCTCAAGATCGATCCGTGGGTGATCGGCCTTGGCGTCGGCATGAAGTTCTGATGCGCGGTTCATCGCGGCAAATGTGCGCCGCGCCGCGCATCGTCTGAAAGTTGGCGGAAGATGCCAGTGCTTCTGGCGTGGACGGTTCGGCGGGCGCGGTATCCTTGACAGCAGGCCCGGCGCAGACTCGCGTCGCTCGAAGTGTGTCCGAGCGGCGCAAGAAACTGCAACGACTAATAAAACCGCATCGGGGAACTGCAAGCCAATGAGACCTTCCACTTACGCGGGATTCGTTTTGCTCGCGGCGTGTGGCGCCGCCTTCGCGCAACAGCCGCTCACCGTGCCAGGCCGCAGCCAGAGCGCGTGGCAGCAATCGATCGATAACGCCGCCTGCTACGGCTACGCCAATCAGACGACCAAAGTGAACATGGCGCGCGAGTCGCAAGCGCCATCGCGCGACGCTCAGGCGCAGCGCGACACGCGCACGCTCACGCCGCCGCGTCCGGTCGAGCCGCCGTTGCCGGCGAGTGCGGCGGGCGCATCGGGTGCGCTCGCGGCGTCTGCGGCGGCGCCTGCATCGGGCGCATCGGCGGCGATCGCCGCGTCGGGTGCGTCCGGCGCGACGGGCGTGACCGCCTTGCCGCATCCCGCATCCGGCGCGATGCCCGGCATGCCGGCGATGCCCGCATCGATGGCGGCGGGCGCATCCGGCGCATCCGACGCGATCTACGGCGGCGACATGAAGATGCCGCCGCTGCCGCCGCCCGAGCCGCCGATGACGCGCTACTGGCGCGCCTACAGCGAATGCATGCAGAACCGCGGCTACTTCACCCGATGAATCAGCCGCTTCACGAAGGCGGATGTGCGTGCGGCGCGGTGCGGGTGCGCGTCGCGGGCGCGCCGAAGGAAGTGAATCTGTGTCACTGCATGACGTGCCGGCGCATCCACGGTGCGCCGTTCGGCGTTTACGCGATCTTTCCGCGCGATGCGTTTGCCGTGACGGGCGACACGGTCGCGTGGGCGAGCTCCGCGACGGGCAGGCGGCATCATTGCCCGCTGTGCGGATCGCCGGTCTATCTGGCGTTCGACGGCGTCGACGAAATCGAGGTGCCGACCGGCATCTTCGATGAAACCGGCCTTTATCCGCCGCAGTACGAAATCTGGTGCAAAAGCGCCGAGCCGTGGCACGACGCGCAAGGACGGCCGCGCTTTGTACGCGGCGCGCCCTGATTCAACCCGTCAGCATTCGACGATCGCTTTCACGACGCCCGCTTTCGGATCGAGCAGCGACGAGAACTGCGTCGGCACATCGCTCAGCGTCAGACGATGCGTGTTGAGCGCATCCGTCGGCACTTCGCCCTTGCGCATCGCGGCGAGCACGGTCTCGAAGTCCTCGGGCGTCGCGTTGCGGCTCGCGAGCAGCGTCGCTTCGCGCTTGTGGAACTCCGGATCGGCGAAGGAAATGCGATCCGGCACGATCGACACCAGCACGTACTTCCCGCCGTGCGCGATGAATTCGAAGCCGCGTTCCATCGCGCGCGAATTGCCGGTCGCGTCGAACACCACATCGAAGAATTCGCCATTCGTGAGCGTCGACAGTTGTTCCTTGTCCTGCTCGCCGATCTGCACGGTCGCGTCCACTTTCAGTTCGCGCTTGCAGAACGCGAGCCGGTCTTCGCGCGTATCGAGCGCGGTGACGTTCGCGCCGCGCAGCCGCGAGAAGGTGATGGCCGCCATGCCGATCGGACCCGTGCCGACAACCAGCACGCGCTGCCCCGGCTGCACGTCCGCGCGACGCACGGCGTGCGCGCCGATCGCGAGGAATTCGACCATCGCGGCCTGATCGAGCGTGACGCCCTCGGCCTTATGGACGAATTGCGCGGGCAGATTCAGATATTCGGTGAACGCGCCATCGCGATGCACGCCGAGCACCTGAATGTTCACGCAGCAATTCGTCTTGCCCTGACGGCACGCGATGCACTTGCCGCACGACAGATACGGCATCACGTAGACGGTGTCGCCCGCCTTCAGCCCGCTCGATGCGTCCGCTTCCTCGATCACGCCCGACAACTCGTGGCCCATCACGCGCGGATACGACAGATATGGCTGATTGCCGGTGAAGATGTGCAGGTCCGTGCCGCACACGCCGACGCGCTTCACGCGCAGCAGCACTTCGTTGTCGGCGCGCTGCGGTTTCTCGCGCTGTTCGGCTTTCAGGGTTCCGGGCGTTTCGCAGATGACGGTCAGCATGCTGGATGTCTCGATATGTCGTTGGAGTGGGGCGTCCGTCAATCTAACGATGCGCGCCGATTTGGTCAAGCCAATTTCAATATCGAAAAAGTGGTAAGGCCGGATGCGCAGCCAGCGGCGCGGGCGGTTTCGCCTTATATTTCCACCAGAGCAAATCGCTCGGACAAGCGAAAAAAGGACGGCAAGTGCAGCAGCTTCATGAATTCGTCGAGCGGCATCCGCGGCTTTTCGTGCTGTCGGGCGCGGGCATCAGCACGGAATCGGGCATTCCCTGTTATCGCGATCGCGAAGGCCAGCGCACGGGCCGCGCGCCCATTCTGCTGAAGGACTTTCTCGGTTCGGACTACGCGCGCCGGCGTTATTGGGCGCGCAGCCTCATCGGCTGGCCGGTCGTGCAGAACGCGCAGCCGAACGCCGCGCATCACGCGCTGCGCGCGCTCGCCGCGCGTTCCCGGGTACATCGGCTCGTCACGCAGAATGTCGACGGATTGCACACGCGCGCCGGCAATCCCGATGTGATCGAGCTGCACGGCAATATCGGGCGAGTGCGCTGCATCGAATGCGGCGAGCGGCATACGCGCGCGGCCGTGCAGCGGATGCTGGAAGCGGCGAATCCGGATTTCGTCGGCTATACGGCGCCCGCGGTGCCCGACGGCGACGCGCATATCGAAGATCTCGATTTCGCCGCCTTCGACGTGCCCGGCTGCACGCGCTGCGGCGGCGTGCTCAAGCCCGACGTCGTGTTCTTCGGCGAGAGCGTGCCGCGCGCGCTCGTCGACGACGCGGCACGCTCGCTCGAAGCCGCCGATGCGATGCTCGTCGTCGGCTCATCGCTGATGGTGTATTCGGGCTATCGCTTTTGCGAGTGGGCCGCGAAAAGCGGCAAGCCGATCGCGGCCATCAACATCGGCAAGACACGCGCCGACGCGCTCCTCGCGCTGAAAGTCGAAGCGCCGTGCTCGGACGCGCTCGAACGCCTGATCGAGCATCTCGACGCACGGCCGGTGACGCGCTGACGCTTACTTCGCTTCGCGCGCAAGCGCCGCGATGCCTTCGACGAGACGCTCGGCATCCGACATGCGCGAGAAGAGCGCGGGCGTCACGCGGACGACTTCGCCCGCGTCGGGGCCGGGCCGCGTCACCGTGAAGACGCAGAAGCGATCGCGCAGCGCGGCGACGATCGCATCGCAACCTGCTTTCGTCGCGCGCCCGTTCAGGCGGAACGCAGTGATGCCGGCGGTCATCGACGGATCGTGCGGCGTCAGGATCTGCACGCCGGGAAGCTCGCTCGCGGGCTTCGCCCAGGCATCGCGCAACGCACGCAGACGCGCTTCCTTCGCCTTCGCACCGATGCGCCGATGCACGTCCAGCGCCGACGGCAGCGTGAACCACGCGGCGAAGTTCGGCGAGCCGGTATGCACGCGCGCGCGGATATCGTCGGCGGGCCAGGAGCGGTCGCCGAGATACGGATCGATCGACGCGACGTGTCCCTTCCGGATGTAGATCGCGCCGCAGCCGAGCGGCGCGCCGATCCACTTGTGCAGGTTCAGCGCGGCGAACGGCGCATTCAAGTCGGGCACGTCGAAAGCGAGTTGCCCCCACGAATGCGCGGCATCGACGATCACGTCCGCGCCGGCTTCCTTCGCCATCGCCGAAATCTCCGCGACCGGGATCACGAGGCCCGTCGCGAAGCAGACGTGCGACAACAGCACGAGCCGCGTGCGCGGATGCGCGCGCAGCGCCTTCGCGTAGGTGTCGAGCACCGCTTCGCGCGTCGCGGGCTCCGGCATCGTAATACGCACGGGCGTGACGCCGCGCCGCTCGCGCAGCCATTCCATCGCGTCCTTGCCGCACGGGTAATCGAGATCGCTGTAGAGCACCGTGTCGCCCGGCGCGAGGCGGTTGTAGCCGCTGATGAGCGCGAGCAGCGCTTCGGTCGCGTTGCGCGTCAGCTCGATCTCCTCGACCGCGCAGCCCATTTCCATCGCGACGCGCTCCCGCAAACCCTGATACAGCGACATCAGATGCGGGCGGATCAGAAGCGTCGTCTCGCGGTTCACGCGCTCGGTCCAGTAATGGAACATCGCCTTGACCGGCTCGGTCATCGCACCCCAGAAGCCGTTCTCAAGGTTGATGAGCTCGTCGGAGTGACGCCACAGCGCGCGCACCGCATCCCAGTAGCGTTCGTTCGTGGCGAGACCGGCGGTTGGCGTCGGCGGAAGCGTCGCGAGCGCATCGGCGAATCCCGGCGTGCGGTGATCGAGGATCTCGGGCATCGGAATGTAGAAGTTCGTGGAAAGAAAATGAAATGCTTACCTAACTTCGCGCATCTGTATGGTAACGGTATTACCGAACGTAGTGGACAAAGTGCAGACTATTTGCATCTTTTCCCTTCAGTCCAAAAATCGTGAGCCGTAATCAGCTTTAGAGCGTCGCGCATCTTTTGCGCTCGATCGTTCGCTCGCGTAGCAGTATGCCGCGCGAAGCGATCACACGGACGCCGTATGTCCCCCGAACGGACCCTGAGAGAACCCTGAAAATGAACCTCAAGAACATCACGATCAAGAACAGGCTGATCGCTGGCTTCGGCATTCTGGCGGTGCTGGTCGTGCTGGTGGCAGGCATGTCGCTGCGCGCGCTGTCCGTCGCGACGGACGGCTTCGCGGACTATGTCAACGGCATCAACGCGCGCGCCGATGTCGCCGGTCAGATTCGCACGGCCGTCGACCGCCGCGCGATCGCCGCGCGCAATCTCGTGCTCGTCACGAAACCGTCCGATATCGAACTCGAGCAAGCCGAAGCCACGCGCGCCCACGAGGACGTGCAGGCGCGCCTGAAGCAACTCAACGACATGCTCGCCAGCGCGAGCGATACGAGCGACAAGGCGAAGAGTCTCGCCGCCGAAATGATGCGCGTGGAGGCGCTGTACGGTCCCGTCGCGACGAAGATCGCCGGGCTGGCGCTCGCGGGCAAGCACGAGGAAGCGGTGACGGCGCTCGACGACGAGTGCCGTCCGCTGCTCGCGCAACTCGTCAAGGCCACCGACGACTACGCGGCCTACACCGCGACGCGCCGCGAGGAAATCGTGCGCGCGGATCAGGCGAGCTATCGGACGCAGCGCAACGTGCTGATCGCGCTGTGCGTGGTGGCGGCGCTCTTCGCGGTGATCGGCGGCGTGCTGGTCACGCGCTCGATCACGGCGCCGATCGGCGAGGCGGTCGGCATCGCGCAGACGGTGGCGCGCGGCGATCTGACGAGCCGCATCGTCGCGAATACGAAGGACGAAACGGGCGATTTGCTGCGCGCGCTCGCCACGATGAACGCGCGCCTCACCGACATCGTGAGCCGCGTGCGCGAAAGCAGCGGCGCGGTCGGCGGCGCGGCAAAGGAGCTCGCGACCGGCAATACCGATCTGAGCCAGCGCACCGAAGAACAGGCCGCTTCCCTGCAGGAGACGGCGGCGAGCATGGAAGAGCTCACGTCGACGGTGCGTCAGAACGCCGAGAACGCGCAGCAGGCGAGTTCGCTTGCATCGAACGCGTCGGATATCGCGAAGAAGGGCAGCGATGTCGTCGGCCGAGTCGTGAACACGATGAACGGCATCAGCGACAGCTCGGACAGGATCGCGGATATCACGGGCATCATCGAGGGCATCGCGTTCCAGACCAACATTCTCGCGCTCAACGCGGCCGTGGAAGCGGCGCGCGCGGGCGAACAGGGCCGCGGTTTCGCGGTCGTCGCGAGCGAAGTGCGCAGCCTCGCGCAGCGTTCGTCGACGGCGGCGAAGGAAATCAAGGAACTGATCGCGGATTCGGTAGGCAAGGTGCGCGACGGCTCGCTGCTGGCAAGCGAAGCGGGCACGACGATGGCCGAAGTGACGCAGGCCGTCGCGCGCGTGACGGACATCATGCAGGAGATCGCGGCGGCGTCCGCGGAGCAGGGGCGCGGCATCGAGCAGGTGAATCTCGCGATCACGCAGATGGACGAGGTCACGCAGCAGAACGCCGCGCTCGTCGAAGAAGCCGCCGCCGCCGCGACGTCGCTCGAAGAGCAGGGGCGCAGGCTCAACGAGGCGGTCGCGTTCTTCACGGTGGACGGCGCGGCGGCTGCGATCACGCAGGCCGCGCCGCGCGTGGCGCACGCGCCGCGCACGCCGGTTGCGAAACCCGCGCCGCGCGTCGCTCAAGCGGCCGTGGCGCAGCCCGCCACCGCCGACGGCTGGAGCACGTTCTGACGCCGCTTCAGGCGTTCACGTCGACGATCACGCGCCCCTTCACCTCGCCGCGCAGCAGACGCGCGGCGACGTCGGGCGCATCGGCGAGCGGGATCGTCGTCGCGACGCTTTCGATGGTCGCGACCGGCACTTCATCGGCGATTGCCCGCCACGCCGCGATGCGCCGCTCGCGCGGCACGTAGACGCTGTCCACGCCGAGCAGCGCGACGCCGCGCAGGATGAACGGCGCGACCGACGCCGGCAGATCCATGCCTTGCGCGAGGCCGCACGCGGCGACCGCGCCGCCATAGCGCAGGCTCGCGCAGATGTTCGCGAGCGTGTGACTGCCGACGCAATCGACGGCCGCCGCCCAGCGCTCTTTCTGCAGCGGCTTGCCCGGCTCGGAAAGCGTCGCGCGCTCGACGATATCCGCCGCGCCCAGTTCGCGCAGCCGCGCGGCTTCCTCGGGACGGCCCGTCGACGCGATCACGCGATAGCCGCGCTTTGCCAGAATCGCGACCGCGAAGCTGCCGACGCCGCCGTTCGCGCCCGTCACGAGCACGTCGCCGTCCTGTGCGCCGATGCCGTGCTTTTCCAGCGCCTGCACGCAAAGCATCGCGGTATAGCCCGCGGTGCCGACGGCCATCGCCTGGCGCGTCGTGATGTTCGCGGGCAGCGCGATCAGATGAGCGGCGCTCACGCGCGCCTTCTGCGCGAGCCCGCCCCAATGCGTTTCGCCGGCGCCCCAGCCGTTCATCACGACTTTGTCGCCGGGCTTGTAATCCGGATGCGAACTCGTCTCGACGACACCCGCGAAGTCGATGCCCGGCACCATCGGCCAGGTGCGTACGACGGGCGCCTTGCCGGTGATCGCGAGTCCGTCCTTGTAGTTGAGCGTGGAGAAGTCGACGCGCACGAGCACGTCGCCGCCATCGCCGGATGAAGCGAGTCGGGCTTCGTCGATCGACTGAATGGACGCGACCGTGCGGTCGTCCTGTTTGTCGAGGATGAGGGCTTTGAACATCGGCTGGCTCCGGTTGAATGCGGGCGAGGCGGCGCGCGGCCGCCCCGTCAGGCACTACGGCGAATCAATGATGCTCGAATTGCGCGCGCGGGATCGGCGTCGCCTTCACCTTGTTGTACTGGAACTCGGGCAGCGCCTTGATCGCCTCCTTGGTCGCGCCCGCGAGCACGAACTGGCCGTTTTTCACGTCCAGTTGCTCGATCGGAATCGCGACGTCGTGACGCGCCACGCCGAGGAACTTGTTAGCGGCGATGATCGCGAACGAAACGGACTTGTCGGGCGCGACGATGATGTCGTTGATGACGCCGACGCGTTGTCCCTGTTCGTTGACGACCGGCTTGTTCAACACGGATTTCTTGATGCTCCAGCCATCGATGATGGCGGTCGATACTTCGACGGATACGCCGAGCGGCTGCGTGCCTGCGACTTGGGCGAACGATGCCGTGGAAGTCAGGCCAAGTGCCGACGATGCAACGAGCAGTGCCACGAGTTTCGATTTCATTGGTTCGATTCCTCAAAGGATTGGGGCAATCCGGTTCAATTGAAATGCGCGATTCAAGCTTCCAGCGCGGTAGAAGTTTGAACGTTTATCATGGTTTCTGCAGGAACGGTGTCAGGTGGCGTCGCGCGCACTGCAATAGTGCGAACGTGCGGTGCGCGCGGTCAATGCGAGATCCGCTTGAGCGCGTCGCCTTTGTGAACGGCGCGCTTGCCGCTCTTGTCGCTTTCGACTTCGAAATGCGGATCGTCGTGCGATGCGTTGACCGTGTGGCCGTCGAGCGTCGCGCGCTCGGTGACGATGCGCACGATGCGGCCCGTCGTTTCGCCTTGCGGCGTATTCCAGCGGACGTGATCGTGCAGCTTGAAGGATTGGCCCATGGCTTGCGCTCCCGGAAAAAGTGGACGTTTCCCGAAGCGCAACGGCCATGCCCGTCATGTCAGGCGGGAAAGCGTCGCCTCGTCGGACTGGCCGTCGAAATATCGGCGCAGCGCTTCTTCGAAGACGGCGGGATCGTCGGCGGTGTGCGCGAAAAGGGTCATCGACGAATGGAATTTCATGTCGTCCGGATAGCCGAAAATCTGCCCGGCAGTGCGTCCCTGCAGCCCGTTGACGATGCGCGTCAGCTCGACGAGCCGCGCTCCCAGCACGGGATGCGCGAGATAGGCGCGGGCTTCGTCGCGCGACGAAATCGCGTAGTGCTGCGCCATTGCGCTGTGCCCGAGGCCGACGATCTGCGGGAACACGAACCACATCCAGTGCGTGCGTTTGTGGCCGGCGGAAAGCTCGGCGCGCACGTCGTCGATGACGCTTTCCTGTGCGTCGACGAAACGCTGCAGGTCGTACGGATCGCTCATGCTCATCTCCTTACGCGACCGCATCGGCGATGCGCTTTCGCATCGCTTCATCGGGATAGTTGCCGATGCCCGCGCGCGCGTTATCGATCATGTATTCGCGGCGTCCGGTGCCGGGGATCACGCAGGTCACGGCCGGGTTGCCCAGCACGAACTTCAGCAGGAGCTGTGCCCACGACGTGCAGCCGATTTCCTGCGCGACATCCGGCAGCGGCCGGTTGCGCAGGCTAGCGAGCAGCGATCCGCCGCCGAACGGCTGATTCACGATGACCGCGACGCCGCGCTCGGCGGCGAGCGGCAGAAGGCGCGCTTCGGCATCGCGGTCGTTGGCGGCGTAGTTGATCTGCACGAAATCGATGCGCTCCGAGCGCAGCACCGCCTCGACCTGCGCAAACGCGCTCGACGTGTAATGCGTGACGCCGATGTAGCGGACCTTGCCGGCGGCTTTCCAGTCGCGCAGCGTGGCGAGATGCGTGCGCCAGTCGAGCAGATTGTGAATCTGCATGAGATCGACGCGATCGGTCTGCCACAAGCGCAGCGATTGCTCCATCTGCGCGATGCCGGCCTCGCGTCCGTCGGTCCAGACTTTCGTCGCGATGAACGCTTTGTCGCGCGTATGCGATTGCGCGAGCAGCGCGCCCGCGACGGCTTCGGAGGAGCCGTACATCGGCGATGAATCGATTACCGAGCCGCCCGCGGCGAAAAGCGCGCGCAGGACCTCGGCGAGCTCGCGGCGGCGGGCGGGGTCGTCGCCGGCGTCGAAGGTGCGCCAGGTGCCGCAGCCGATGACGGGCAAAGGCTCTTTCGTCGACGGGATCGGGCGGGTGTGCATGGGTTGGGCTGCCTGTGCCGTGTCGAATGCCTGCGTGGCGAGCGCGGCGGCGGTCAGGCGGAGGAAAGCGCGGCGGTTGGGCATGGGCGGGGCGATGTCAGCGGGAGAGTTTGCATAGTAGAGAACATCGGGCGATCCGTTTCGAACGTTCGTCAGCGAACGCGCAATCCGACGCCGATGCTTGCATCGGCACAGCCCAGTGCCACCCACGATTCTTTCTCTCCCCGAAACGCCTTTTGACGCAAAGTGCCTTCCCCCATTGGGCCGATACATCTACCTTGGATTGACGCTTTTTTGCGCTCGCGATGCATCGGGGAACTAACATACCGCCTCCCGCCCGCAGCCTTCCTACAAAAAATCAGCATGGCCGATATCGACAACATACGAGACATGGCGCCGCTCGACCTCATCCGCACTTTGCGAGCAGCAGGACGCGCCGCCGAAGCCTGTGCGCTCGCCGCGCAACTCGCCGCGTCGGCGAACCCGGATTGCTGGCTTGCCCAACTCGGCGTCGACCTCAGCTTTCTCGGGATGCACGCGCAAGCCGAGAAATTCCTGAAGCTCGGACTCGAAGAGCCGCTTTCGCAGGCCAATCGATACGCGCTGACCGAAGAGCTATGCATGGTGCAGTTCGCCCTCGGCAAGTTTCACGAGGCGAACGAACGCTATCGCACGATCCGCGGCAGATCATATGCCGAAGTCTTTCATCAACTCGTTCTCGAATCCGATCCCGATTGGGCCGGCGCGCTCCCGGACAAGCTGCTCGGCATGGACGAGTCCGTCGCGGGCAAGCGAATTTTCATTTCCGCGGAGGGCGGCTTCGGCGATTTCGTGCAGTTCTCGCGCTACATCGACGCGCTGCTGCGCGAAGGGGCGAGCATGATCGTCTCCGAGCAATTTTCGGGTTGGGAGGAAGTCTTCCGACAGAGCGAGCAGGTCAAGCTGTCGATGGCGACGCAAGAGCAGCGCGCGGCCGAACTCGCGTGCTGCGATCGCGTGACCTTCGGTTTCAGTCTCTACGCGCGCTATCAACGCTCGCCATACTTTCCGATGGAAAATCCCGCCGCGCGCATCGCCATCGATCCGGCCAAGCGTTTGTCCGATGACGCCAATGCGCTGCTGAACGTCGAAACGACGCGCCCGAAAATCGGCCTGATCTGGAGAAGCGCGAGCGGCGTGCGGCACGAACCGTATCGTTCGATGCCGCTTCAGCGGCTCGAATCCTTGCTGACGAATCAGGCTTGTCAGTTCTATTCGCTGCAAGTCGGCGAACTCGGCGACGACGAACGCGCGATCATGAACCGCCACGGCGTGACCGATATCGCGCCGCATCTCTCGACCTTCGGCGACACGGCCCGCGTGCTGGAGAAGCTCGATCTGCTCGTCACTATCGATACAGGCACGGGGCATCTCGCCGGCGCGCTGAATCGGCCGGTGCGGGTGTTGCTGTCGCGGGCCTGCGACAGCCGCTGGCTCGACTGTCAGCGCTTCACGCCGTGGTATCCGTCGATGCGGCTCTATCGTCAGACCGAACTGGGAGACTGGACGCAGCCGCTCGCCGATCTCTGCGCCGACCTCGCATCCTTCAGTGCTTCTTCAGCGCCGGCGCCGTCCGCCGAAAGCCCCTGAAGCGCTCGCGCCGATGTTCCTCGTCGAAGTGCGCGCGCGCGGGCTTCACGAGATCGCTGCGCGACACGATGCCGACGAGCCGCCGCGACGCCTCGTCCGCGACCACCGGCAGGCGCTCCAGTTCATGCACGGCGAGACGCGTCGCGGCAAGGCGGCACGGCTCGCCCGGCAGCGCGAACGCCGGCGCGCCGTGCTCCATGCGCTGCAAGGCATCGCCGATGCTGACGCCCGACTGCGCCACCGGCGACGCCCCGATCAACGTCGCGAGCGACGCCCGGTCCAGCATGCCGACGAGCACGCCGTCGCGCACCACCGGATACGCCCGATGCACCTGTTGCGGCCCGAAATGCTTCGCGAGCACGTCGGAAAGCGGCGTGGCGGCGTCGATCGTCAGCACGTCGCGCGTCATGACTTCATCGACGTGATGGCGCTCCAGCGGATCCACGCCGTATTCGCGATAGATGTGATAACCGCGCCGCGCGATCTTCTCGGTCATGATCGAGCGCTTCATGACGACGGTCGCGAAGCCGTGCGCGACGAGCGTCGCGGCGAGCAGCGGCAGGAGCGCGTTCGCATCGTGCGTGAGGCCGAAGGCGAAGACGATCGCGGTGAGCGGCGCGCCCAGCGTCGCGCCGAGCGTCGCGGCCATGCACACGAGCGGCCAGAGCGCGGTGTCGTGGCCGGGCAGGATCGCGCCGAGCGCGGTGCCGAGGCCCGCGCCGAGCATCAATAGCGGCGCGAGCACGCCGCCCGAGGTGCCCGAAGCCAGCGCGACGACCCAGATGATCGCCTTCACGGCGAGAATCGACAGCGCCACCTGAATCGCGATGTGCTGATGCAGCAGATCGCCGATCACGTCGTAGCCCACGCCGAGCGCGCGCGGCTCGAGATATCCGCCGATACCGACGATCACCGCGCCGAGCGCCGGCCACCACATCCAGTGAATCGGCAGCTTGTGGAACAGGTCTTCGAGCTTGTAGAGCGCAGCCGACAGCCCCGACGCCAGCGCGCCCGACAACAGCCCGGCCACGAGGCACGAAAGCAGCGAAATCATGTGCGGCGGCGGCGTTTCGAGCGGAAAGAGCGCGCCCGTACCGAATACCGCCGCGCGCGCGAAGCCCGCGACCGCGCAAGCGAGCGCGACCGGCAGAAAGCTGCGCGGCCGCCATTCGAACAGCAGCAGTTCGACCGCGAGCAGCACCGCCGCGACCGGCGTGCCGAACACGGCCGTCATGCCCGCCGCCGCGCCCGCGACCAAGAGCGTCTTGCGCTCCGCGGCGGTCACGTCGATGCATTGCGCGATCAGCGAGCCGAGCGCGCCGCCCGTCATGATGATCGGGCCTTCCGCGCCGAACGGCCCGCCGCTGCCGATCACGATCCCCGACGACAGCGGCTTCAGGATCGCCACCTTCGGCGACATGCGGCTCTTGCCGAACAGGATCGCCTCGATCGCCTCCGGAATGCCGTGTCCGCGAATCTTGTCCGAGCCGAAGCGCGCCATCATGCCGACGATCAGTCCGCCGATCACGGGAATGCCGATCACCCACGGCCCGAGCGTATTGAGCGCGGGCGAGTTGTCCTCGAGCGAAAGCGTGCCGAAGAAAAACAGGTTCGTGAACAGATGGATGAGCGCAAGGAGCACGACGGCCGCGAGCGTGGCGATGCCGCCGATGACGGCGGCGAGTCCGCATATCTTCAGCAGCCGGTCGTTGACCGAAAAGTCACGTCTGTGATGGTCCATGAAGGCGCTCCAGGAATTCAGAAATCGATCTGCGGCACGCGGAACGCGCCATCGAGAGACTTGATCTCCGCGCGATGCAGCGCGGCGAGGCGCGTGAGCACTTCTTCGCCGCGCGCTTCGAGATGCACTCGCACCTGACGGCGATCCTCTTCGCTCTGCGCGCGTCGCACGAGCCCGGCCGCCTCGCAGCGCGTGACGAGCGCCACCACGCCGTGATGATGCGATTGCAGCCGCTCCGCGAGTTCGCCGACCGTTGCCCATTCGCGGCCCGGATAGCCCTTGATGTGCAGGAGCAGCAGATATTGCAGCGGCGTGATGCCTTCGTTCTGCGCGGCCTGCTCGGAGAAGCGCTCGAAGCGCCGCATCTGATAGCGGAATTCGGACAGTTGCTCGAAGTCCGGCTTGTCGAGTTTGCGCGGAGTGTTCATCGGATTTCAGTGGACGCGCTCAGGCGGTCTTGCGCTCGCCCGCGAACGATTGTCGATAGAGGCCGGAGATCAGATCGGCTTCGGTGATCATGCCCGCGAGCTGATCGTGCGCGCCGACCACCGGAATGTGGTGATGCCCCAAGTGCGCGAACATCGGCACCAGATCGGCGATGGCGGTGCTCGTCTTCACGGTGCAGACGTCGGTTGTCATCAGCGAGGCGACGAGCGGCGGCGTCGTCGACGGGCCGCGCATCAGCCGCTCGATCGCCTGCTGCGCGCGTTGCCCGATGCCGTCGCGGCGCACCGGCGCCAGGTCCGCGCGCGTGACGATGCCGCACACGCGGCGCGTCGCGTCGATCACCGGCAGCGCCTTCACCTGATGCCTGTCGATGAGCGCGAGCGCCGCCTGCGCGCTCGTCTCGGGCGTCACGGAGACGATCGCGCGCGACATGATGTCGGCGCACGTGAACTCCGTGAACCGGCGCGCGTAGGCCTGCAACTGCGCTTCGCGAAGCAGCGCTTCGAGATCGTCCGGATCGACGTCGAGCAATTCGCTGCGGCGCGACAGCACGGCCTGCAGGTCGGCGCGCGTGAACGAGTCGGCGCCGGGCGGCGCGACCGCGGGTTTCGGCGCGGCGTGGCCGTGCGGATAGCGATGCCCGGTGAGCGCGTGAAATGCGATCGCCGACACGAGCAGCGCCGCCGACTGGATCGCCACCGGCGCGAACACGAAGCCATAGCCGAGCGCGTGAATCGACGGCCCGCCGAGCACGGCGGTCAGCGCGACCGCGCCCGAAGGCGGATGCACGCAGCGCAGCGCGAACATCGCGCAGATCGCGAGACAGATGGCGAGCGCGGCAGCGTCGACGGGATCGTGAACGAACATCGCGCAGCTGACGCCGACCGTCGCCGATACGATGTTCCCGCCGATGATCGACCACGGCTGCGCGAGCGGACTCGCGGGCACGGCGAAGAGCAGCACGGCGGACGCGCCCATCGGCGCGATGAGATACGGAATCGCGGATGCATCGCCGATCAGCAGATGCGCCAGCCCGCCCGTCAGCGCAATGCCGATCAGCGCGCCGAGCCCCGCGCGCAATCGCTCGCTCCAGCGCAGCGTGACCGGAGCGGGAAGAAAGCCTTGGAGCCAGCGAAGCAATGCCATACGCGTCACTTTTCAGCGTTCCGGGAAGAGTCAGTGGAAGGTCACACTGGCTGGCCGGATCGAGGGCGCGAAAAGCAAGCGTGCGACAATCGTGAAATTGTATCGCAATATGATACAAATTGTCGCGCGCTTCAATTCGTCCCAGGATTCGTCGCACTTTTGATCCGGTTGAACGGGCGTGCGCGGACGCCATGTCCTCCTGTACGATGAGTTTTCCCTTGCGCGGCGCGGACACTTCGACATGGCACGTCGCAACATTTCCCGGATGGCGTGCTACATCGCGTTCGCGTGCGTGTGGCCGTGCGCGGCGGTCGCGGCGGACGAAGACCCGTCGACGATCGTCAGCGACGTTCACGAGTTCGTCGTCGCGAGCGACGGCTCGCTCACCGAAGACGACATCACCGTGCTGCGCGCGAACACGTCGGCGGGCGTCGACGAAATCGCGCAGCGCTACGTCTGGTATGACAAGAGCGTGTCGAAGGTGGAGATCGTCGAGGCCTATTCGATCGATGCGAGCGGCGCGCGCCACGACGTCTCGCCGGATCAGATCCGCGACGTTCAGGAGCCGCGCTCGGCGGGCGCGCCGACGTTTCAGGACGCGAAACTGCGCGCGGTGATCTTTCCGGCGATGGGCATCGGCTCGACCGTGCATCTGCGTTTTCGCAAGAGCCAGGCGGCGGCGGTCATTCCCGGGCAATTCAACTATTACGTCGATCCGGGGCAGCGGCCCGTCGTGCAGCAGACGCTCGTCTTCGATCTGCCCGCCGACAAGCCGCTTTATGCCGATGCGCGCGGCTATGTCGCCGAGCCGCCCGTCACGGCGAACGGGCGCACGCGTTACGCGTTCACGTACCGGCACGATCGTTTCGCGCGCATCGAAAGCGGCTCCGTGGGCTATGCGCAATACGGCGATCGGCTGATGGTCACGACCTTTCCCGATTACGCGAGCTTCGCGAAGGCCTACCGCGACGCCGCCGCCGATCCGGGCGCGACCGATCCCGCGATCCGCGCGCTCGCGCAATCGCTCACGCAGAACGACGCCGACGACCGCGCCAAAGCCAAAACGCTCTACGACTGGGTGCGTCACCATATCCGCTACGTCGCGATGTTCATCGGGCAGAGTCCGGCCGTGCCGCATCGCGTGACGGACGTGCTCGCGAATCGCTACGGCGATTGCAAGGATCACGTCGCGCTCTACGGCGCGCTGCTCGATGCCGTCGGCATTCGCAACGAGCCCGCGCTCATCGGGCTCGGTTCGGTCTATACGCTGCCGTCGGTGCCGGGTTACGGATCGGGCGCGATCAACCACATCGTCACCTGGCTGCCGGATCTGAACGTGTTCGCGGACAGCACGGCGGCGAGCGTCGAATTCGGCTTTCTGCCGCTCGCCGACATGGACCGGCCCGCGCTGCTCGTGAATACCGGCGCGCTGGCCCGCACGCCCGCGACGCAGCCGCTCGCGCGCACGGCACGGCTGCAGATCGAGGTCGCGGACAAGGGCGAGGCGAACTTCGCCTACTGGGTCGAGGACGCGGGATGGAGCGCGGAAATCGAGCGGATCAACCTGCGTCTCGCGAATGCGCAACGGCGCGACCAGATCGCGGCGGACCGGCTCCGTTACACGAATCTGCGCGGCGCGGGGGCGTTGACGACGAGCGACGTCGATGCAACCGGCGGCCCGTTCGCGACGACGCTGCGCGGCACGCTCGACGACATCGTCTGGCCGACGGGCACGACGGCATTGCCCGCGCTGTCGAGCCTGTCGGGCGGCATCGCGACGGCGGTGCGCAACGGGCTCGCCGAGCGCACGCGCACGCAGCCGTATCTGTGCATCGGCGGCACGTTCGACGAAACCGCGCAGATCACGCTGCCGAAGACGACGCACGTCGCCGAAGTGCCCGACGATCTCGATCTGACAAGCGATGTTTTTCGTTATCGCGCGCGCTATGTGTTCGATCCGTCGACCAACGTGATCCAGATATCGCGCACGCTCGACGCCCGCTTCGGCAAGCAAGTCTGCACGCCCGACGATTTTCGGGCGGCGCTGCCGCTGCTCAAGAAAATCGAGCGGGACACGCAGGCGCAGATCATCCTGAAAGCGCTGGGCGGATAGACCTCACTCCATGTCCCGCGCGACGCGAAAGCCGTTCTGCGATTGCCGCACGCTCGAGCTGTACTTGAAGCGCGTCGCCGATTGCATGTAGGCCGCGCCTTCGCGCCACGAGCCGCCGCGAATCACGCGCACGCTGCACGACGGATCGTCCCAGGCGCGGCCATCGGCGGGCGCGTTCTTGTAGGAACTGTGCCAGCAGTCGGCGACCCATTCCCAGACGCTGCCGTTCATGTCGTAGAGGCCGTACGGGTTCGCGGCGAACGATCCGACCGGCGTCGGCGCTTCGGGCTTGTACGGATCGCCGCAATCCTTGCAGTCGGCGGTGCCTTTTTTCATCTGATCGCCCCACCAGTACGTCGATTGCGTGCCGCCGCGCGCGGCGTATTCCCATTCCGCTTCCGTCGGCAAGCGATACGGCTTGCCGCCCACCTTGCTCAGCCATTTGACGTAGACCTGCGCGTCGTCCCAGCTCACGTTGCGCATCGGCGCGTTGCCGGGCGGCGTCGATTCGCCTTCGGGCGCGACGCGCGTGCACGCGCCCGCATCGGCGCAGGCGTTCCATTGCTCGACGGTGACTTCGTATTTGCCGATGGCGAACGCACGCCCGACCGACACGCGATGCGGCGGCTTCTCGGCGGGATCGTCGTTGTTGCTGCCCATCGTGAAGCTGCCCGCGGCGATCGGGATCAGCACAGGGCACGCCGGGCAATCCTTGATCTCGCCGCCGCTCGCCGTCTTGGCGGCCGGTTTGGTGGTCACGGCGGCGGGCGGCGCGGCAGGCGCTGCCGCCGTGCTCGGGCGCGGTTTTTCAGGCGCGGCAGCGGTAGCCGGCGCGGACGGCGCGGGCGTCGGCTTCGGCGCGGGTGCGGGTGCGGCCGGTGCGGCGGTCGCGGCAGGTGGCGCGGAAGCGGCGGGCTTTGCATTTCCGGCTGCGCGCAAACGCTCGATGCGCGCCTTCGCGAGCGCCGCGAATCGGCCGTTCGGATAAGCCTTCAAATAGGCTTCGTAATCGCTCGGATAGGTGCTGTCCTTGATCGAATCCCAGAACGTCAGTTCGTACTGCTCGTTGCTGTCTTTCGGCAGAATGCCGCGCGTGCGGACGATGCTGGCGGATTCGGCAGGCACGATGGCGGTCGCGTCCGCTATACGCATGTTCGACGTCGTATCGGCGATGGCGAAGCCGTCATCGAGCGTGGACGCGATCCACGGCCGCTGCGCGCCATGCGATGCCCGCGCGACATCCGATGCCGCCGCAGCGAACGCCGCCGGCGTCACCGATGACCGCGCGCCCAACGCGTGCAGCAACGCCGCGGTATAGCGCCCGTTGCGCGCGTCTTCGGATGCGGCATCGCCCGGCGCAGCCGCATACGCGACGAGCGTGCGCGGCGGCAGCGTCCACGTCCGCGCGCGCGTTGTCTCGAAGGGATCGGTGAGACACATGTCGAGCACGACGATGTTCGCCGCGTCCGGCCGCGCCCGCGTGATGCGCTCGACGATGTCCCGCGCGGAAATCGCATCGCGCACGAGCGTCGCGGGGCGTTGCTCGCGCGCGTCGAGCGGCACGAGCAACGCATCGCCGCCCGCCTGCAATCCGTGGCCGGCGAAATAGACGAGCGCCGTATCGTCGGGGCCGAGGCGCGCGGCGAACGCATCGAGTGCCTGGCGCATCGCGGCTTCGTCGAGATTCGTGCGGCGCGTGACGTCGAAACCGAGCGCGTTCAGGGCGATGCTCATGTCGTCGGCATCGCGCGATGCGCTCGCGAGCGGCTGATCGAGATAGTCGGCATTGCCGATCACGAGCGCGAGATGACGGGGCGCGTGTGCGATCGTCGAGATCGGGGAAGAGGGCGGCGCTGTGACCGATGCCGCGTTCGCTGAGACGAGCGTCTGGCCGATCGTCAGGACAACGCTCGCGATAAGAAGAGTTCGCCACATGTTCACACCCTGTCCGTCCGGCTTTGAGTGGAGGGCATCGCACTGCATTCGCGTGCGATGCCAACGCTTCGGGTACGGCATCAACAACGATAGCACGCGCTCAGACGCCGCTTAATCCCCTGAAAGGAGGTATCCGTCATGAGGTTAATCAGGCCCCCCGCGTGACCGTATCTTTTTTAAACGTTACGTCCTAATCTAAAAACCAGCGACGCAGCATCAGGTAATCCGCATCGCGCTCGAGCACGAGCGTTCGTCCGTGCCCGGAGCGATTTCCCTGGCCCATCCGCGAGGCCTTTCAACGAGAGAGGCGTGCATAACATGCTGAGAAGAACCGTGCTTGGCGCGCTGGCTTCCCTGGCCGCATTGGCCGCCGATTCGTCGTTTTCCGCCGCGCGTGCCCGCACGCCCGCGCCGCCGAACGCCGAGGCCTACATCATCTGGCCGCCGGACGGGGCCGTGATCACGGGCGGCAAGCTATGGGTGCGCATGGGCTTGCGCAACATGGGCGTATGTCCGAAGGGCGTCGATCTGCCGAACGTGGGGCATCACCATCTGCTCGTCGATACCGATCTGCCGCCGCTCGATCAGGAGATCCCGTCCGATCGCAATCACCTGCATTACGGCGCGGGCGAAACCGATGCTCGCCTCGAATTGCCGCCGGGCAAGCACACCTTGCAGTTGCTGATGGGCGACTACAACCACGTTCCGCACGACCCGCCGGTGTATTCGAAGAAGATCACGATCATCGTGAAATGAGCTGTGCACTTGCCGAGGGCACATGACATGAAAAAACGATCCGCTGATGCGCTCGCGCTGCCGCGTTCGCTCCTCGTCGCCGCCACGCTCGCGACGGCGTTCGCCGCGCCTCATGCACTCGCCGGGACGACGCCCGCGCCGGCCAACGCGTATGCGTACATCGGCTTTCCGAACGATGGCCAGACCGTGCCCGCGGGCAAGCCGTTCCGCGTCTGGTTCGGGCTGCGTTTCATGGGCGTCGCGCCGCGCGGCGTGAAGTTTCCGAACACGGGGCATCATCATTTGCTGATCGATGTGGACCTGCCGCCGATGGATCAGGAGATTCCATCGGATCGCAATCATCTGCACTACGGCGCCGGCGAAACCGAAACGATGATCGAACTGCCGCCGGGCAAGCACACGCTTCAGCTTTTGATGGGCGATGACAAGCACATACCGCATAACCCGCCCGTCTATTCCCGAAAGATCACGATCTACGTCAAGTAAGTCCGGGCGCCGCGTGATGCATCGAGCGGCGCCTTTCCCGGTTGCTTTCATCCAACTCGTATCCGCGTGCGTATCGCGGAGGGGGTCGTTCGTCCCCTGCAAATCGCACGGGTGTCGCCGGGCAACCGACAGTGAAGATCGGAAGTGTCGGGCGGGCAGCATCATCGGCTTAGAAGGACAGATGCAGCGTAAATCGGCGCAGCCCATATGCAGCACGGCGCGCAGAGAAAAACGCATGACGTATGACGCGATTGGCACAGCCTGTGCATTGAATGGCGGCGAGCAGACAAGTTGCTCCGAGCCACCACCGAATGCGCGACGCGCACCCAAGGAGAGCGGAAATGAAGACGCTGACCATCAAGGACCTTCCCGTCACCGAAGATCTCGACACGCGTGCGATGTCGGCGGTGCGCGGCGGCTCCGCGGTCCTGTTTCCCGGCTTCATCTCGATGAACGGCACGACGCTCTCGATGCCGTTCAATCCGCAGCAGATCATCAATCAGACGCAGACGACGTTCAATCAGAACGGCAGCAACATCGCCTTCGCCGAAGCGCTGAAGTCGCAGTCGACGGTCACGCCGACGCAGAGCGCGAAGAACATCGCCAACGTGAACTTCGGCATCGCGGGCGATCTCGCATAAGCGAAACGTCGCGAGGAATGAACCGGATATCGGTGCGGTAAGCATCGAGGTAGTCGCAGCAAAGGCGGGGCGCGGGGAGCTTCGCCGTAACACCGCCCTCAGCATCGGGCGTAGTGGTTCGCGCGCGGGTCGCATCCGTCGCCGGACCGCGTCACGACGACGCGCGACGTGCCTCAAGAGCACGCGCGCGCAACGTGACTTAACCCGTATGGAGTCGCGGCGCGCCGTGTGATTTACTTGAATGACCGGACGGCCGGCGCCGTGCTTCTCACCCATGAAACTGACCGTCGGTGCGCGTTCACCGGGAGCGAGATCGTGCGAGCCTTGTTGCCATCGTTAGGGCTGGTTGCAGCCGCGCTGCTTTCGGGCTGCATCGACGTGACGCCGCCGACGTATCAGCGGCCCGACACGCCCGAGAAAACCGCCTTCACGAAGACCGACGCAGCGAAGGTCGCCGCATCCGACACGATCCGGCCCGACTGGTGGAAGCAGTTCAACGACCCGTATCTCGACTCGCTGGTTGAAAAGGCCATCAGCGGCAACTTCGACATCAAGGTGCTGGCCGCGCGCATCCAGGTGGCGGGCGCGCAGATCGGCGAGGCGCGCGCGGGCGCGTTGCCGTCGATGGATCTCGGCGCGGGCGCGAGCTTCGAGAAGACGACCGGCCAGCAGTTCTCGAAGCAGTACAACCTGGCGACGCAGGTGAGCTGGGACATCGATATCTGGGGCTCGGTGGAGAAGGGCGTGCAGGCGCAGAAAGCCGAATTCCGCGCGACCGAGGCCGACTGGCGCGCCGGTTATCTCGAACTCGTCGCACTCGTCTCGACGACGTACTTCCAGATTCTCCAGTTCGACGATCAGATCGATCAGCAGAAGCAGACCATCGCGACCAACCAGCAGATCCTGACGATCTTCGAAGGCATGCAGAAGAACGGCCTCGTGCCGAAGACGCAGGTGCTCACGCAGCGCGCCGAACTCAACCGGCTGACGCGCGAGTTGCTGGAGTTGCGCCGCTCGCGCGATCTCGCGAACAACGCGCTCTCGACGCTGATGGGCGTGCCGGCAGGCGAGTTCCGGATGCCCGACGGCAAGCTGCAAAAGCGCGTGCAGATTCCGCCGGTGCCGGAGGGATTGCCATCGCAGTTGCTCGCGCGCCGCCCCGATCTGATCGCGGCCGAATATCGCGTGCTCGAAGCGTATGACCTCGTTGGCCAGGCGAAGCTCGCGCAACTGCCGACCATCAACCTGACCGGACGCGCGGGCACTGCAAGCTTTCAACTGACCGATCTCCTGAAGATCTTCACGCTGAGTTTCGTGCCGAGCATCAATATCCCGATTCTCGATCCGTCCGTGCGCGCTCACGTCAAGACGACCGAGGCGCAGACGACGGTGGCCGAACAGCAATATCGCAGCACGGTGATGAACGCGTTCGAAGAAGTGGAGAACGCGCTGGTCAATCTCGATTCGCATACGAAGCAGCGCGTCGAGCTGCAACAGGAAGTGGATCAGTTGACGATCGTCGCCGCGCAGATCGACGCGCAACTGAAAGAGGGTGTGATCTCGCAGCTTCAGGTGTTCGAGACGGAGCGCACGCTGCTCGCGGCGCAACTCGCGCTGCTCGCGAACCATCAGCAAATTCTGTCGGACACGGTGACGCTTTATAAGGCGCTCGGCGGCGGCTGGCCGACCGTCGATGTACAAAGCGCAAGCAAGGACGGATTGAAGTGAAGCACTCCATGAATAATGTGCACCAAATTAATAATATGAATTGCTAACGATCGTGCCGAATCGCCCATGGATGGCGTGATGCAGCGCTGCAGCACGATTGACTACGACGATGCGTGACTTAAACTCTCAACAGCCGCCGGCTGCAAATGACTTCGATTACGGCGCGGTCCAACTTGTCCATGCGCCCGACGTTGCCGGGCAATCCTCTGGCGCGTCGGCGGCAGCGGCTGGACGTACCTCGTGACATGGACATGGCTCAAGGCTTTTCCGTGGCGGATCCGCAGCCGAGCGTGGGCGAGGCGTTCGACGTCGTCCTGAAGCCCGCGCCGCATGGCGAGCTTGCGCTCGAGCTGGCGGAGAGACTCACGGAGATCCGTATCGACGAAAATCTCTTCGCTATCGGCCGCGCCGAAGCGCCGTTCGATACGAGTCCGCCCGAAGCCGTGGCGCAGCTCTCGCGCCGTCATGCGCGCATCTTCATCGAGCACGGGTTCGTCTATATCGCCGACCTCGCCAGCAAGAACGGCACGGCCGTAAATGGCACGCCCGTGCGCGAGACGCCCGCGCGCGTGCGAAGCGGCGATGTCATTTCGTTCGGCAGCAAGCTGTCGTATCGCGTGCAGTTCGCGCCGCGCGCGCGGCGTCTGAGTGTGCCGAAACCAATCGGCCTCACGCTTACGCCGCAGCGCGACGATCTCGGTCTCCAGCCGATCGAACTCGCGCAGTTTCCGTTTCTCGTCAGCAAGAGCGACGACACGTTTTCGCGTTATCGCGATGAGTATCCGCATCAGGTCAATTATGTGTCACGGCGCCACGCGCATGTGTTCATCAAGAGCGGCGCGCCGTTCGTCGAAGACCTCGGCAGCACCAATGGCACGTTCGTGAACGGCGAGCGGCTCGGCGCGTCGGCGGTCGAACTGAAGAACGGCGATACCGTCGCGTTCGGCGGAACGCACTTCGCGTACGTGGTGCATCTGCACGGCGACGAAAGCGAATCGACGCTCACGGAAATCGTCGCGCAGGTCGCCGCGCCATCGCACGACGACGAATCCGACAGCGACAAGACGACCTTCGTCGGCTCGGCGCATTCGTTTCTCGACATATTCTGCGTCGATCAGGCCGCGGCGCGCGAGGATGAAGTCAACGAAGAGGCGCAGCCGACACCCGCCGAGGAAAAGCGCCCGGACGCGCGCGCCGCGAAGCGCAGCAAGTTCGCGCTCTTCGTGTCGGAGTTGCGCCGTGTGCTCGCGAACGACGATGCGCGCGCCGCGCGCCGCACGCGCATCATCGTGGCGTGCGTGCTGACGGCGCTCGTTGCAGTCGGCGCCGCGCTTTTCTATAGCGGTTCGAACGAGCGTGAGGCCAAATCGCTGATGGAGCACGGCGAGTACGCCGAGGCCGCGGCCGTCACGAACGAATATCTGAAGACGCATCCGAAGGACGCGCCGTTCACGTCGATGAACACCGAGGCCGTGCTCAAGTCGAACGTGCCGCGCTGGCTTGCTGCACTGAAAAAGGGCGATTTCGCGAACGCGGACGCGATCATCGCGCAGATGCGTTCGCTCAGCGAGCACAACGCAGACGTGCATTCGCTTATCGACGAACTCGAATGGATCGGCAAGCTGGAAAGTTTTGTGATGAGCCGTGGCGGCGCCGAAGCGCCGATCCGCATGTACGGCGACGAGCCGCGCATCGGCGCAATCCTGAAGCATTGGGAAGCGGACGCGGCGGGACATCAGCGCGATCTGGACCGCATCGCGGGCTATGTGCCCGAGTTCCGCGATCCGTATGCGCTCGCGCTGAGTCATCTGCGCAAGCTGCAAAGCGACGATTCGGTGTATCTCGCGGCCATCGAGAGGCTCGATGCCAGCATCGCGAAGAATCTCGGCCAGGACGATCCCGATGCGATCGGCGCGGCGTTGAAGGAATATGCGGACAAGTATCCGCGGCTCGCGGGTCTCGATCGCGTGCGCGCCGATCTCGATGCCTACGCGGGCTTGCGACGCAGCATCAACGGTGCGAGCCTCGCGCCGCTCGCGGGTTCGGTCAGCGAGGCCCATTTCTCGACGCCGCCGTTCCAGGAAAAATTTCGGCAGATGACCGCGAGCCAGTTGCCGCCGCCCGACGTGCTCGCGCAATACACGAGCGTCGCGGATGCATGGAATCGCGGACAGAGCGCGCAGGCGATCGACGCGCTGCAAAAGCTGCCTCAAGGCTCGTGGACGCAGACCGTGCAGAAGGAACTCGCGCACAAGAAAGCCGTGGCCGCGCAGTTCGCCGAGCTGCAAAAGGCGCGCGGCTCGAAGGGCTACGAAGACGCGCTGCTGTCGTTCTACGAGACGCTCGATCTCGAGAGCGACGCGTTCTACGCGAAAGCCGTCGCGCCCGAATTCACCGCGTTGAAGGACAGGGCGACGGCCCGCGCGCAAGCGTTGATGACGCAGGCGCAAACGTCGTGGCAGCAGTATCGGACGAACGGCGGCATCGGCGGATCGCAGCGGCTCGAATCGGGCGTGTCGGATGTGTTCCGGACGCAGGCACGGCTGCTGTCCGACGCGGAAGACGCGGCCACGCGCGGCATGCGTATTTTCCGGCAGGTGAAGGCGGACAGCGCGACGGCGAAGTGGACCGCGCTCGCCAATGAGATCGACACCGAAGCGGATCTGCAACGGCGTTCGCTGCAGGATCTGCGGATGGTGCTCGAACCGGGGCTTCTCAATACCAAGCTGAGTCTGATCGGCGGAGGCACGAGCAGTGAAGAGAGACGCACACCTTAAGCCGCTGTCGGAGGCGCTAGGCGAACACGGCGCCGAAGGCATCGCGATTCTCACGGCGGAGCCCGCGCGGCTCACGCAGGGCCTTGTCTTCGCGATGGTGGCGCTCGTCGCGTCGGCGCTCGTGTGGTCGTTCGTCGGCCATGCGGACGTGATGGTGACGGCGCAAGGCACGCTCGCGCCGGAATCGGAAGTGCGGCGTTTCTATGCGCCGATCGACGGCGAGCTCGCCGATCTCTATATCGCCGAAGGGCAGCCCGTGCGCAAGGACGATGTCGTCGCGCGCCTGAATGCGCGCGGTGCGATCGAAGCGGCGACCAATGCGCTCGAAGCGCAGCTCAAGCTCGACGATGCCGAGCGCGAATGGAAGCAGTTCCCCGAAAAGAAGCTGCTGATGGAGCGCAAGATCGCCGCGCTCAAGGATCAGATGGATGTGGAAGAGCATCAACATCAGCAGCGCGTGGCCGAAGGCACGAGCAAGCTCGCGGAAGGTCAGAAGGCGCAGTTGCAGGAAGCGCGCAGCACGCTCGAAAACGCGCGCCGCGCCCGCGATGCCGCGAAGGTCGAACTCGACCGCTTTCAGCGTCTGCTCGCGTTGCCGGGCGGCGGCGGCATTGCGGAAGCGCAGGTCGATCAGAAACGCAATGCCTATCTCGAAGCGGACGGCGCGTATCGCGTCGAGCAATCGCGGCTCGCGGAACTCGACTTCCGTCTGAGTCACGATTTCACGCAGGCCAAGCGTCAACTGGAAACGAGCGGTCAGGAAGCGACGAGCCTGCGTCTGCAATACGAAGCCGCGATGCGCGAAGTCGCGAGCACCGAAGACAAGTTGCGTTTGCAACTACAGACCGCGCGCCTCGTCGCGGATGCGGCCGCGCGCATCAAGTTCGAGAACATCGACAAGGACAATTTCCTGTTGATTCTCGCGCCGGTGTCCGGCGTGGTGACGGACGTGACATCGACGCAGACCGGCGACAAGATACAGGCGAACACGCCGCTCGGCGGCATCGCGCCGGCCAATGCGAAGCCGGTGCTCAAGATCGAGATCGCCGAGCACGACCGCGCGTTTCTGCGCGAAGGGCAGCGCGTGAAGCTCAAGTTCAATGCGTTTCCTTATCAGCGCTATGGCGTGATCGAGGGCACGCTCGCGTTCATTTCGCCCGCGACCAAGCCGAGCCCGACGAGCAAGCAACCCGTCTACGAAGGACGCGTGACGCTCGATCGCGATTCCTATCAGATCGCGGACACGAAGTATCCGCTGCGTTACGGCATGACGGCGACCGCTGAGATCGTCGTGCGCGAGCGTCGCCTCATCGATCTCGGGCTGGATCCGTTCCGCAATGTAGCGGGATAAATATGGGGGGTTACACGGGCGCCGCAACGCGAACATGATGCGCAATTCAACATGGAACCGAACGGAGAACGATATGACGGCGATTGTGCGTATCGACGACGAAGTGGTCGACGTCGGCGAATTCATCAGGTTATTGAAGCTGAATGGTCAGTTCGACAGTCTCATCGAGCAGCTCGTGCGCGACAAGCTCACGGTGCGCGCGGCGAAGAAGTCGGGTATCGCCGTGAGCGACGATGAAATCCAGAATCGCGCCGATCAGTTCCGGCGCATTCGCGGTCTGCATCGCGCGGCGGACATGAACAATTATCTCGATGCGCTGCATGTGAGCCTCGACGAGTTCGAGGTCTTCATCACCGACACGCTGTATCAGGAAAAGATGCTCGACAAGGTAGGCACGGCGCGCGAGATCGAAGAGTACTTCCAGCTCAACTCGCCGAAGTTCGACAGCATCGAAGTCAGTCATATCCTGCTCGACACCGAAGGCAGCGCGAAGGAAATGATCTCGTATCTGAACGACGATCCCGACAGCTTCGCCGACATGGCGCGCGAGCACTCGCTCGCCGACACGCGCGACGCGGGCGGCGTGATCGGCCGCGTGATGCGCGGACAGATGAAACCGGACGTCGAGGCGAAAGTCTTCAACGCGGAGGTCGGTGATCTGCTCGGGCCGTTCGTATCGGCGGACGGCGCATCGTATGAGATTTTCGCGGTGACGGCGAAGTATCCGGCGAAGCTCGACGAGGACGTGTCCGCGGAAATTCGCCGCCTGCTGCGCGAAGACTGGATGATGGCGCGCGCGCAGGAACACGTCATCGAAGCACGCTGATCGACCGGAACGCGACACGACATGGACGCTCCATCGAGCCTTGATTCGCCCGCTGACTTTCTTTCGTCGGTGGAGATTCTTTCGCCCTTCACGCGCGAGGAAATCGAGCAATTCGCGGCGCAAGCGGAGTCGCGGCGCTTCGGTTTCGGCGAGACCGTGTGCAACGCGGGCGATGCGGCCGATGGACTCTATATCGTGAAAGCGGGGTCCGTGCGTATCTTCACCGAAGAGCACGGCAAGGAAATCAGCATGGGGGTGAAGAAGGAGCGCGAGACCTTCGCGGATATCGCGATGCTGCGCGACTATCGCCATGAGTCGTCGGTGCGCTCCTCCGGCAAGACCGAGCTGCTGTTCATCCCGCGCACGGCGATCGACCCCGTCATCGCGAAGAATCCCGCCGCGCTCGCCTTCGTCACGAGCTATGTCGCCATTAACTCGGCGGGCGGCTTCGTCGCAAAGCTCTTCGATTTGCGCGGCAAGCTCGACAAGGCCGAACTCGAAGAATGCGTGCGCAGCGTCGGCGTGAAGCGTGTCGCGGAAGGCAAGGAGATTCTCAAGCAGGAGTCGCGCGACGACCGGCGTCTCTATGTCGTGCGGCAAGGCGAAGTGCGGATCGTGCGCGAAGAGGGCGGCGAGCGGCATGTGCTCGCGACGCTCGGTCCCGGCGAGATCTTCGGCGAGAAGGCCTGCGTGATGCGCCAGGAGCAGATGGCCTCCGCCATCGCGAGCACCGATACGCGCCTGCTCGTGATTCCCGAGAAGACCGTGCACTTCATCATCGAGCGCAACGTGAAGCTGCGCGAAGTGCTCGAAGAGCGCATCCGCTTCACCGAGCGCGAATTGCAGCGGCAGAAGAAGATCACCGAGCGCCGCAAGCTGCCCGCAATGCTCGATCTGCACACGAAGCCCGAACTGGGCGAGCGCGTCATCAAGCGCTTCGCGTGGATCGAGCAGGCGGAGGAGATGGATTGCGGCGCGGCCTGTCTCGCGATGATCTGCCGTCACTACGGCATCAACATGACGCTCGGCAAGCTGCGCGAACTGGCCAACGTCACGACATCCGGCGCGACGCTGGATTCACTCGCACGCGCCGGCGAATCGCTCGGCTTCACGACGCGCGGCGTGCAGTGCACGTTCGAATCGTTGCGCGGCTTCGAGATGCCGTTCATCGCGCATTGGGAGGGATACCACTACATCATCGTCTATGGCGTGTCGAGCGAGAACGTATGGGTCGCGGACCCGGCGATCGGCTTCAGGAAGATGACCGTCGGCGAGTTCGAGCGCGGCTGGAGCGGCACGTGTCTGCTTTTCACGCCGGGGCAGGATCTTACGCAAAAGGCCGTGTCGCGTTCGCCGTGGCTGCGTTTCGTCGGCTATCTGAAGCCGTACAAGAAGATCCTGCTGCATCTCTTTCTCGCGACCTTCGTCATTCAAGTGCTGGGCGTGATACCGCCGCTCATCATCCAGAACATTCTCGATGGCGTGATCGTGCATCAGAACGTGAACCTGCTTCATGTGCTGATCGCAGGGCTCATCATCGCGAGCCTGTTCACGCAGCTCATGACGACGATACGCGCGTATCTCGCGAACTTCATGGTCCGCAACATGGACTTCGCGATGATGTCGCAGTTCTTCAGGCACACGTTCTCGCTGCCGTTCGGCTTCTTCGCGAAGCGCAAGACCGGCGATGTGTTCGCGCGCTTTCAGGAGAATCACACGATTCGCGCGTTTCTCACCGAATCGACGGTATCGACCGTGCTGAACCTGCTGATGATCTTCATCTACTTCACGATCATGTTCCTCTACAACGTGAAGCTCACGTTGCTGCTGATCGCGTTCGTCATCCCGATGATGGTGCTCACGGTCGTCGCGACGCCGCGCATCAAGCAGAACGCGCGCGAAACGTTCTCAGCGGGAACGGATGCGCGTTCGTATCTGATGGAAGCACTCGGCGGCGTCGAGACGGTGAAGGGCATGGGTATCGAGCGCGCGGTGCGTCTCAAGTGGGAAAAGAAGTATGCGAAGTCGCTCGAAGTGCAATACAAGTCGCAGCGCTTCAATATCGTGGTGGGCTTGTGCAGCCAGTTGCTCAATGCGGCGACGACCATCGGCGTGTTATGGGTCGGCGCGAATCTCGTGCTTGCGCGCGAACTGACCATCGGGCAACTGATCGCGTTCAATGCCTACATGGGCAGCGTGCTCGCGCCGCTGATGGGTCTCATCAACTTGTGGAGCCTGCTGAACGATGCGGGCGTCGCGATGGAGCGGCTCGGCGACGTGCTCGATATCGAGCCGGAGCAGAAGCCCGAAGACATGCAGCAGCGCGTCATGCTGCCCGACCTGCAGGGCGATATCAGTTTCAACGGCGTGTACTTCCGTTATGGCGAAGGCGATGCGCCTTACGTGCTGGAGAACATCAGCTTCGATATCAAGCCGGGCGAGCTGATTGCGATCGTCGGGCGCAGCGGCTCCGGTAAAACGACGCTCGCGAAACTGCTCGTCGGTTTCTATGCGCCGAGCGAAGGCAAGATGACCGTCGATGGCTACGATATCAACGTCGTCGATAAAGGTTTCTTTCGCGCGCAGATCGGCTATGTGATGCAGAGCAACCTGCTGTTTTCGGGGACGATCGCGGAGAACATCGCGAGCGGCGATGAAGCGCCGGACAGAAGGCGTATCGAAGAAGTCGCGAAGATGGCCGACGCGCACGCGTTCATCGCGAAGATGCCGCTCGGTTATGAGCAGGTGGTCGGCGAGCGCGGCGTAGGGTTGTCGGGCGGACAGATTCAGCGCTTATGCATCGCGCGGGCGCTGTATCACGATCCACGTCTGCTCGTATTCGACGAAGCGACGTCCGCGCTCGATACGCAATCTGAAAGCAATATTCTCGGCAACATGCAGGAGATTTTGAAAGGGCGCACGGCGGTCATCATCGCGCACCGCCTTTCGACGATCATGCGCGCCGACAAGATTCTCGTGCTGTACGAAGGCGGCATCGTCGAACAGGGCAAGCATGACGAACTCGTCGCGAGAAAGGGCATGTACTACCAACTCGTGCAAAAGCAACTGAGCGCAGCATGAAAATACTCGACCAACCGGAAAGCGATACCAGCGCGCCCGCGTCATCGGCGATTTCGTATGCGGGGCTCATCGAGAAGATCGAGATCTTGCGCTCGACGCTTCGATGGACCTCGCGGCTCGAGCGTCCCGAGATCGAAAAGCTGTTGCGGCAGGCGAGCACCCTGCGCGACGAAGTCATGCAACTGTCGCACAAGGAGCGCTTCGTGCAGGCGGCGGCCGCCGAACCGAAGCGCGATCTTCCGCCGGGCGCGCGGCGGCAGGCGCTGATCGAACGCAGCTTCGTATTCGAAGGCACGTTCGGCGATAACCCGAAGTTGCTGGAAGCGCTGGAAATCGCGGAAAAAGCCGCGCCGACGGACTTGCCGGTATTGATCGATGGCGAAAGCGGCACCGGCAAGGAATTGATGGCGAAGGTCATTCACGCGAACGGATCGCGTGCCGACAAGCCGTATATCTCGGTGAACTGCGGCGCGATTCCGGACAATCTGCTGGAGTCCGAACTATTCGGGCATCGCAAGGGCGCGTTCACCGGAGCGAGCAATGATCGCAAGGGAAAATTCGAAAGCGCGCACACGGGCACGATCTTTCTCGATGAGATCGGCGAACTGCCTTTGCAGGGGCAGGTGAAGCTGTTGCGCGTACTGGAAGCGCATGAAATTCAGCGCGTGGGTTCGGACGAGCCCATCGCGGTGGATACGCGCATCGTCGCGGCAACGAATCGCAACTTGCGCAAGTTCTGCGACGAGGGGCGTTTTCGCGAGGATCTGTTTTATCGGCTGAGCGTCATTCATCTGACGCTGCCTGCTTTGCGTGAACGGCGCGATGAAATTCCGCTGCTGCTCGCGTATTTCGGCGACGAAGCGGCCGCGACATTGAAGCGCCGGCCGGTGAAGTTGTCGCCGCGGCTACGGGATTTTCTGCGCAACTATGACTATCCGGGGAACATCCGCGAGTTGCGGAACGTGGTGTACCGCCTCGCGTGTCTTGCGGGCGATATGGCCGACATCGATCATCTGCCGGTCGACATACGGCCGAAGTCATCGCTCTCGCTCGCAATGGGCGGGCCGGCGGCGAGCGGAAACGGCATCGCGACGGCGAGCTCGCTCGCGGAAGCGAAGCGCGTCGCCAGCGACGAAGCGGAGCGCGCGTTTCTCGAACGAGGCTTGCAGGAAACCGGCGGAACGGTGGCCGAGCTTGCGAGACGGTACGAGATGAACCGCTCGCATCTGCAGATGCTTTTGAAAAAGCACGGGCTGCATTCGAAGGAGTTTCGAGCCGCGGCGCAGAAGAACAAGGAGGCGGGCGGTTGAGCCGCCTTTATATCGACGGATTCACCTGCGTCTTATCCGTCGCCATCAAATCGACCGCATGCGCGACGACCACTGAAATATTGTCGCGCCCGCCCCGCGCGAGCGCGATTTCCAGCAGCCTTTGCGCGGCGACATCGCAATTGCCCGGCGCGAGCTCGCTCATCATTTCGGCTTCGCTGACTTCGTTCGATAAACCGTCGCTGCATAGCAGGAACGTATCGCCGTCGTTCAGGGCGAGCGTGTTCTCGTCGAGTTCGAGCACATCGAGCGCGCCGACCGCGCGCGTGATCAGATGCTGCGCCGGATGATGCAGCGCTTCTTCCGCCGTGAGTTGCCCGCGCGCCTTCAGTTCCTCGACGTGGCTGTGATCGCGCGTGAGCTGCACGAGCCGTCCCTGGCGCAGCAGATAGATGCGGCTGTCGCCGGCCCATACATAACCGCACGCGCCATCGCGCGCAGCGAGCACGACGACCGTGCTGCCGATGCGCGACACCTGGCGCCGCGCCGCTTCCGCACGCAGCTTGTCGTTCACGTCGAGAAGACGCGCGCGGGCATCGGCGATGGTGCCCGCAAGATCGTTCGCCGGCGATACCTTCGCGAGGCTCTCGATCACCATCCGGCTCGCCAGATCGCCGACCGCGTGGCCGCCCATGCCATCGGCGACGGCCCACAGTCCGCGCTCGGGCGCATCGAGCAGCGCGTCTTCGTTGATCTGCCGGACGCAGCCGGTGTCGGTGCGGGCGGCGGATGTCCATCGAAACTCGGTGGTGAAGGTCACGGCAACCTCCGGAATGCTGGGTGACGCGGCGTCGGGCGGGCCTTGCGGACGATCCCGCTCATTGTGTACCAACGCGCGTCCGAAGCGAATCTTGATCTGCACCGCTTTAGCCCGCGCGATTCCCCGCGACCGAATTCGGGCTGACGGTAAGGCTCGCGCCGTTGCCCGTATTGCTGACCGCGACGTTCTGAAACTGATTGACCATCTGGCCGACCGTGATGTTCGTCACGTTATTGGTGATGTTGTTCGTGACCGCGTAGATGTTGTTGGTCACATCGATCAGGGTAATCGCGCCGGCTGCGGCCCCGCCGCCCGATGAACGCTCCACGAAAGGCGTGATCCAGCCGAACACCCACGGCGCACCGCCTCCGCCGCTGATGGCCGACATCGCCGCGTGATCCAGCACGCGGTCGTATTCGAGATCGCTGACGGTCAAGGCGCACATGTCGTTTCTCCGGGATGGCCTGTGAGCAGGACGCACGGATCAATGCAAGGCCCATGCCGACGCACGCCAAATGGCGGAGATTGCGTCCGAATCGCCGATGGGACGGCGTTCTGGCGGCATCGGCGCAAACGAAATGGCAGGGTGCCGAATCGCATCCGTTGGATCGTCGCCAACAAGCGATGTTGGCGTCGCGCCGCATAACCAACACACGCGGCGCGCGTCCGATCGGCCCGCACGACGCGAATTCTGGTGCAGCAGGTCCAACAAACGCGCAAGAAAACTGTTGGCCGATGAAAAACACAACGCCGTCGAAACACGCTCCCGATTCCGCAATAACCACGCGTAATCAATGGCTTATCGACACTGGCAAGGAAGATGCAAAAGGCTAGGCAACCCGGCGCCGAACAAACACCTGGCGCCAGCAAAGAAAAATCGGAGCCAGCCATGTCAACCAACCAGCAAATCGGACTGATCGAACAGCAAGCCGCCGCGAACGGCTTCTCGCTCGACGACGAACCCGCGCTCGGCACCGAACTCGTCACGCGCCGTTCCGGCTATGAACATCACGGCATCTACGCCGGCAACGGCATGGTCATCCACTATGCCGGTTTCGCGAAGTCGCTGCATCGCGGCCCGGTCGAGGAAGTCCCGGTCGAGCAGTTCGCCGCCGGTCATGAAGTCACGATCCGCCAGAACCCGGCCGCGAAGTTCGTCGGCATGGAAGCGGTGCGCCGCGCCCGCAGCCGCCTCGGCGAAGACAACTATCACCTGCTCACCAACAACTGCGAGCACTTCGTTACGTGGTGCCTCGACGGCCGCGCCCGCAGCCGTCAGGTGCAAGCGTGCTTCATCGATCCCCACGCGGCCGTCAGAGCCGTGGCGGGACTCTTCCGCGCCTATGTCGCCGCCGAACGCCGCCGCCGCATGAATGTGGCGCTCGCAGCCTGAACCTCACGTTTTGCCGATCGATTCCGAGGAGACCATCATGCAAACCACCGAAAACTCGCTGCACTGGGCCGTCGACAAATGGCTCGCCCCGACTGCCGCGCATCCGGCACGCGTCGTGCGTCTGTGCCGTTCGCATGTCACCGGCGCGCGCTACGTCTGCATCGAGGCGCAGCATCCGGGCGGCCCGCTCGCGATCATCTTCTTCCGCCATGACGACGGCACCTGGAACGTGTTTCCGCCGCAAGCGAAGCGTCCGTCGATGAGCGCGGCGCGCCTCGCCGCCTGAAGGCGCGTACGATCGGCCGGGACGCGTCGGGCGGCCCCGGCTTTGACACGGCAATCCCGCTGCCGCTACTCTAGGCGCATCGTCGCGGCCATTTGGATGAAGCCGCCGGTCGCACGGAAGCAGCAGGCCGTGGTAGTTTTGCGTCCGTGAACCAGATCGTACATTTTCGAGGTATTGCCGATGACCCAGCCCGACTCCTCTTCCTCCGCCCGCGCGACGCCCGATTCGAACCTCGGCGACAATCCGCTCGGCATCGCGGGGCTGGAGTTCGTCGAGTTTTCCAGCCCCGATCCTGCAGGGCTCGCCCGACTGTTCGAGACGCTCGGCTTCGTGCCCGTCGCGCAGCACATCAGCAAGGCGGTGACGCTCTTTCGCCAGCGCAGCATGAATTTTCTGTTGAACGCGGAGCCGGATTCGTTCGCGTCGCGCTTTGCCGAGTCGCATGGCGTCGGCATCGCGGCGATCGGCATTCGCGTGCTCGATGCGCAGGTCGCCCACGAGCGCGCGCTCGAATACGGCGCGTGGGATTTCGAGGGCGAAAAAATCGGCCCGAACGAGCTTGCGATTCCGGCGATTCAAGGCATCGGCGATTCGCATATCTATTTCGTCGATCACTGGCCAGGCAAGAACAGCGGCGAGACATCGATCTACGACATCGACTTTCGTCCGATTCCGGGAGCACGCGCGGATCTCAACGGCACCGGCCTGCTCGAAGTCGACCACTTCACGCAGACGGTCGGCGCAGGCCGCATTCAGGAATGGCTCGATTTCTATCGGGAAGTGCTGCACTTCTCGGAGATTCATCAGGTGCATCCGGACTGGCACGTCTCGCAGGATTCCGCCGTCACGCTTTCGCCGTGCGGCTCGATCCGCATTCCGGTGTACGAGGAAGGCACCTATCGCACGGATCTGATGCAGCAATATCTGCCCGATCACGAAGGCGAGGGCGTGCAGCATATCGCGCTGGCATCGGCGGATATTTTCGCTTCCGTCGATGCATTGATGGCGCGCGGCGTGCGCTTCCTGCAGCCGCCGCCGCGCTATTACGACGAGATCGACGAGCGTCTGCCGGGCCACGGTCTCGACATCGGAAAGCTGCGCACGCGCGGCATTCTCGTCGACGGCGAGATTCTCGGAGACGGCACGCCGCAGCTTTTTCTGCAGACGTTCGTCGAGCGCAAGCCCGGCGACATGTTCTTCGAGATCGTCGAGCGGCGCGGGCATCACGGATTCGGCGAGGGCAATCTCGCCGCGATCGCGAAGGCGCGCGGCTGACGCGACTCATTGCACGACGACCGTCCCCGTCATGTGCGGATGCAGCGAACAGAAGTACTTGTACGTGCCCGGTTTGTCGAACACATGCGAGAAGCTGTCGCCGCTGTCGAGCGGATCGGACTTGAAGCTCTTTCCCTCGTCGGCGACGGTATGCAGCATGTCGTCGTGATTCACCCATGTCACCTTCGTACCGACGGGCACGGTAATCGTCGCCTGATTGAACGCGAAGTTGTCGATGGAAACGGTCGGCGCGTTCGCCAGCGCGACCTGTTGCGCGGGTTCTGCCGCGCACGCCGACGGAATCGCCACGCCGATGACGCCTTTCACGACCAGCGCAAGCGCGGCCTGGCGCAGCAGCTTGCCGGCGAGCGGGCGGAGATTGTCGGGCGAAACGTAGTGCGCAATCGTCGATGCGATCATGACTGCACCCCCGCGAGCGACGTATCGGTGACGGCAAGTTGCCCGCGTCCCGCGATATGCGTGACTTCGCGCAGGCCGAGCATCGTGCGCAATTGTTCGGATGGCACTTTCATCGGCCCCGGACCGGACGGTGCGCCCGGCGCGGGCTGCGGAAACGCCGTCGACATCGCCGAATAAAAGCGCATCTCTCCCTCCACTTTCTGCGCCACCTGATGGACGTGGCCGTTCAGCACCGTTACCGAGCCGAAGCGTTTCAAGAGCGCGAGCGCCTGCGCGCTGTCGTCGGTGCCCCATCCCCATTGCGGATACAACGCCCACAGCGGAATGTGCGCGAACACGACGATCGGCGTGCTGCTCGATTTGCCCTGCAGATCCGCCTTGAGCCACGCGAGCTGCGCATCGCCGAGAAAGCCGAGGCCGCCGCCCTTCAGGTCGATCACGTTGGTCAGGCCGATGAAATGCACGCCGCCCTGATCGAAGCTGTACCAGTGACGCGTGCTGCCTTTGCCGTATTGACCGGAAAAGCGGTCGAAAAACGCGTTGCCTTCTTCGACCAGCACGTCGTGCTCGCCGGGAACGTAATGCACGTCCATGCCCGACTTGCCGATGATCTGCGTCGCCGTGTCGAATTGCGCGGGCTTCGACAGATGCGTGATGTCGCCCGTGTGGATCATGAACGCGGGGCGTTTTTCCATCGCGCTTACGCGGTTGATGGCTTCTTCGAGCGTGCTCGTCGGCTCCGTGTTCGGATCCTTGTTGAAGCCGATGTGACTGTCGCTGATCTGCACGAAGCTGAACGAGCCGGTCTGCTCGGCCGCTTCCACCGACGAGATCAGGCGCGAAACGGGCACACCGCCGCTCACCGTCCAGATGACGCCGGCGCCCGCCCAGGCCATGCACGAAAGTGCGGTGCGGCGGCGCTTGCCGTGCTCGTCGAGTTCGTCGCGTTGCTGCGCGGGCGGCAGTGCGTTCGGGTCGGGTTTCATGATGGTTCCTTTGATGATGACGGCCGCGGTTCTTGTCGTTCGAATCGGTGAAGTCGGGCCCACGGCGGCTCGGTGCATGGGCGCGAAGCCGGCGATGCCCGTTGCGGCGGGCAGGATCGCGTTGGCATCCGTCCATCGAACCAGCGAATGCGGCGGGATATTCCCGCTATATTTTTTTGAGTCGCCGTTGCAAACGGGAATAAAGCGCCCGCGTGAGGAGTATCGGATGGGAAGGCGCGGAAAAGCGATGCCGCCGCGCCCGAACGAAGTTTTCCGAACGTGATTGTGGAAAGGAGACCCGCGCGATGTGGCCAGGCAGGTCGAAAGAAGACAGGTCCGGGCGCCGCGGCCAGGCGGACGCCGAGGCGGTCCACGCGCGCTTCGAAGCGACGGTGATGCCGCATCTGGACGCCGCGTACAACCTCGCGCGCTGGCTGTCGGGAAGCGCGAACGATGCCGACGATGTCGTGCAGGAAGCCTATCTGCGCGCGTTCCGTTTCTTCGGCGGATTCGAAGGCGGCGAGGAGGCGAACGCGCGTGCGTGGCTGCTCGCGATCGTGCGCAATACGTGGTTCACGGAGTGGCGGCGGCGCGTGCAACTCGCCGACGCGACGCCCTACGACGAGGAACTGGGCGGCGACGAAGCCTTGCCGGGATGGTCGGAGGAAGGCGCGGCCGATCCCGAAACGCTCGCCGTGCGCCGCGACGAAATTCATCTGGTGCATCGCGCGCTGGAGGCGCTGCCGATCGCCTTTCGCGAGGTGCTGGTGTTACGCGAACTCGAAGACATGAGCTACAAGGAAGTTGCATCCGTGACCGGCGTGCCGATCGGCACGGTGATGTCACGGCTCGCGCGCGGCCGCAAGATGCTGGCGGGGGCGGTGCGCGCGGCCCAGGGCGGGCAGGACAAGCCGAGCGTGCGCCTCGTGCGCCGCGCGGGACCGGGTCACGCAGAGGAGTCGGGAAATGGAAAATAACGACATTGCCTCGCTCGATGCGAGGCTTACCGATGGTTCGCTGTATCAGCGCGCGCCGGTGCATCTGCGCACGCAAGTGCTGGCGCGCGTGCGGGCTCAGGCCGAGGAAGAGGCGCGCAGGCGCGAGCCGGCGCGTCCGGCGAAACGCGGCTCGCGCAATCCGTTTGCCGCGCCGTGGCCGTTCTTCGGCGGCGCATTCGCGGGCGCGACGCTCTCGGCGCTCGTGCTCGGCACGATGCTGTGGTTCCAGGCGCTGCCGCTCGTCTCGTCCGTATCGACGGGCTCGCCCATCGCGCAGGAGATCGTGTCGAGCCATGTGCGCGCGCTGATGTCGGATCGTCCGATCGACGTGTTGTCCAGCGACAAGCACACGGTTAAGCCGTGGTTCAACGGCCGGATCGACTATGCGCCGCCGGTGATCGATCCGGCGGGTCCGGGCTTCGCGCTCGTCGGCGGACGGCTGGATTACATCGATCATCGGCCGGTGGCGGTCGTCGTGTATCGCTACCTGAAGCATCCGATCGACGTGTACGTATTTCCCGAGCGCAAGGGCGAAGCGAAGACGGAGCCGGTCGTCACGCAATCCGACGATGGTTACGCGCTCGCGCGCTGGAATCACGATGGCATGACGTTCTGGGCCGTCACCGATGCATCGGGCGCGGTGCTGCGTCAGTTCGCGCACGCTATCGAAACCGGTGCGCCGCGATAACAAGTGCATCGCGCAAACGCTGTCATCGCTGCGATAGCCTGAAGAGTGCGCAAGGTTACGCGCGGTCATCCTCCGGGATGCCGCGCGTTTTTTTCTTTGGCGTTACGCGTATACCCGCTGTTTTCTCCGTTTCGAAAGCTATGAAAACGCTTTGGGATGCTGTCTAAATTCGCATCTTTTCCGGGTTATGCCGGGCTTTGCACAGTTGCGATGCATTGGGTGTGGGCTAACGCTCGTGCTCTTCGGGTATGTCCGAATATGGTCATATCCTTACATTTTTCTAAACTCGCTCACAG
Source organism: Caballeronia sp. ATUFL_F2_KS9A (assembly GCF_023630765.1). Lineage (NCBI taxonomy): Bacteria > Pseudomonadati > Pseudomonadota > Betaproteobacteria > Burkholderiales > Burkholderiaceae > Caballeronia > Caballeronia sp. ATUFL_F2_KS9A. The sequence continues at coordinate 300,849 of NZ_JALQEK010000029.1, read as the reverse complement.
TCTATGTAATCGATAACGCGGAATGCGTTTAAAAGGCATTGCGAAATTCGCCGCATTGCATGGGACTTTCAAATAACGAATCAGGCGACGGAGACACACATGAAGATGAAGCTCATTGCGAGCACGCTCGCGTTCGGCGTTTTCTCGTTGGCGCACGCTGCCGACCCGATCAAGATCGGCGTCGATGGTCCGTTCACGGGCGGTTCGTCTTCCATGGGTGTCAGCATGCGCGATGGCGTGCGTCTTGCCACCGCCGAGATCAACAAATCGGGCGGCGTGCTTGGGCGTCAGATCGTGCTGGTCGAGCGCGATGACGAAGCGAAGAACGAGCGCGGCGTGCAGATCGCGCAGGAGCTCATCAACAAGGAGAAGGTTGTCGCGGTTGTCGGCTATATCAACACGGGCGTAGCGCTCGCATCGCAGCGCTTCTTTCAGGAAGCAAAGATTCCGGTGTTCAACAATGTCGCGACCGGCACGGTGGTGACGAAGCAATTCGACGATCAGCCCGATAACTACGTGTTCCGCAACGCTGCCGCCGATCGCATTCAGGCGCCGATGATCGTCGAGGAAGCGGTGACGAAGCGTGGCTTCAAGAAGGTCGCGATTCTCGCCGATTCGACCAACTACGGCCAGCTCGGCCGCGAGGATCTGGAAAAGGCGCTTGCCGCGAAAGGCGTGAAGCCCGTCGCCGTGGAGAAGTTCAACATCAAGGACGTCGACATGACGGCCCAGTTGCTGAAGGCGAAGGAGGCGGGTGCGGAAGCGGTGCTGACTTACGGCATCGGGCCCGAGCTTGCGCAGATCGCGAACGGCATGGCCAAGCTTGGATGGAAGGTGCCTTTGATCGGTAGCTGGACGCTTTCGATGGCCAATTACATCGACAATGCCGGCACTAACGGCGAAGGTGCGCGCATGCCGCAGACTTTCATTCAGGAAGCGAACACGCCGAAGCGCAAGGCCTTCATCGAGGCTTATCTGAAGGAATTCAAGCCGAAGAACGAGCGGATCGATTCGCCGGTTTCTGCTGCGCAAGGTTATGACTCGGTGTATTTGCTTGCTGCGGCGATCAAGCAGGCGGGGACGACGGATGGGCCGAAGGTCAAGGAAGCGCTCGAGAATTTGAACACTAAGGTCGAAGGTGTCGTGATGGTGTACGACAAGCCCTTTACGAAGGGCGATCACGAGGCTATTACGCCGAATGTGCCGGTTATCGGGGAGGTGAAGGGCGGGCGGGTGATCTATGCGTATGACGCCGATAAGAAAGGCGGCGGGACTCTGCGGTCCAAGCAGACCACTACTGCTTCGAATTGATTTTTTTATATCGCCGGATCCCGTATTCGTGTCGGTCTATTAGCGTTGCCCCTGTGCGGGGCGGCACCTACTTTCTTTGCTGCTGCAAAGAAAGTAGGCAAAGAAAGCAGCTTTTCAGGCCCGCGGTCACACGCAATTTGGGTAGTTCTCTCGTCCTCGGTGGCACTCGCCTAAAGAGTGCCCTCAAAGGACCAATCGGGCTTGGATCGCGCACGGTCTGACGAGCTAATTTTAGATGGCCGCTGGTTCAGCACGAAAGAGCTTCGGCACAGCGCTACGCGCTGCCGCCGGGTCCGCAAGGGAAACCAAAGGGCGGCGATTGCAGTGAGATGGAGACGTTAGTAGAGAAGCACGCGCGGACCCGATTGACCGGACGGCCGCGAAGCGAGCTGGAGCTGTTTGGTGCTGAACCAGTTTGTTGTGTGGTGCGATGACACAGACCGTGCGCGAGCCGAGCCCGATTAGGTGTTTGAGGGCACTCTTTAGGCAGCCCACGATGGACGAGAGGACTACCCAAATTGCGTGTGACCGCGGGCGTATCAGTAGCTGCTTTCTTTGGTTACTTTCTTTGCAGCAGCAAAGAAAGTGACTGCCGCCCCGCACAGGGGCAGTGCTAATAGACCGACGCGAGAGCGGGATCCGGCGACGACACCGAGCCGACACGAAAACGCGATCCAGCAAAACAGCATCACGCAAAAGCTATAGACCGAAGCGAAATCAGGAATCTCAAGAAGCGCAGACCTGCACAAGAAAAACCCCGACCATGATCCTCCTTCAACTCGTCTATAGCGGCATAGCACTCGGCATGATCTACGCCGTGATCGCGTTCGGCTATCAACTCACCTTCGCCACATCCGGCACGCTGAACTTCGGCCAGGGCGATGCCCTGATGCTCGGCGCGCTCGTCGGCCTCACGCTCGTATCCGCTGGCGTCGACTACTGGCTGATGATTCCGCTCGTGTGTCTCTTCGGCCTCACGCAGGGCGCGTTCGTCGAACGCATCGGCGTGCGGCCCGCCATCAAGATCAAGTCCGAGTTCGGCTGGATCATGTCGACGATCGCGCTCGGCATCATCTTCAAGAACGTCGCGGAAAACGTCTGGGGCCGCGACGATCTGCGCTTTCCTTCGCCCCTGCCCGAAGCGCCACTGAAGGTCTTCGGCGCAAACGTGCTGCCGATGGAACTGCTCGTCGTCGGCGGCGCGCTCGTGATGATGCTCGCGGTCGAGTTCTTCAACCGCAAGACGATCTTCGGCAAGGCCGTGGTCGCGACCGCGAACGATCGCGATGCAGCGTCGCTCATGGGCATCAACACCGGCCTCGTCATCACGTTTTCATATGCGCTTTCCTCGTTGACCGCTGCATTTGCAGGGGTTTTGATCGCGCCGCTGACATTGACCGGCGCGACGATGGGCGCGGTGCTCGGCCTCAAGGCGTTTGCCGTGGCGATCATCGGTGGCTTGTCGAGCGGCATGGGCATCATCGTCGGCGGGATGATCCTGGGCATCGCGGAGACGACGACCGGCTTCTATATCTCCACCGGCTACAAGGACGTGCCGGGACTCGTGCTGCTCTTGATCGTGCTCGCGGTCAAGCCCGCAGGTCTCTTCGGCAAGACGGCGATCAAGAAAGTCTGAGGCGGCGACGATGAAAGCAAAGAACTGGATCGCGGCGCTCGTCGGACTTGCCGCACTCGCAATTTTCCCGGTGGCGTCGGGCAATCCGTACTACATCCACCTCGTCGAAACCATCATGATCTACGCGATCCTGCTGTTCGGGCTCGATATCGTCGTGGGTTACACGGGGCAAGTGTCGCTCGGTCACGCGGGATTGTTCGGCGTGGGCGCATACACGGCGGGCGTGCTGTTCATCAAGCTCGGCATGCCGTTCTATCTGACCGCGCCGCTTTCGATTCTGATCACAGCCGGCTTCGGCGCGATCCTTGCATTGCCCGCGCTGCGCGTGTCCGGTCCGTATCTCGCGATGGTGACGCTCGCGTTCGGCACGATCATCCAGATTCTCATCAACGAGATGGATTTCCTCACCAACGGACCGATGGGTCTCAAGATCCCGAAGCCGATGTTCGCGGGACACAGGCTCGATGAGGTGCAGTACTACTGGCTCGTCGCGGCGCTGCTCGTCGTGTCGCTGATCGTCGTGCATCGCGTGCTGAAGTCGCATCTCGGGCGCGCATTCGAAGCGCTGCGCGACAGCCCCATCGCATCGGACTGCATGGGTGTGTCGGTGTATCGCTACAAGGTAATTGCATTCGTAATCAGTGCGGGATTCGCGGGCCTCGCGGGCTGCCTGTACTCGTATTCCGAGCAATACATTTCGCCTAACACCTATAACTTCGAACTGACCATCCTCTTCCTGCTCGCCATCATCATGGGCGGACGCAAGACGCGCACGGGCGCGATCATCGGTTCGACGGTGATCGTCATGTTACCCAAGCTGCTCGACGATATCTCCAACTTCCGCGTCGTCGCGACGGCGCTGGCGGTCGTCGTCGTCGCGGGCGCCGCGCTTGCGCTCGCGAAGAAGACGACGACGCCGCAGCGCGTTGCGGTGCCGATCGTCGGCACGGCGGGACTAGCGGTGTTTTCGTTCTGGATCGAGGCGCTCACCGACTGGCGTCTGACCATCTTCGGTCTGATGATCCTGCTCGTCGTTTATTACCTGCAGGATGGCATCGTCGGCTTCGTGCGCAAGACGCTGAACCTTGGCCGCGTGCGCGTGACCAAGGTCGATACCGATGAGCTCGCGAGCCATACGCGCCAGGACGATGCCGTCGCGGCGGTCGATACGGAAGGCGCGGATACGATCCTCGACGTGCGCGGCGTGCTGATGCAGTTCAGCGGCCTGAAGGCGTTGAACGATGTGAATCTCACTGTGAAGCGCGGCACGATCCACGGCCTCATCGGTCCCAACGGTTCCGGCAAGAGCACGATGATGAACGTGCTGACGGGCATCTATGTCCCGACTGCTGGCGCGATCGAATACGAGGGGCAATCGCTCGCGGGGCGTACGTCGTCGAAGATTGCGCTGTCGGGCATCGCTCGGACGTTTCAGAACGTGCAGCTCTTCGGCGAGATGACGGCTTTGGAGAATGTGCTCGTCGGCTTGCATCACACGTTCAGATCGAACATCGCGGATGTCGGCGTGATGAGTCCGCGATATCGGCGCGAAGAGCGCGCGGCGCGCGAGCGTGCGTTCAACATGCTTCGTTTTGTGGGCCTGGAGCATGTCGCCGGAGAGGAAGCGCGCAATCTGCCCTACGGCAAGCAGCGTCTGCTTGAAATCGCGCGTGCGTTGGCGCTCGATCCGCAATTGCTTCTGCTCGATGAACCCGCGGCCGGATTGACCGCGCCGGATATTCGCGAACTCGTCGCGATCATTCGCAAGGTGCGCAATCATGGCATCACGCTTGTGTTGATCGAGCATCATATGGATGTGGTGATGAGCGTTTGCGATACGGTTTCCGTGCTGGACTTCGGGCAGAAAATCGCCGAAGGGAAGCCTTCCGAGATTCAGGCTAATGAGAAGGTTATCGAGGCTTATTTGGGGGGGCAGGCGGCGCAGGTGGCTTAGGTTTTGTTTTCGCCGGATCCCGTTTTATTAGTGGTCTATTAGCGTTGCCCCTGTGCGGGGCGGCACCTACTTTCTTTGCTGCTGCAAAGAAAGTAGGCAAAGAAAGCAGCTTTTCAAGCCCGCGGTCACACGCAATTTGGGTAGTTCTCTCGTCCTCGATGGCACTCGCCTAAGTGTCGCCCTCAAAGGACGAATCGGGCTTGGATCGCGCACGGTCTGACGAGCTAGTTTTAGATGGCCGCTGGTTCAGCACGAAAGAGCTTCGGCACAGCGCTACGCGCTGCCGCCGGGTCCGCAAGGGAAACCAAAGGGCGGCGATTGCAGTGAGATGGAGACGTTAGTAGAGAAGCACGCGCGGACCCGATTGACCGGTCGGCCGCGAAGCGGGCTGGAGCTGTTTGGTGCTGAACCAGTTTGTTGTGTGGTGCGATGAGACAGACCGTGCGCGAGCCAAGCCCGGTTGGGCCTATGAGGGCACTCTTTAGGCAGCCCACGAACGACGAGAGGACTACCCAAATTGCGTGTGACCGCGGGCGTATCAGAGGCTGCTTTCTTTGCTTACTTTCTTTGCAGCAGCAAAGAAAGTGAGTGCCGCCCCGCACAGGGGCAGTGCTAATAGACCGACACGATCACAGGATTCCCCCAAAAGCCGAAAAAGAAAAATGCTGACGATAACAAACCTCCACGCCGGCTACGGCAAAGTCAAAGTCCTCCACGGCATCTCACTAACCGTGCCGAAGGCAAAAGTCGTCACGCTGATCGGCTCGAACGGCGCCGGCAAGACCACGACGATGCGCGCCATCTCCGGCATGATCAAGCCGACCGAGGGCGAAATCACAATGGGCGTCGGCAGCAACTCCAAGCGCATCGATTCGCTCGATTCGCACAAGATCGCGCGCCTCGGACTCGCGCATTCACCAGAAGGACGCCGCGTATTCGCGACCATGTCCGTCACCGATAACCTGCTGCTCGGCGCTTTCCCGCGTCTCACATGGTCGCGCCCGAAGGGCGATGTCAGCGCCGATCTCGAACGCGCGATCGAACTCTTTCCGCGTCTGAAAGAACGCCGCCATCAACTCGCCGGCACGCTATCGGGCGGCGAACAGCAGATGCTCGCCATGGCGCGCGCCATCATGCTCAATCCGGACCTCGTCCTGCTCGACGAACCGTCGATGGGTCTCGCGCCCATTCTCGTCGACGAAGTCTTTCGCATCATCGAGCGCCTCAAAGCGGACGGCGTCACGATGCTGCTAGTCGAACAGTTCGCAGTCGCAGCGCTCAATGTCGCGGATTACGGCTACGTGCTCGAAAACGGACGCGTCGCGACGCACGGCCCGGCAGAGCAGTTGCGCAACGATCCGTCGGTGAAGGCGGCCTACCTCGGCGCGAGTCACTGATTGCCGCACTGCGGCAGACGCAATCCGCTCTATCATGATCGGAGCGCGACCGCGCGCGTCCGACATCGTGAAAGGAGCTGCCATGATCAGCGGCAAGACCACTCTGATTGCTCACCTCGGCTACCCGACCGAAGCGTTCAAGGCGCCGATGATCTACAACCCCTGGTTCGACAAACAGGGCATCGATGCGGTCGTCGTGCCGATGGGCGTCAAACCCGACGATTACGTCGCGTTCCTGCCGCATCTGTTCAAGCTGACGAACATCCGCGGCGCGCTCGTCACCATGCCGCACAAGATCACGACCGTCGGCCTGATGGATGAAGTGAGTCCCACCGCGCGCATCGCCGGAGCCTGCAACGCAATCCTGAAGCGCGAAGACGGCAGGCTCGTCGGCGATCAGTTCGACGGCGCGGGCTTCGTGCGCGGCGTCGAGCGCAAGGGCCGCAAACTCGCGGGCACACGCGTGCTCGTGCTCGGCAGCGGCGGCGTCGGCTCGCCGATCGCGGCATCGCTCGCGGCGGCGGGCGTCGCGGAACTCGCTATCTTCGACACCAACACGGCGTCCGTCGAAGGGCTCGCCTCGCGCTTGCGCGAGCACTATCCGAACCTGATCGTCAGAACCGATACGAAAGATCCCGACGGCTTCGACGTCATCGTCAACGCGACACCGCTCGGCATGAAGGACACGGACCCGCTGCCGTTCGATATCGACCGCATCGCGCCAGGCACGTTCGTCGGCGAAGTGGTGATGAAGTCGGAATACACGCCGCTCCTGCGCGCCGCGAAAGACAAGGGCTGCGCCGTGCAGGTCGGCACGGACATGCTGTTCGAGATGATTCCGGCGTATCTGGAGTTCTTCGGCTACGGCACCGCCACTGCCGACGAGCTGCGCGCGGTCGCTCAGATCAAATACGCGTAACGAAGCCTGCGCGGACATAACCGCGCTTCGTTCCTATACTTTTATCGACACAGCAAGGCAGACGCTCATCCTCTGACAAATAGGCCGCCCGCATGCGCGGCTCGGAAAAGCAGGGAGGAAGCATGGGATCGACTGCACCCGGCTTGCCGGCCGATGACAATCACGCGCCGAAGCCGCACGGCCATCCGGCATTGATGGGGCTCTCGCTCGCGGCGCTCGGCGTAGTCTACGGTGATATCGGCACGAGTCCGCTCTATACGCTCAAGACCGTGTTCGATCCCGCGGGCGGCCTGCCTTTGCAGCCGGCGAACGTGATCGGCATCGTGTCGCTGATCTTCTGGTCGCTCACCATCATCGTGTCGCTCAAGTACGTGACGCTGATCCTGCGCGCCAACAATCACGGCGAAGGCGGCATCATGGCGCTGCTCGCGCTCGCGGCATCGTCGGTGGAATCGAAGAAGCGGCTGAAGCATGTGCTGCTGCTCGTCGGCGTGATGGGCGCGGCGCTCTTTTACGGCGATGGCGTCATCACGCCCGCCATTTCCGTGCTGAGCGCAGTGGAAGGCCTCGAAGTGGCGGCGCCCGGCCTTCAGCCTTATGTCGTGCCCCTCACGCTCGTCGCGCTGGTCGCGCTGTTCGTGATGCAAAAGCACGGTACGTCGGGCATCGGCGCGGTCTTCGGGCCGGTGATGGTGCTGTGGTTCATCGTGCTGGCCGTGTCGGGGCTCATGAACATCAAGGATTCGCCGCATATCCTCGCGGCGCTCAATCCGCTCGAAGGACTCGAGTTCTGCATGCGGCATCGGTGGCTCGCGTTCGTTGCGCTGGGCGCGGTCGTGCTTTCGCTCACGGGCGCCGAAGCGCTCTATGCCGACATGGGCCACTTCGGTTCGCGGCCCATTCGCCTGACATGGTTCGCGATCGTCTTCCCCGCGCTCGCGCTCAACTATCTCGGTCAGGGCGCGCTTCTTATCGCCGATCCCGCCGCGTTGCAGAATCCGTTCTACCGGCTCTTTCCATCGTGGATGCTGTATCCGATGGTCGTGCTCTCCACCATCGCGACCGTGATCGCATCGCAGGCCGTGATCTCGGGCACCTATTCGATGACCAAGCAGGCGATGCAGCTCGGCTTTCTGCCGCGCATGAGCGTCGTGTACACATCGGCGCGGGAGATCGGGCAGATCTATGTGCCGGGCATCAACTGGACGCTCCTGCTCGCAGTGGTCGCGGCCGTGCTCGGCTTCGGCTCGTCGACGGCGCTCGGCTCCGCATACGGCATCGCGGTCACGGGCACGATGCTCATCACCACGTTGCTGACGTTCTTCGTGATCCGCTATGCGTGGCGATACAACTGGGCACTATGTATCTTCGCCACCGCATTCTTCTTCGTGATCGACGCGATGTTCTATTCGGCGAATTGCCTGAAGATTGCGGACGGCGGCTGGTTCCCGGTGGCGATCGGTCTCGTGATGTTCACGATCATGGCGACGTGGGGACGCGGTGCGCAGATGATGATCCAGGAAGCGCGCGCGCGTGCGGGCACGATGCCGCTCAAGCCGTTTCTCGCCAACCTGCTCGAACGTTCGCCGGCGCGCGTGGAAGGCACGGCGATCTTCATGTCGAACGATCCGAGCGGCGTGCCGCATTCGCTGCTGAACAACCTCATGCATAACCGCGTGCTGCACGAACACACGGTCTTTTTGACGGTCGCGACCGAGCCTGTGCCATGGGTCGACGAAGCGCGCCGCGTGTCGATCGAAACGCTCGGCAACGGCTGCTTCCAGGTAACGGTGAACTACGGTTTCAAGGACGAAGTCGATCTTCCCGCCGCGCTGGAAAAGTGCCGCGGGGCCGGGCTGAAATTCGATCGCGCGACGATCTCGTACTTCATGTCGCGCGCGACCGTCGTGCCGACGCCCGGCGCCGGCATGGCCTTATGGCGCGAACGGCTGTTCGCGATCATGTTGCACAATGTCGGCAACGTCGCGGCCTATTTGCGATTACCGGCCGATCGCGTGATCGAACTCGGCGCGCGCGTCGAGATATGACGGCGCAAATCAGCTGATTTGCGTGCGTTCGACGCAAGCAGGCGGCGCGTATTCAAGCGAAACTCACGATAAGAAATGCGGCAGACAGGAGACGCCATGACCGCCAGCAACACGCCGACCCGCCATCCGTTTCCATCGACAGCGCGCCTCGTGGAACGCGGCAAGATCTCGTCCGCGCGCGAGGCCGTGCGTCTGATCCGCTCGGGCGACACGATCGCGACGAGCGGTTTCGTCGGCATCGGCTTCGCGGAGGAAGTGGCGATCGCGCTCGAAGAACGCTTCGTCGAAGGCGACGATCCCATCGCGGACCTCACGCTCGTGTATGCGGCGGGTCAGGGCGATGGCCGCAGCAAAGGCCTCAATCATCTGGCGCGCGAAGGGCTCGTCAAGCGCGTGATCGGCGGGCACTGGGGACTCGTGCCGGGCCTTCAGAAGATGGCGATAGAGAATCGCATCGAAGCGTATAACCTGCCGCAAGGCGTGATCTCGCAGCTCTTTCGCGATATCGCCGCGCATCGGCCAGGGCAACTTTCGACGGTCGGGCTCGGCACCTTCGTCGATCCGCGCAACGGCGGCGGCAAGCTCAATGCGCGCACGACGGAAGATCTCGTGCGGCTCATGGAGATCGACGGCACGGATTATCTCTACTACAAGACCTTTCCGATCGACGTCGCCATCGTGCGCGGAACGACCGCCGATCTCAACGGCAATGTCACGATGGAAAAGGAAGCGCTGACGCTCGAAGCGTTGTCCATCGCGATGGCCGCGCGCAATTCGGGCGGCATCGTGATCGCGCAAGTCGAGCGGCTTGCGGAATCGAACACGCTCAACTCGCGCCAAGTGAAGATACCCGGCGTGATGGTCGACTGCGTCGTACTGGCAAAGCCCGACAATCACTGGCAGACCTTCGGCGAGCAATACAGCGCTGCGTTTTCGAGCGAATTGCGCGTGGCCGCGAGTTCGGTGCCGCCGATGTCGCTTACGGAACGCAAGATCATCGCGCGGCGAGCGGCGTTCGAATTGATGGCCAATAGCGTCGTGAATCTCGGCATCGGCATGCCGGAGGGCATCGCGAGCGTCGCGAACGAAGAGCAGGTGATCGATCTCTTCACGATGACGACGGAGCCGGGCGTGATCGGCGGCATTCCCGCGGGCGGCCTCAATTTCGGCGCGGCGACGAATACGCAGGCGATCATCGATCAGCCGTATCAGTTCGACTTCTACGATGGCGGCGGCCTCGACATCGCGTTCCTAGGCCTTGCGCAAGCGGACGGCGAAGGCAATCTCAACGTGAGCAAGTTCGGGCCGAAGCTCGCGGGCGCGGGCGGCTTCATCAATATCAGCCAGGCGGCGAAGAAGGTCGTGTTCGTCGGCACTTTCAATGCGGGCAAGCTCGATGTCGCGATCAACGAAGGCAAGCTCGAGGTTCGCCGCGAAGGCGAATGCCGCAAGTTCGTCGATGCCGTCGAGCATCGCACGTTCAGCGGGCGTTATGCGGCGGAGCGCGGGCAGACCGTGATCTATATCACCGAGCGTTGCGTGTTCGAACTCACGGACAAGGGACTTGCGCTGACCGAGGTCGCACCGGGCGTCGATATCGAGCGAGACATCGTCGCGCAAATGGGTTTCGCGCCGATCATGGACACGCCGCCGCGTCTGATGGACGAACGCATCTTCCGCGATGCGCCAATGGGCTTGCGCAATATCCTGCTGAGGCTCGATCTCTCCGAACGCTTCAGCTACGACGCGGAGAAGAATCTCTTCTTCATCAACTTCGAAGGCCATGAAGTGAAGAGCCTGAGCGATGTCGAAGCGATTCGCCGCGAAGTCGAAAAGCAGTTAGCGGGCGTGACGACGAAGCCGCACGCGATCGTGAACTACGATAACTTTTCGATTCGCCCCGACATGCTCGACGCGTATTCGGAAATGGTCACGAAGCTCGTCGATGGACACTATGACCGCGTGACGCGCTATACGACGAGCAGCTTTCTAAGGCTGAAACTCGGCGACGCACTGAAACGTCGCGGCGTCGCGCCGTATATCTACGAAAGCCCTGAAGAAGCGCGCGAACACGAATCGAAACGCGCGTCGGAATGAAGCAAGGGCCGCGATTCGAGCGGCCCTTCGAATGTCATCCGCGAGCGGGGCGACGCGGCGCGGCTTCTCGCTGATTGCGCAGCCTGCTATGACGTATGCCGTAGCCGAAGTAAATGACGACGCCGATCGCCATCCAGACGATGAGCCGTATCCACGTATCGGCGGGCAGGCCGGACATCAGAAAGAGCGATGACAACGCGCCGAGCGGCGCGACCACATACACCGCGGGCGTCTTGAATGCGCGTTCGAGATTCGGCTGCGTGATGCGCAACACGAGCACGCCGATGCACACCACCATGAACGCGAACAGCGTGCCGATGCTCACGAGTTCACCGACGAGACCGATGGGCAACAGTCCCGCAAGAATCATCACGATGATGCCGGTGATGATGGTCGTGATATAGGGCGTGTGAAAGCGCGGGTGAATCTTCGATGCGAACGGTGGCAAGAGTCCGTCCTTCGCCATCGAATAGAAGATGCGCGGCTGCGACAGCAACAGCACGAGAATCACCGACGTCAGACCGAAAATCGCGCCCAGTTTCACGATGGGCGAAAGCCAGCGCATGCCGATCGCATCGACGCCGACTGCGATCGGGTCCGACACGTTCAGCTTGTCGTAAGACACGATGCCGGTGAGTACGTACGAAACGAGCACGTAGAGAATGGTGCAGATCGTGAGCGAACCGAGAAGGCCGATCGGCATGTCGCGTCGCGGATTGCGCGTCTCCTGCGCGACGCACGATACCGAATCGAAACCGATATAGGCAAAGAACACGACGGCCGCGCCACGCAACACGCCGCTCATGCCGAACACGCCCGACTCGCCGGTATTCGGCGGTATGAACGCGCCGGTCGGATTTTGCGGAGTGACCCAGTGGTTCGTATCGACATAGGCGATGCCCGCCGCGATGAACGCGAGCACGATCAGCACCTTGATGACGACGATGAAGCTGTTCACACGCGCCGACTCGCGTATGCCGATAACCAGAAGAATCGTGATGAGCCCGACGATCACCATCGCGGGCACGTTGAGGATCGCGCCGACATGACTCCAGCCGTGACCGGGATCGTAAGCGAAAGGCGCTTTCGCAAGCTGTTCGGGTATGTCGATGCCGATCGAATGCAGAAAGCTCACGACATAACCCGACCATCCGATCGCGACGGTCGTTGCGCCGACCGCGTATTCGAGTATCAGATCCCAGCCGATGAGCCACGCAATCAGTTCGCCCATCGTCGCATAAGCGTAGGTGTACGCGCTCCCCGATACGGGCACGGTGGAAGCCATCTCTGCATAACACAGGCCAGCGAGCGCACAAACGATTGCGCCGAGCACGAAAGAGATGATGATCGCGGGGCCGGCGTTGGTGGCGGCCGCGTGGCCCGTCAGCACGAAAATCCCCGCGCCGATGATGCAGCCGATGCCGAGCAACACGACATCGAGCGCGGTGAGCGAACGCTTCAGCGCGTGGCCGCCGTGTTCCTGAAGCACTTCCTCGCTTTCGGCCGCTTCGCTTTGCAACGCAGCAACGGACTTTCTTTGCATGACGGTCACGATCGCCTCCTTATGCGGCGGCAGCGTGGCCACGCCGGGTGGCGCGGCGAATTCTGTCGCCTGTTCGACTGCGCGATGATCCAGGTGCCTGCGGCCTTGCACTTGCACGTTCGGTCTGACGTATGTGTCTCGTGATAGCAGATTTCGCCGGCGAATTCGAGCGCGGCGCCGTGCGAAACGCGAGCAACGGACATTTACGAAATATGCTTATTCACGGCGTCGCGGGTACGGAGCAGGAAACGTGCCGCTGGCTATATCCGCCGTGGCTCGTGCGGCGCGACGCATGACCACACGACGCCAGCGGTCATCAATTGCCGATGCATCGCGCACTATAATCACATTCACGATTGCAATCCTTAACCCGGAAACCGTTCTTATGCATATGGAACGTTCACCGGCCTTTTCCTCACGTGGAGATTTGATATGGCTATACGCATTGGTGATGAAGCCCCCGATTTCACGGCAGAGACGACCGAAGGCACGATTCGCTTTCACGAGTGGATCGGCGACAAATGGGCAATCCTGTTCTCGCATCCGAAGGACTTCACGCCGGTTTGCACGACCGAGCTCGGTTATATGGCCAAGCTCAAGCCCGAGTTCGACAAGCGCAATACGAAGGTGATCGGCCTCTCGATCGACCCGGTGACGAATCACTCGCAGTGGGCGAAGGACATCGAGGAAACGCAGGGCACGGCGGTCAACTATCCGATGATCGGCGACGCGGATCTCAACGTCGCGAAGCTCTACGACATGATCCATCCGAACGCGAGCGGCGCGAATCCGCGCACGGCGAACGACAACGCGACGATCCGCGCGGTGTTCATCGTCGGTCCGGACAAGAAGGTGAAGGCCACGTTCACGTATCCGATGAGCGCGGGCCGCAACTTCGACGAAGTGCTGCGCCTGCTCGACGCGCTGCAACTGAACGCGAAGCACACGGTCGCGACGCCGGTGAACTGGAAGCCGGGCGATGACGTCATCATTCCGACGTCCGTCTCGGATGAAGACGCGAAGAAGAAGTATCCCGAAGGCTTCAAGACGCTGAAGCCCTATCTGCGCACGGTCGCGCAGCCGAAGTAAGCCACGGCGCTTCCGGGCGTCTCAGGCGCCGGCCCGCGAAATGCGGACCGGCGCTTTTCATTTCGCTCAGTTATGCCCCGTGCGTCGCTCGGGCGACGTTTCGACTTCGCCGGGCCTGCGCAGCATCTTGTCCACTTCGCCCGCGTGCAGTTCCTCGACCTGGATCATCTGCCGCGCGTATTCCTCCAGCGCGACGGAACGGTCTTCGACGAGCGAGAGCAACTCGCGATAATGACCGAGCGCGACGTTTTCCGATTGCAGCGATTCGCGCAGGATCGTCGCGATGTCGAACGTGTGATTGTCGAGCAGCGGGCCTATTTCAAGCGACGGATACGCGCCGAGCGTCGTGATCCATTCGCCGGCCTGATGCGCGTGCAGCAGGGATTCATCGGCCTGTGCGCGCAGCCACGAGACGATGGGAATGCGTCCGAAGCCGAAGACGAGAAACGAATAGTGCGTGTAACGCACGACACCCGCCAGTTCGGATTCGAGAATCTTGTTCAGGACGCCGACGACCCTTTCCTTTTCGAGCTCTGCCATTCTTGCCTCCGTTTTTCAACGCCGCGCATGCACAGGCATGACTCATTGTAGTCACGCGCGCGGCGCATGCGAGGCGAAAGTGCGGCGTCCGGGCGCGCAAGATGCGCTCCCGGCGGGCCATGGAGGCGATGCGGGCGGCCTGCCCGCCGCTGCATCCGAATGGTGATTCAGAACCGGCTTCAGGCGATTTCTTCGATCCAGAGCGAGGCCGTGCGCGATAGCACTTGCGACATGGCCGCTCGCGCGCCGTCGCCGTCGGCGGTTTCGATCGCGCGCACGAGCCTGCCGTAATCGCCGAGCTGCGAATCGGGCACGCGCGGCAGCGCATGGGGCTGATTGCGCAGCGCCGCCTTCATGGTGCGGATGCCGACGCGCACGACGCTGCCCATCTGCCTTAGCACTTCATCGCCGCTTGCATCGACGATGGCGGCCTGCAGCGCCTCTTCGGCGGCGGACTGCAAGGGTTCGGACGGGCTCGCATGCAGGAGCCGCTGATAGGCCGCGTTGATGGCGATGCGCTGATGCCGGTTCGCACGCGTCGCGGCGAGCGCGGCGGCAGGCGGATCGACGAGCGCACGAAATTCCATCAGCCTGCGGATGCAGTCGGGATCGTGCAGCGCACGCATGCGCCACTCGGCGACTTCCGGGTCCATGATGAGCCATTCGCGTGCAGGCTTGATGCGCGTCCCCGTCTTGGGCCGCACGTCGAGCATGCGGCGCGAGATGAGAATGCTCAACGCCTCTCGCATGATGGTCCGGCTCACACCGTGCTTCTTCGAAAGAATGACTTGTGGCGGAAGCACGTTGTCCTGGTATTCGCCGCTCACGATGCCCGCGACGAGTTGATTCACCACGCGCTTGACGAGCGATGCTTCATATCCATGATTCATGTTTTTGTTCTCGTGATAACGCCCGCGCCTGCGGCTTCGAGCTGCTCGTCGCCGAGCGGCAAGGCCAGCGCTTGTCTAAGTTCACGGCGCCTCGGTGCGCCGCACGGTCGACCGCTCGCGCGATGCGCTTGCCCGGCACGCCGTGTATTTGGTCCCCCGGATTTGACTACTCGATGCGGCCTTGGCCGCACACCCCGCAGCGGTCGGCATTGTTTGGACAGCATCGTCGATCCGCTGAAAGAAGCGTATTGTGCGTGGCCCGTTTTAACAATATGGTGAGCCGCGAATTCGACTGACTATGGTGCGTCCGACCACAAAATCGCGTGGACACGGGCAGATGCGCGAATCCATGCGAAGTCCGCAAGCGTTTGCGCAACATCCGTGACGTAACGGACCGTCCGCAGCCATGTGTTACCTTTTCGAGCCACAGTTCAACATCGCAACGGGAGAAGCGAAACATGAAAGTCGCCGTCATGGGTGCGGGCGCGGTCGGTTGTTATTACGGCGGCATGCTCGCGCGCGCGAGTCACGAGGTCGTGCTGATCGCGCGGCCGCAGCATGTCGAGGCGATCGAACGCGACGGCTTGCGGCTCGACACGCAGCATTTCGACGAACGGGTACACGTCGCCGCGAGCACCGATGCGAGCGCCGTGAAGGGCGCGCAACTCGTGCTCTTCTGCGTGAAGTCCACGGACACCGAAAGCGCCGCGAAGGCACTCGCGCCTTATCTCGAACACGATGCGCTGCTGCTGTCGCTGCAAAACGGCGTCGAGAATGCGGAGCGCCTGCGCGAACTGTTGCCGCAAGAGGCGGCGGCCGCTGTCGTGTACGTCGCGACGGAAATGGCGGGGCCGGGGCACGTGAAGCACAACGGACGCGGTGAACTCGTGATCGAGCCATCGACGAAGAGCGAAGGCGTTGCGCGTGCGCTCGTGGCGGCGGGCGTGCCGACCGAAATCTCCGACAACGTGCGCGGCGCGCTATGGGCGAAGCTCGTGCTGAATTGCGCCTACAACGCGCTGTCCGCGATCACGCAGTTGCCTTATGGAAAGCTCGTGCAGGGCGAGGGCATTACACGCACGATGCGCGATGTCGTCGACGAATGCCTTGCGGTCGCGAAAGCGGACAACGTGACGATTCCCGGCGATGTCGATGCCGCCGTGCGCCGTATCGCCGAGACGATGCCGAATCAGTTCTCGTCGACGGCGCAGGATCTCGCGCGCGGCAAGAAGAGCGAGATCGATCATCTGAACGGGCTGATCGTGCGGCGTGGCGAAGCGCTCGGCGTGCCGACGCCGGCGAATCGCGTGCTGCATGCGCTCGTCAAGGCAATCGAGAGCAAGGGTTCGTAGGCGCGTTCTAGACGGACGACGGTCGTTGCCGGGCACGGGCGATGCTGAGTATGAAGCACGCACAGAAATCACCGTGCGCAGGCCAACATACCGGAGGTTCACCATGAAATCGTTCGTCAAAGCCGTGGCCGTCGCCGCTGTAGTGGTGGCGCCGGCGCTTTCATTCGCGCAAACCGATTCGTCGCTTACGCGGGGTCAGGTGAAGGAAGATCTGAGGCAGGTCGAAGCAGCGGGCTACGATCCGTCGCGCTCGGACCAGACTTCGTATCCGTCGGATATCCAGCGCGCCGAGCGCCGCGCATCGGGGCAGAACAATGCCTATAACGCCGATATGAATTCCTACGGCGGCGCAACCAGCGGCCGCTCGGCTGCAGGCATGCGCGCGATGCCGCGGATGGACAACGACGGCACCAAGCCCCTTTATTTCGGTCATTGATGCTGCGAGGGGCCGGGTTCTGCGTGTTCGACGCAACGGCGTTACCATCGATTCTTCCGTTCGCTATGGTGCGTTCGTTCGCAGGAAGACACTCATGGATAAAGCCGTCAAGATTCCCGGTCCCGATCATCCGATCACGATCGAGCGCAGTCCGTCGCGCGTGCTGGTCAAAGCGGGCGGACGGGTGATCGCCGATACGACCGAAGCGCTTTCATTGCGCGAGGCATCGTATCCCGAGGTGCTATATGTGCCGCGCAAGGACGTGGACATGTCGCAACTCGAACGCACGTCGCACACGACATACTGCCCTTACAAGGGTGAGTGCAGCTATTACTGTATCCCTTCAGGTGGACAAAAGTCGGCCAACGCGGTGTGGTCGTATGAGTCTCCTTATGAGGCTGTTGCGTCGATAAAAGATCATCTCGCGTTCTATCGAGATCGCGTGGATTCGATCGAAACCCGCGAAGCGTAATGCTCAATCGAGAAACGATCTGGCGCGATGTTTGAGCATCGCGCTGAAGTCGTCCAGCCAGCCGATCGAAAGACGCCAGCTCTGCCAGTAAAGATCGACGTCGAAGCGCGCACCGGGCGACACTTCCACCAGGTCGCCGTTTTCGACGTGCTGCGCGACGAGCCGTTGCGGACACATTCCCCACGCCAGCCCCGACGTGCACGCGCGCACGAAGCCCTCGCCATGCGGCACGACATGCGCGGGCGGTTCGATCTCCGCGCGGCTCATGCGTTTGATGAAGCGCTTCTGCAATTCATCCTTTTCGTTGAAATTGACGCAGGGCGCGCGGCGCAACGCATCGCGCGTGAGGCCATCGGCGAAATAGCGCGCGAAGTACGCGGGCGAACATACCGCGCGATAACGCATGCGTCCGAGCTTCATCGAACGCCAGCCGGGAACGGGCTCGGCTTGCGTGGTGATCGCGCCTTGCACATCGCCTTCGCGGATGCGTTGCGCCGTGTGATCCTGATCGTCGACGACGACATCGAGCAGCAGTTCACGTTCGATGCAAAAGTCCGCCGCGGCGTCGATGAACCATGTGCTCATGCTGTCGTCGTTCACCGCGATGCGCAATTTCGCGCGCCGCCCGCTCTGCGCGCCCGGCAAGGCTGGCATGTGCCCGCCGAGTTCGGCTTCGAGCAATTGCACGCGTTCGGTGTGGCGGCACAAGAGCGCGCCGGAAGCGGTTGCTTCGCATGGTTGGCCGCGCTTGACGAGCAGGGCGCCCACGCGCTCTTCAAGGAGCTTCACGCGCTGCGAGACGGCCGAAGGCGTGACGTTCAGTTCGCGCGCCGCACGCTCGAAAGAACCGGTGCGCACGACGGCAAGCAGCGAATCGAGGAGAGCGTAGTCGAGCATTAGCGTTCCTTAATCGGAATTAGAAAGTTTAGCTGTGTGAATGTACATCAGACGCGCAAACTAGAGCCTTCTTCCATTCCGATCAAGCGACGCGATGCAACCGAACCCGTTCAAACTCGAACGCTATTTCTCGCAGCACGAATTCACCGCGCGCCATCTGTTGTGCACTTCCGATCCCGAATCGATGTCGATCGGCGAACTGCTTGCATATGAACCGGACTCGATCGACGGTCTGCGCGATACCTGGCTCGGTTATACGGAATATCCCGGCGCACCCGCGCTGCGGCGCGAACTGGCGACGCTGTACGAGAACATCGGTGCTGACGAGATCATCGTGCACACGGGCGCTCAGGAAGCGATCTATTCGTTCATGAACACGATGCTCGCGCCAGGCGATCACATGATCGTGCATATGCCGGGCTATCAGTCGCATTACACGGTGGCCGAGGCGCTGGGCGTGAGCGTTGCGCCGTGGAAGGCGCGCGAAGAAGCGGGCTGGTCGCTCGATCCGGCGGAGCTCGAAACGCTCGTCACGCCGGCCACACGCGCGCTCGTGATGTGCGTGCCGCACAATCCGACCGGTTATCTGCCGTCGCGCGACGTGTTCGATGCGATCGTCGCGTTCGCGCGCAAGCATGGACTATGGCTATTCAGCGACGAGGTGTATCGCGGGCTCGAACATGATCGCGCGGATCGTCTGCCCGCCGCATGCGATGTGTACGAGCGCGCGATTTCACTCGGTGCGCTCTCGAAGACGCACGGGCTCGCCGGCCTGCGCCTCGGCTGGATCGCGACGAAGAGCGCGCAAGTGCTCGAACGCATGAGCACGTTCAAGGACTATCTCACCATCAGCAACAGCGCGCCGAGCGAGTATCTGTCGGCGATTGCAGTGCGCCACACTGATGCGCTTATCGAACGCAATGTTTCGATCATCCGCGCGAATCTGGGCGTGCTAGACGCCTTCTTCGCGCGCCATGCGGATCGTTTCGAGTGGCATCGTCCGCGCGCGGGCACGATCGGTTTCGTGCGGTTGAAGCGCGAAGGCGCCGAGCGGTTCTGCGCAGAACTGCTCGAACGCACGGGCGTGCTCCTCTTGCCCTCGACGCTGGTCGATCACGGCGACGAGCATGTGCGCCTCGGTTTCGGCAGGCGCAACATGCCCGATGTGCTCGCGATCGTCGATGCCTATTTGGATGCGACCGTCACGAGCACCGCGTCCTGACGATAGGCGTCCGGAAACATCTGCTTCAGGTTCGCCACTTTCGGCAGATCGTTGATCGCGATATAAGGGCTTTCCGGATGCTCCGTCAGATAGTTCTGGTGATAGCCTTCGGCCGGATAGAAGCCCTTGTAGTCTTCGATCTTCGTGACGATCTTGCCGCCATACACATGCGCCTTGTCGAGCTGCGCGATATACGCATTGGCGATCTCGCGCTGCGCTGCGTTCGTCGGGAATACGGCCGAGCGATATTGCGTGCCGTGATCGGGGCCTTGATAGTTCAGTTGCGTCGGATTGTGCGCGACCGAAAAGAAGATCTGCAGCAGCTTGCCGTACGACACCTGCGCCGGGTCATACGTGATCCGCACCGATTCCGCATGACCGGTATCGCCTTCGCTCACGCGATCGTATTGCGCCGTGCCGGCCGCGCCGCCCGCATAGCCCGACAGCGCTTCCTTCACGCCGCGAACGTGCTGAAACACGCCTTGCACGCCCCAGAAGCAGCCGCCCGCGAATACGGCCGTTTCCGTATGCACGGCCGTCGCGCTTTCGTCATGCACGGGCGGCGGAATCTTCACGGCTTCCTCGCTCGAATGCGCGACGCGCTGCAGTGCGAACGCGCCCGCGAACAATACGGCCACGCTGACGGCCTTGAATGTCATGCTGTTGGTCCTGAACATGTCTGCTCCTCAAGAAGTCGCATTCAACCGAACGTGAAGGCATACGCTTCGACGCCGGGGTCGAGAAATTCGATGGTGAACGTGCGGTCGGCGACGGGGCCCGCCTGCCGCACCAACTGATAGAGGCGCTGTTCGGTCACGGTGCCGCTTCCGTCCGCCTGAATGTCGCTGCCATGCGATGCGCCCGGCGCCGCGCCATCGATGCTCACGCGAAAGCGCACCGGCTTGCCATCTTTCGACGGCCCGAGCACGAGATGCAGATCGCGCGCATGAAAGCGATACACGATGCGCCCCGTCGCGCCTTCGAGCGTCGCGTGCTCGGCGCCGACCTTCCACGCGCCCGCGAGTCCCCAGTCGTTGACGTCGAGGGCGTTGGGCGCGGCATAGTCGTGAATGCGATCCTGCGTTTCGCCGCCCGGCGACATGAACTGCTGCGCGCGTTCGTAACCGATATACGTTTCAGGCGAACGCATGTCCGCGTTGTCGGCCTGCATCATCGCGCCCTGACCGATGTCGTTATCGTCATGCTTCGCGCTCATCGCCATGGCAGGCGCGGCGCCGTGACCCGCTTCGGCAAGCAGTTGCTGAATCACCTGCTCGGAGTGCGCATAATCGCCTTCGCCGAAGTGGTGATAGCGGATATCCCCCTTGGCGTCGATGAAATAATGCGCCGGCCAGTACTGATTATTCAACGCGCGCCAGATCGCGAAGTTGTTGTCGATCGCAACGGGATAATCGATACCGAGATCGTGAACCGCCTTCTTCACGTTATCGACGTTGCGCTCGAATGCGAACTCCGGTGCATGCACGCCGATCACGACAAGCCCCTGATCGCGATACTTCTGCGCCCACGTCTTCACATACGGCAACGTGCGCAGGCAGTTGATGCACGAGTACGTCCATACATCGACGAGCACGACCTTGCCACGCAACGCTTCCTTTGTAAGCGGCGGCGAGTTGAGCCATTGCACCGCGCCATCGAGCGAAGGCAGCGTGCCTTCCACGGGCAGCGGCGCGGGGTTCGGCGACTTCGGCGGCTCGGTGCTCGCGCGCATCATCGCGGGTCCGTTGTTATCGACGTTCGCCGCGTTCGCGGACATCATCATCGCGCCCTGGTTCTTGTTCGAGAGCTTGTCGACGAGCTGTTGTTCGATGCCCGAGGTGGCGACCGTCGATACACGAGCGAGCACGCCGGTGTCCAGCCCGAGCCCGATCGCGACAACGCCGAGCAGCATCGCCCCGCCGATGCCGCGCCGCACCCATTCGCCTGCGCCGAGCGAGCGCTTCATCGCGGCGAACACGCGTCCGCCGATCAGCAAGGCAACCGCGAGCGAGGTCGCCGCGCCCGCTGCATACGCGAGCAGGAGCAGAGTCGTGCCGACGCTCGCGCCGTTGAGCGCCGCGCCCGTCAACACGAGTCCGAGGATCGGGCCTGCGCAGGGCGCCCACAGAAGACCGGTCGCGATGCCGAGCATGAACGATCCGCCGAAGCTCGGCTTGCCGTCGCCGCGTTGCGCGAATGCGGTAAGACGATTGCCCGCGCTCACGAGCGGATGCATCACGCGCTCGGCGAGACTCGGCAACAGCAGTGTGAGGCCGAACACTGCGAGCAGGACGATGGCCGCCCAGCGACCGTATTGATTGGCCTGCGTGACCCAGCCGCCACCGACGGCCGCGAGCGTCGCGACGACGGCGAAAGTCAGGCCCATGCCCGCGAGCAACGGCAAGCCGCTTTTCACGAACGGCTGATCCGCGCGCGCGAACACGAAGGGAAGCACCGGCAGGATGCACGGACTGAGAATCGTCAGCGCGCCGCCGAGATAGGCAAGAACGATGAGCAGCATGATGGTATCGGGTGGTCGAGGTTGATCGGAGTGCTGGCGCGATTCAGGCTGCGCCGGGCGTGAAGTTCATCGCGACGCCGTTCATGCAGTAGCGCAGGCCCGTGGGCTTCGGACCGTCGTCGAAGACGTGGCCCAGATGACCGCCGCAGCGCCGGCAATGCACTTCGGTACGCACGACGCCGAACGAGCCGTCGATGCGCGTCGCGACCGCATGATCGAGCGGCGCCCAGAAACGGGGCCAGCCGGTATGACTGTCGAACTTGGTGCGCGAGGAGAACACCGCCAGCTTGCAACCCGCGCAACTGAACGTGCCTCCGCGATGCTCGTCGTTGAGCGGGCTCGTATAAGGGCGTTCGGTGCCTTCGCGGCGTAATACGTCGAATTGCACCGGATCGAGTAGACGATGCCATTCATCGTCGCTATGGACGATTTCGAAGCTTTCCTGCGTCTTCGGATCGGCCGCGAGCGCGCGAAAGCGTCCGCCCAGTGCGAACGCTGCGGCGGCGGCCGCGGTGCCTGTGAGGAGAAAGCGGCGGCGGGTTTGCATGATGCGTGCCTCGGGTTCGAGTGGTGTAGCGGCATCGTATTCGCGCGCGCATCCCCGAGTCCTCACCGAAAGTTAAATTAAATGTGATACTTGGCCGCGCGCTTTTCTGCACAATGGCACAGACGCTCGTCCATTGTTCTGCGGATTGGGCGCGCGTGTTTTTCTCTGCCGATAACATTCCTCATGGATCATCCGAAACGCATTCTGATTGTCGAAGACGACATGCATATCGCCGATGTGCTGAGTCTCAACCTGCGCGACGAACGCTACGAAGTCGTGCATAGCGCCGATGGCGCCGAAGGGCTGCGCCTGCTCGAACAGGGCGGATGGGATGCGCTGATTCTGGATCTGATGCTGCCCGGCGTCGACGGCCTCGAAATCTGCCGGCGTGCGCGCGCGATGACACGCTATACGCCGATCATCATCACGAGCGCGCGTTCGAGCGAGGTGCATCGCATTCTCGGCCTCGAACTCGGCGCGGACGACTATCTTGCGAAGCCGTTCTCGGTGCTCGAACTCGTCGCGCGCGTGAAGGCGCTGCTGCGCCGCGTCGATGCGGTCGCGAAGGACTCGCGGCTGGAGACGGGGCGCATCGAAGTGGCGGGCATCGCGATCGATCCGCTCGCGCGCGAAGCATGGGTGGATGGCGCGCGCATCGAACTCACGCCGCGCGAGTTCGATCTGCTTTATCACTTCGCGCGTCATCCGGGCAAGGTGTTCTCGCGCATGGACCTGCTCAATGCGGTGTGGGGTTATCGGCATGAAGGTTATGAGCACACGGTCAATACGCATATCAATCGTTTGCGCGCGAAAGTAGAGAAAGATGCAGCCGATCCGAAGCGCATTCTCACGGTATGGGGCCACGGCTATAAGCTCGCGGCGCAATCGCCTGACGGCAAGGATGGCGCGCCGTGAAGCTCACCTTATCGCAACGGCTCTTCGCGGTGTTCTGCGTGCTGTTGCTCGCGTGCTGCGGCGCATCGGCGTGGCTGCAGATTCGCGCGAGCGATCTGCGCGAGAAGGAAGTCATTCAGAGTCTTTCGCGCGGGCTTGCGGCGCATATCGCGCGTGACGGCGCGCTCGCCGATGCCAACGACATCGATGCGCCCGCCGTGCGCCGGCTCTTCAGTCAGTTGATGGTGGTGAACCCGAGCGTCGAAGTCTATCTGCTCGATAACACGGGGCGCGTGCGTGCCGACGATGCGCCGCCCGGACATCTCAAGCGCGATCATGTCGATCTCGCGCCGGTGCGGCAGTTCCTCGACGGCGCCGTGTTGCCGATTCTCGGTGACGATCCGCGCAGCGAGGGCAAGCGCAAAGTCTTCAGCGCAGCGCCGCTCGCCGCGCCCGGCAAGCCGCCGTTCGGCTATGTCTATGTCGTGCTGCTCGGCGAGGAGCACGATGCGCTGGCTGCGAAGGCATCGGCGAGCGCGGTGTTGCGCACCACGCTCGCGTCGATGGGCCTCGTCACATTGCTCGGGCTCGTCGCGGGCCTGGTTGCATTCGGGCTCGTTACGCGGCCGCTGCGCCGCCTCACCGAAGCAATGCGCAAGTTCGACGCGCGTGGCGCGCCAGCAGAACCGCCGGCGCTCGCGCGCATCGACACGCCCGATGCGCGGGCGAACGAACGCGACGAGATCGTCGTGCTCGAAAGCGCGTTCGCGCAGATGGCGGAACGCATCGGCGAGCAGTGGCGCGCGCTGGGTCAGCAGGATCGCGAGCGTCGCGAGATGGTCGCGAACATCTCGCACGATTTGCGCACGCCGCTGTCATCGCTGCATGGTTATCTCGAGACGCTGTCGCTCAAGTCCGACACGCTGCCGGATACCGATCGGCGTCGTTATCTGTCGATCGCGCTTGCACAGAGCGCGAAGGTGGGTCATCTCGCGCAGTCATTGTTCGAACTGGCGAAACTCGAACACGGCATGGTCGCGCCCGAAGCCGAGGCGTTCTCTCTCGCCGATCTGGTGCAGGACGTATTCGAAAAGTTCGAACTGCCCGCGCAATCGCGGGGCGTGCGCCTGAATGCCCAGATCGCGCCACGCTTGCCGAACGTAACGGCGGATCTCGGCATGATCGAGCGCGTGTTCACGAATCTGCTCGATAACGCGATCCGTCATACGCCTGCGCAAGGCGTCGTCGACGTGACACTTGCACTTGCGCGCGAACAATCTGACAGAGTGGAAGTCACGATCAGCGATACGGGTACGGGCATTCCGCCGGAAATGCGCAAGGCGCTTTTCATGCGTCCGTTCGCTTCGGGCGGCGCGCATCGCGGCGGGCTAGGGCTGCTCATCGTACAACGCATGCTGCAATTGCACGGCAGCCAGATTCGCCTGATCGATTCGAAAGACACGGGCACCACGTTTCACTTCGATCTGCCCGTCGCCATTACGCAGACCGGCAATGGCGCGCCGCAAGTGCGCGGAGGGCGCGGTTAAAAAGAAGCCCGGCATTTCTGCCGGGCTGAATGGGATGGTCGTCGCCTGCGCCTGATCGCGCTGTTGGATTGCGCGTGCGGCGTTGCCCGGCCTGACCATCCGCGTGGACGTTTTCGTGAAAACCGATACGAAGCAAATTGCAAGGGGCACTATCTTGCCCGCGTTTGATGACGTTTTAGTCTCTCAGACTTAAACCAATCTTAAGAAGTGTGCCGCGTGTGAAGTGCGCGTCGAGCGGCGCAGGTGAAACGGCGCGTAATCTGCGTGGCGTCTTTGCTTAAGCAAGTTATATGGTTTCTTTAGAGGCTCCTCTTCATTGCATTGCGAATTGATCGGCCGATATGGCCGCAGGCGACGATGGAAAAAAATGCCGAACGACAGCCGCGCGAAAGCGCGGAACGTTCTTTCATGTGGAATCTTTCCTTGGTTTCCTGCAATATGTTTGCTAGCATGTAATCGAGTCGCAGCCGCCGCGCATGGTTGCTGGTCAAAAGTTACGGCGCTGTGGCGTGGCAATCAATAAGACCCGCCGAGGTCAATATTAAGCGAAAGCGCACACAAGTCGCGCCGAGTCGCTCGTGTCAGAAGGTTCCCGCGAGTCCACTGCTGCATCATGCAGCGGTGCGGATTCGTGCGCAATGCTATATGTGCATTGTGAAAGGTCTAATAAGCATAGACGTTTATCGCATTTCGTGTTCTTCGCTATATGAGTTCTTTCTTTCAGCGTGGGAAATAGAAACATGCGAATTATTAAAACGTGCTCAACTGAATCTTCATAGACAGGTTTCTTCGACCTGGCCGCATTGCATGACGCTTTCGGCGATGCGCGCAAGGCGATTTGGCGCAATGGCGAGCGTTGCGCACATCTTCTGGCGTTGCAGGTGATTTTCCAGGCAACCGCATGCCGTCTTCGAAATCCGAATGACGGTGGAATGTCACACTCATACGATCCGCGCACCTTGCGGGAGGAAACGTGGAAACGGAACTCAGTCAACGGCTTGCGAAAGTGTTATGGCGGTGTGCATCGCACGGACAAGTGCTGACTTATCAGCGCTTTCATGCGCTATGCGACAAGGGGGTGCCACTGCCGCAGCGTTATGCCGCGCTCGAATCCGCAATCAAGGCACTCGGGGATGTGCACGACATCGACTACGGCGTGCTCATGGCGCTCGACAGCGGCTTGCCGGGCGCCGAGTTTTTCCAGCGCTACCTGCGTCATCGTCACGGTGAATACGTGATGCAGATGGGCGACCCGAAATATCATCGACAGACGCTTGCACGCAAGCGCACGCTCGTCGCGCGCGAACGCGATCGCGTGTATGCACACGCCCGGATGGTCGAGGAGGAGCGGGCGAGACAGGCGGCATGATTTCGCCTCACGCTTCGACTTCTTTCGCGTCTTCGAGGCCAGCCTTCGCCAGCACCCAGTCACAGAAACATTTCACTTTTTCGACATCACGTTCGTTGGCGCGATAAGAGAGAAAGTGCGTCTCCCTTGCGAGCGGCGCGAACACACCCGCGCCCAACTCGATCAGATCGCCGCGCGCAAGCTCGCGCTCGGCGAGGCGCGTCGTTTCCAGCGCGACGCCCATGCCATCCACCGCCGCGGATATCGCGAGCGCCGCACGGTCGAACGAAGGCCGCGGCCCGCGTGGCATGTCGAGCCCATTGAGCTCGAACCAGCCGGGCCACGTCACACGGCTGAGTTGCGAGTCGATCAGCGTCATCCTCGCAATGTGCTCCGGCGCTGGCACGCCTTCCTGCAACAAGGACGGAGAACACATCGGGATGATGCGCTCCGTGCCCAGTGCGCGCGAGACGACACCGGCACGTTCGTGTGCGAAGCCATATGAAATGGCAACGTCGACTTCGCGCGCGCGTGCGAGATCGGCGGGCTCAGCGTCCGACGACAGACGTATCGTCACGTTCGGATGGGCCTGCATGAATTCGGGCAGACGCGGCCCGAGCCATTTCACGGCGAAGCTCGGCGCGCAATGAACGGCGAGCACTTGCGCGAGCGGATCGAGCGTGACTTCGGCGCATGCGGCTTCGATGACATCGAACACGCGTCCGAGACTTTCATGCAGGCGACGGCCTTCGGACGTCGTCTCCACGCGCCGGTTGCGCCGATGAAAGAGCGGCCTGCCGAAATACTGCTCGAGTTCCTTGACCTGATGACTGATCGCCGATTGCGTGAGATGAAGCTCGCTTGCGGCAAGCGTGAAGCTTTCCAGACGCGCGGCTGCTTCGAATGCGCGCAGGAGTACGAAGTTCGGAATGCGCCTCATGGAAACACCTTATGCATGAGAGCCTGTCATGGATGGATGAACAGGCATCGTTTGTCTTTCTGGTTTGAGGTGACGAACATGTGAGCGATCCAGACGCATGACATAACCAGGAGACAAAGCATGAGTTCCCACAGTCCGGTTGCGTATCTGACAGGCGATGAATCGTCGACGTATGCGAAGGTGACATGGCGTCTGCTGCCATTTCTCTTCGTGTGCTATCTGTGCGCGTATCTCGATCGCATCAACGTGAGCTTCGCGAAGTTGCAGATGCTCAATGATCTGCATTTCAGCGACGCCGTCTACGGTGCGGGCGCGGGCGTGTTTTTCGTCGGCTATCTGCTGTTCGAGGTGCCGAGCAATCTCATTCTGTTGCGCGTGGGCGCACGTCGCTGGATCGCGCGCATCATGGTGACGTGGGGCGTGATCTCTGCCGGCATGATGTTCGTCACGACGCCGACGAGCTTCTACATCATGCGCTTCATGCTCGGCGTGGCCGAAGCAGGCTTCATTCCGGCGATCCTGCTGTATCTCACGTACTGGTTTCCCGCTTCGCGCCGAAGCAAAGTAACCGCGCTCTTCATGACGGGCATTCCGATGTCCGGCGTCGTTGGCGGGCCGCTGTCCGGCTGGATCATGACGCATATGGGCGGCGCGCACGGCATCGCGGGATGGCAATGGCTCTTCCTGCTCGAAGGCCTTCCGACGGCCGTTCTGGGCGTGGTCGCGTACTTCTATCTCGACGACAAGGTCGCCGATGCGAAGTGGCTCAACGACTCGCAAAAAGCAATGCTCGAAGCCAATCTGCGCGACGAAGAGCCGGCGCATGCGCTGCATTCGGTAAAGGATGGATTGTTGCATCCGAAAGTACTGCTGCTGTCCGTGACGTACTTTTTCTTCACGATGGGGCTCTACGGCGTGAGCTTCTGGCTGCCGACGCTCGTCAAGGCGAGCGGCGTGACCGATCCGCTCGATATCGGCCTGCTCTCGGCGATTCCCTATGCCGCGGGCGCCATTGCAATGCTCGCGGTCGGCCATAGCTCGGACAAGCGTGGCGAGCGACGCTGGCATCTTGCGGGCGCGGGTTTCGTCGGCGCGCTCGGCCTTTTTATGAGCGTGATGTACGCGCACTCCACGTTCTTCGGCATGATCGGTCTCACGCTCGCGACGATGGGCGTAGTCACGACCATCTCGCAGTTCTGGGTTCTGCCGCCCGCGATTCTCAGCGGCGGCGCTGCGGCCGCGGGCCTTGCGCTTGCGAATTCCGTGGGCAGCATCTCGGGCGTCGTGAGTCCCTGGCTCATCGGCGTGATCCAGACGCAGTCGGGTTCGACGGGCAGCGGCGCGCTCGGTCTCGCGGCGAGTTGCGTGATCGGCAGCCTGCTCGTGTTCGCGGTGCCCGCCGCGCTCGTGAACAGCCGCCGTCGCAGCGACTGACTCGCGCACGCCAAGCGAAACGGCCCCTTGAAACAGGGGCTTTCGCCGTCGATGCAACTCGCAACCCGTGCGTGAGATCACGTTGCTTCCGATTCCCGTTCGCGTTGCTCGCTCAGCACGACGCCGAGCCGTTCGACGAGGTTTCTTCGCGCGTTGGCGGTATGCAGATCGGTAAGTTCGGCGGCACGGTGGCCGTTGCCCTCCGCGATGGCCGCCGCGATGGCAGCATGTTCGTCCCAGATCGATTTGCGTTGTCCCGATGCCTGCAGCACGGCGCCCATCACGCGGCGCAGATGAACCCAGTGCGTCTGCGCGGTCTCGGCGATCAACGGATTGCCCGATGCCACGTAGATCGCGTTATGAAAGGCCATGTCGGCATCGATCATCGCCTTGACATCGTCGCTCTTCGACGCGCGCCTGCCATTGGTGATGATCGCCTTGTCGATCTTCGCGCCGCGTTCGGCGGCGAGACGCGCAGCGAGCGAATCCAGCGCGCCGCGAATCTCATAGAGATGACTGATCCATGCGGGGTCGAGCGGCGTGACGAGGAGACCGCGTCCGGGCGCATCGACGACAAGACCGTCTTTCTTCAGCAGACGCAGCGCCTGCAGGACGGGTGAGCGCGAAACCGCAAGCTGTTCGGCGATCTCTTCCTGCGTGATGCGCGTGCCGGGCGCGAGCGAACCCGAACTGATGGCGTCGAGCAGAACTTTGTAGACCTCGTCGACATAGTCGGTGCGGGCCTGGAGCTTGAGAAGTTTGGCGGGCATGATTCGAGCGTAAGTTCTGGATACAGAATACGGCAAGGGTACAGCGGGCCGGCCTTACGCGTCAACGCAACGTTATCGCGTGCTTGTTTTCATTCACGTTTACCCATAGAGACAATGCCGTTCCACATCGCTAATCTTTGTATACAGAGTTCGGAGTTCGGAAGTCAGAATTCAGGTCTCACGCATCGATCGATTCAACCCCACTCGAAACAGGATTTCCCATGACCATCAAATCGGACAAGCTGGAAGGGCATCAGAGCAGCGGCGGCGCGGCCGCGACAGTCAAGAAGCTCGTGCCCTACGGCGGTTACTACGTGAACAAGGTGCCGGGCCACGATCCGGAACTGACGGAGACGGGCCCCGGGACGCCGATG
The DNA here is from genome assembly GCF_023630765.1 of Caballeronia sp. ATUFL_F2_KS9A. Lineage (NCBI taxonomy): Bacteria > Pseudomonadati > Pseudomonadota > Betaproteobacteria > Burkholderiales > Burkholderiaceae > Caballeronia > Caballeronia sp. ATUFL_F2_KS9A. The sequence goes on along the minus strand of NZ_JALQEK010000029.1, from coordinate 270,671 downwards.
GGTGAATACATGCGCGCCTTCTGGCATCCGGTCTGCATGTCGATGGAGCTGACCGACACGCCGCGCTTTCTGAAGATCCTCAGCGAAGAACTGGTGGCATTCCGCGACGGCAGCGGGCGTGTGGGTCTGCTGCACGCGCATTGCGCGCATCGCGGCGCATCGCTCGAATACGGCGCGATTCAAGAGCGCGGCATCATGTGCTGTTATCACGGCATGGTGTTCGACGTGGACGGCGCGTGCCTGCATGTGCCGTTTCCGAAGGGCGAAGAGAAAGAGGCCGAAAAGTACGCGTGTTCTATTCGGCAGGGTGCGTATAAAGCAGTCGAGCGTCACGGTCTCGTGTTCGCTTACATGGGACCGCCGGAAAACGAGCCGCCGTTTCCAGAGTGGGAAGGCGACTACACCGTGATGCCCGGGGACGAACTCGTGCCCTATAGCAACTTCCAGCATTGCAACTGGTTGCAGGTTCAGGACAACGCCGCCGATAACTTTCATCCGACCGCATTGCATGCCGCGAAGAACGTGGTGAAAGGACAGTTCCAGGGCACGACGTTCGACGAAGTCGGCGCAGCGTCGATGGAAGTCGCGCCCGACATGCATTTTCAGCCGGTCCAACAAGGCCGCAGTCTCGCGTGCGCGGGCGCGCGCCGCGTGAACAAGGACCGCTTGTTCGTGCGCGTGCAGCATCAAGTGCTGCCAAATCTGAGCCTGCATGCCTATACATCGGAAGATGGTTCGAAGAAGAAGCTCTTCAGCCGCTTTCATATCATCCGATGGACGGTTCCGGTCGACGACCAAAACAGCAAGATGATCGGCTGGCGCGTCATGGGCCCCGGCATCGATACGCGCGGTATCGGCAAGAAGGAACTGGTGGGCTATGAGTCGATCGACTTCCTCGACGGCCAGGTCGCGATGCGTCGTCCCGAGCGCTTCGCCGAATACACGATCGAGGACATCGTGCCGATTCCGCCCAACCATCGCGAGCGTGCGAACTACAAGCTGGCGCAATACGCGCCCGGCGACTACGAAGCCATCATCAGCCAACGGCCAATCGCGGTGCATGCGCTCGAGAATCCGACCAAGTTCGACGCGGGCCTGTTCCTGTTCCGCAAGATGCTGCGCGACGCATTGCGCGGTTCGAATCCGGCCGCGTCGGCGCAAAACTTCGCGGAATGGTTTCGTGAGAACGCGGGCGCGCCGAATAGCTTCTGCTCGGGCAATGTGTTCGAGATTCCCGAAGGCGAAACCGTCGAAGAAGAAGTCACGCGCCGTCGCAAGGTGACGAAGCAGATCGTTGCGATCCTTGCGGAAAGCGAAAAGCTGAAGGGTGATGCACGTACCGCATTCGTACGCGAACGCTTCGAGGAACTCGAACTCGCGATGAAGCAATAAGCCGGCCGACGCGAGGGCGCACGGCGCTCTCGCGATGCGGGATCATCGATTCGAGGAATGTCGACCATGTCAACACAATCCATCTCGACCGACGCGCAGAGTCAGACCTTGAATCTGCTCGTGCGTCAGGTCCGCTTCGAAGGCCGAGGCATCAATTCATACGAACTCGTCGATCCCGACGGTGCGCCATTGCCGCCTTTCACGGCGGGCGCGCATATCGACATTCATCTCGCGGGCGGCGTCGTGCGGCAGTATTCGATCAGCAATGCGCCACGCGAGCGGCATCGCTATGTGATCGCCGTATTGCGCGATGAACGCGGGCGCGGCGGTTCGAAGGCGCTTCACGAGCAATTGCGCGTGCAGGACATCGTGCGTGTAAGCCGGCCGCGCAATAACTTTCATCTCGTCGACGGCGCGCGCCGCGTGTTGCTGATCGCGGGCGGGATAGGCATCACACCATTGAAGGCGATGGCGCATGAACTCGACGATGCCGGTATCGAATACGAAATGCATTACTGCGCGAAAGATGCGGGCAGCGCAGCGTTCGCCGAGGAATTCGAGCTCATGCGCGCAAGCGGGCGTCTGCATTTTCATTTCGATGGCGGCGATCCATCGGCGGGCCTCGATATCGGGGACTTGCTGAATGCGCCCGGCGAAGGCGAGCACGTCTATTACTGCGGTCCAGGCGGCTTCATGCAAGCGTGCGCGGATGCGGCGCGGCACTGGCCGTCCGGAACGGTGCATTTCGAGCACTTCAAGGCACCTGAGCGCAACGCTGGCGAGCAGGCCGCCAACGATGCGAACGACAGCTTCATCGTGCGTATCGCGAGCACAGGACAGGAAATCGAAGTGACGAAGGACGAGAGCATTGCCGATGCACTGGCGGGAGCGGGCGTGTTCATCGAGACATCATGCTGCGCGGGCTTGTGCGGTACGTGCAAGGTGCGCTATCTCGAAGGAGACGTCGAGCACAACGACTGCATCATGAGCGAAGAAGAAAAGACCGACTTTCTGACCGCGTGCGTGTCGCGTGCGACGAGCAAGGTACTCGTATTGGATCTCTGATAGAGAATCGATCTTCCAAAAAGTCATATAGGCAGGCGAGGGGACTCGTCTGCGGCCAATCTGACGTTATGCCGACGAACCTTGCATAAAGAAATGAGCGGTAGCTCACACAAGCTATGTCTTATGCGCCAATAGGTAGCTCATTCGCACCTATTCGCCGGTGCAAGCCGTGTTACGAAGAGGACGCTTAATATAATCGTCTCAATACCTCGCGATCCCGCATTCGGCGGGACGTTGACGGCCAGGCATTGCAAGAACGGGACGACGAGTCATCGATCCTTGCGCGCCACCAAAGACGAGGACGAGATCGATATGAGACCGGTTGTATTCGGGAACCGATTCGGATGGCTGCACGCCGGAAGCGGCACGCGCGGCGTAGTGCTCTGCAATACCTATGGGCACGAATACGTGTGGACATATAGCGGCATGCGGCATCTCGCCGAAGCGCTGTCCGCGCGAGGCATATGGGTGCTGCGTTTCGACTATCGAGGCACGGGCGACTCGGCGGGCGCCGATCTCGCACCGGATCAATTCCAATCGTCGGTCGATGACGTCGACGCGGCCGTCGAATGGCTGAAGACATCGACAGGCATAGAGCACGTCACGTTATGCGGCTTTCGCGTGGGCGCCGCGTTCGCGCTCGAGGCCGCATTGCGTCAACCGGTCGATGACCTCGTACTGCTCGCACCCGTTGCGAGTGGCCGCGTGTATATGCGCGAGTTGAGCATCGTGCGCAAGACATGGCTCGAACTGCTTGCACCGCCTTTGCGTGAGATGCAAAAGGACGACGCGCGGCTCAACGTCCTCGGCCAGGTTTATAGCGATGAATTCAAAGGCTCATTGCAGGCGATCGATCTCGTCGCGAGCGTAAGAGACGCTGCGGCGGCACCAACGCGTCGCGCGTTGGTCATGAATATGAAGGCGGGCGGCACGGATCCATTGTGCGACGCGCTCATCGAAAAGGGCGTGGAAGCACAGGCGCGTCCGTTCGAAGATCTCACTGGCTTTCTTCAGGAAACTGCATTCAACGCATTGCCGCGCGCAGCGTTCGCCCAAGTCGTGGAATGGATCGCTGGCAAGGATTCATCAAACAGGCAAGCGCCGTCGTCGGCCGATGCCTTTGACTGGTCCGCTCTAAAGATAGACACACCCGAAGCTATCGAACGCCCAGTACGCATCGGCGACGAAAAGCTTTTCGGCATTTTGTGCGAGCCGCGCACGGGGGCCGCGCGAGGTCCGGTGTTTCTCATTGCGAATACATCGGCGAGTGCGCGCGTCGGCGACAGCCGGCTATCCGTTCGCATTGCACGCGAGCTTGCGCGGCGCGGCATCGCATCATTGCGTTTCGATGCGCGAGGCCGAGGCGACAGTCCGGCCGCGCCCGGCGCAGTGCAATCGGATACGGCGTTCGGCCGAATCTATAACCAGATCGCGACTGACGACACCGCGGCCGCCGCACGCTGGCTCGCGCGGCAGGGCTACAAGTCGATCTTTGCATTCGGCGTGTGCTCGGGCGCTTATCACGCGCTCAAGGCGGCGGTCGACGAGAATGCGATCAACGGTGTCGTCACAGTCAATCTGCCGACGTTTAAAAGACCGGCGGACGTCGCGCCCGACGGCTTGCGTCAATCGACGCGCAATTCCATGGCGGGTTATGCATTCTCGATGCTCGATCCGCAGAAATGGAAAGCGATCCTGCGCGGCGAAAAGCAGTTGATGCGCGTATTGCGCTTCGTGCTCGGCTATATGGCGACGCGCGCGCGTTCGCGTATCGTCGATGTGTTGAGGCTCGACCGCCTGAGCAGCACGGCGCCGGAGCTCGCGACCGAACCGGGACCGATCATTCGTGCGCTCGATGCCAAAGGCGTAAAGACAGCGCTCGTCTATGGCGCGTACGATGCGGGCATGGATCTGATCGCCGCGCATTTCGGCAAGCAGGGCGCGCGACTGTCGCGCTATCCATCCGTGCGAATGGCGATCTTTTCGGACCTCGATCACGCCCTCTTCATGACGACCGGTTCGGCGCATGTGGTCGCGGTGTGCGAACGTATCGCGAAGGAAAACACATCGCCCGTTGCAGATCCGGTCTTTTCAGGCAGAGAACCCGTCGTCTTGTGATTGAAGCGAGCTTGCTTCGGCGCGTCGGTCATGCGTCAGGCGAGCTCGCCGTGACTTGAGTATCCTTCGCTATTGGAACGTGCCTATATCGGGCAGCGTCCAGTGGGGAACTCATGTCGGCGGACTTCGTCCGGCACATGCGCGCCGCGAGATCCGCTCAACACAACGCACAGGAGTCTGGCGATGTCGATTGAAAAAGTTCTATACCGTGCACATGCTCATGTCACTGGCGGGCGCGACGGCCGCGCGACCGTGCCCGAAAGCAATCTGGATCTCAAGCTGACACCCCCGAAAGAACTCGGCGGCGGTGGTGGCGATGGCACCAATCCCGAGCAACTCTTCGCCGCAGGGTATAGCGCGTGCTTTATCGGCGCGATCAAATTCGTCGCCGCTCGCGACAAGATCACGCTGCCGAAAGATGTCGCGGTGGATGGCAGCGTGGGCATCGGTCAAATCCCGAACGGTTTCGGCATCGAGGTCGAATTGAAGATCTCGCTACCGGGAATGGATCGCAGCGAGGCACAGGCGCTTGTAGACAAGGCGCATATCGTCTGTCCTTATTCGAATGCAACGCGCAATAATATCGACGTCAAATTGACGCTGGCATAAGCATGTCGAATGTTCGGGGGCCTTTCTCCTGAACGCTCGAATGCACGCGGAGGAAGCGATGCTGACATCTGGAATCGATCACGTAGGTCTCACCGTGCGCAATCTCGACGCAACGCGTGACTTTTTCGTTCAATGTCTCGGCTGGCAGATCGTCGGCGAGCGGTCCGAGTATCCCGCCGTATTCGTATCGGACGGAAAGCTGCTGGTTACGTTATGGCAGGTGAAGGATGAATCGGCGCCTATAGCATTCGATCGGCGAAAGAATATCGGGCTTCATCATCTCGCATTGCGCGCAACGGATGAAGCCGCACTCGCGACGATTCTCGAGCGCGTGTCGACATGGCCGGGAGTGGCAGTGGAATTCGCGCCGGAACTGCTAGGAGCCGGTCCAAAGCGCCACATGATGATTTACGAACCGGGCGGCATCAGGATCGAATTCGATTTCGATCCGCGTGTATAGATTGAAACTCCGGACCGCAAAGAAAACGGCGGAGTCGTGCACGAACTCCGCCGTTTGTGTGAATACAGTGTCAGGCAATCAGAAACGGCGTCCGATCTTTAACCGATGCGAGCCATGCGGGTGCGCGGCCACGACCGCTCCACGTTGCGCCGCTTTCCGGATCGCGATAGAGCGCGGGTTGAGGACCGCGCGGTTGTCCCTTTGCTTTGCGCTTGACAGCAGCGCGCGTTTTTCCTTTAGCCTTGGTTCCCTGCGCGCTTGCTCCAACCGCAAACTTGCTACGGTCCTTTGCATTGGCGATCCAGCCCGGCGCGCGTCCGCGGCCGCTCCAGGTCGCACCGGTCTTTGGATCCCGATAGGCGACTGCGCCGGGCTTCTTCGCGGAAGCCGAACTGCCCGCCTTCTTGCGTGAACCGGAATAGCTTTCGATGTCCGAGATGGTCAATCCATGGCTCGACATCAGGTGATGAATCTTTTGCAGCGCATTCTCGGATTGTTTTGCAACGAGCGCATCCGCTTTCGCTTGAAGTGCTTCGATACGCGCCTGAATACTTTCTAGCGTTGACATGAGTTACCTCTAATAGATCGTCGATCGCACTATGCCATGCACATCCGCAATGCGCTAGAGGAGATTCGTGTAAATGCGTAGCAGTGGAAAGTCTAGAATATCGCTCCAGGACGGTAAGTGGTGAGACGCACATTGCAAATCCAGATTTCACTCCGGTTCGAATAAGAAATGAAAAGTTGCTTTAGACATTTTCTTATCCGTTCGTGCGCGTCTCCACGTTGCGAAACATCAATCGTCAATTGCAGTAAGCGCTGATTCAACTTCCGCGATAGGTGCCGAAACTCCAAGGCGAACAAAGCAGCGGGACGTGATAGTGCTGCGTCGCATCGGCGAGCGTGAAGCGAACCGGCACGACGTCCGCGAATACATCGGGCGTCTTGAAGTAATCGGCGACCCAGAAGCGCAACTCGAAATTCCCCGCTCGCGCTTGCGCCGCCGGCAGGATCGGCGAGTCGGTGCGTCCGTCGCGATTGGTGCGCGTGCGCGCGAGCAGCGTGGGCGGCTTGCTGCCGATATCGAACAATTCGATCTGCATCCCGGCGGCGGGTTTGCCGAGTGCGACGTCGAGTACGTGCGTGGTAATGCCTGCGGCCATGATGTTTTCTCCTGATCTCGCGTTCGAGTACTTTCCGGCTCAACTGCCGCGGTAGTAGTTGTAGCTCCACGGTCCGAACAGCACCGGCAAATGAATGCGCTGATTGACGTCCGTGATGCGAAAGCGCAGCGGGATCTTCGAGAGAAACATCGGCTGCGGAAGATCCGCCTTGCGTGCGGCGAAGTATTCGTCCACATGCAGCAACAACTCATAAGTCCCCGCGCGATAGGTATCGCCGATCAGGAGGGGAGGCTCGCTGCGTCCGCTTGCAGCCAGCGTGATCGTCTGAAGGAACTTCGAACGCCCGTCGTCGATCGCAAACAGCTCCACGCGCATACCCGAAGCGGGCGTGCCATGCCATGTGTCCAGGCCGTGCATCGTGAGGCGTGGGCTCAGGCCATCCTGTTGCACCGGGCCGGTCGTCTGATTCGGCGCGGGTGCATCGGCGGACAGCGCCGTCTTCGCGATCAGCATGCTGCCGCCAAGTGCCACGGATTGCAGAGCAAAGCGACGGCGACTCACGTCGAATGCAGGGGATGATGTGTTCTTGTCGCGCATGTCAGGCCCCTTGTTTGTTGCCGAGCTTGCGGATGCCGACGATCACGAGCACCGCGGCCAGCACTTCGATTACGGCCACGAGGTACAGGCCGGTCGTCACCTTGCCCGTCGCGTTCTTGATGAGTCCCATCACATAGGGCGCGCCGAAGCCTGCGAGATTGGAGACGGAATTGATGAGCGCCACGCCGATTGCGGCCGCACTGCCAGCGAGATAGCGGTTGGGCAATTGCCAGAAAACGGGAATCGCGCTCATGGTGCCGATGAGCGATGCGGTCATCGCGAGCAGCGCGATCACCGGCGAGATCTTGTCGAAACCCATCAGCACCGCGAGCGCGGCCATCGATATGCCTCCGACGATTGCCGCACCGCTGAAGTGCCAGCGCACTTCATTGCTGCGATCCGAGTGCGCGCCGTTGATGATCATGCCCGCAGCACCGCACAAATAGGCGACCGCCGCGATCCAGCCGACCGCCATCGGCGTGCTGATGCCAACGTCCTTGATGACGGTGGGAATCCAGAAAGTGAGCGTCGAGTTCGCACACAGCAGGCAGAAGAAGATCGCGATCAGCAGCCACACCTTGCGGTTCTTGAAGAGCGAGCGCCAGTCGTGACCGCGTTCGCCCATCGCTGCGTTGTCGCGTTGCAGGGCATCGAGCACGACGCGCTTTTCATCATCGGAAAGCCAGCGCGCCTGCTCGGGCTTGTCGGTCATGTAGAAGTACGCGAACACACCGGCCAGCACCGACGGAATACCTTCGATGATGAAGAGCCACTGCCATCCGTGCATGCCGTGCACGCCGCCCATCGACGTCATGATCCAGCCGGCGAGGGGACCGCCGAGCACGCCCGCGATCGCAGAAGCCGACATGAACGTGCCGAAGGCGCGCGCACGCCGCTGCGACGGATACCAGTAAGTGAGGTAAAGAATGACGCCCGGATAAAACCCTGCTTCGAATGCGCCGAGCAGGAAACGCAGGACATAAAACTGCGTGGGCGTGGTGACATGCGTTTGCAACATGCAGATGACGCCCCAGCATATCGTGATACGCATGATGGTCTTTTTCGCGCCGATCTTCTGCAGCAGCATGTTCGACGGCACTTCGAAGAGAAAGTAGCCGATGAAGAAGATGCCCGCGCCGAGACCGTATACGGCTTCGCTGAAATGCAGCGAGTCGAGCATCTGCAGCTTCGCGAAGCCGATGTTGACGCGATCCAGCCATGCGAGCACCCACAGCACGCCGAGGAACGGCAGCAGGCGCCATGAAACCTTGCGATAGACGCTTGCTTCGGCGCTTTCTACCGCGCTCGCGAAAACCGGCATCTCCTGTTTGATGAGCGACATGGTTTCTCCTTTCCAGTCGGTTTGCGTCGCGCGGACACGGCCGTGCGCTCGGTTGGAAGCAAGTATAGAAACGGCCAAAAAATCGGGAACGGGGGACGAGCCAATAGGCCCCATAGCAACATGTATATGGGTTCGAAAGCCTTGTGCGATAGGGCTTTGCACGGTTTTTCGCCGCACTTTTCACGCCTTATGGATTACCCTAGCGCGCCTCGCATGAAGCGGTTCCCGCAGTGCCGGCTGGCAAAATAGCGGCGCAGCCACGCGAACAATAGAGACACCGAAATCATCATGAATCGCACCGACGATCCATTCGATACCTATCTGCTGCGCGTGCTGTGCACGCTGATCGGGGAACGCAGCGTGTCACGCACGGCCATTCGTATGAACCAGTCGCAGCCGGCCATCAGCTCGGCGCTCAAGCGTCTGCGCGCCATCTTCAACGATCCGCTGCTTACGCGCGAAAAGAACGCGATGGTGCCGACCGAACGCGCGATTCAGCTCGCGCAGAGCGCACAGGCCGCATTGAGTGCGCTCGATAACCTGCTCGTATCCGACGATCATTTCGATCCCGCGACAACCGAGCAAAGCTTTACCGTCGGAATGCCCGATTACCTGGCGCCCCCGTTTTTTGCGCATGTCGTGCGCGAATTCAGGCACGCTGCACCACGCGCGCGCCTCATTGCGGTGCCGCTTTCGGCTTCATTCAATTACGAACAGGGGCTTTCCGAAGGCTCGCCCGATATCGTAATCGGCAACTGGCCCAATCCGCCCGAGCATCTTCATTTGTCGGTATTGCTGGAGGACGATGTCGTGTGCGTGGTCGCGCGCGATAGCGTCTATGCGCAATCAGGCAAGTTCGATGCCCAGGACTATCTGAGTGCATCGCATATCGTGCCCACGCCATATTCGCGCGATCAGCGCGGCGTCGTCGATACGGGACTCAGCACCATGCGCGTGCATCGCGATAACCGCGTGAGCTGCCCGTACTTCAATCTCGCGCCGAGCCTGATTCCGGGCACCGATCTTATTCTCACGACCGGCAGGCATTTCGCGAATTATCACGCGCAGCATCTTCCGCTCGTTGTGCTCGACGCCCCGATTGAATTTCCATTCATGCGCTTTTATCAGTTGTGGCATCCGTCGCGGCATCGCTCGGCATCGCACGTCTGGCTGCGCGGCATGCTGACGGCGGCCGCTCAGGAATTGCGCGCGCTGCGCGACATGCATCGCGCATAGCGCTATCGTGTTCTGTTATGCGGTCAATAGGATCGGCTGTCTCGCCGCCCGCTCGCGCGGTTCCTATACTCGGCACGAATTGCCATCGACACGCCATAGGAGACGCGAGCATGTCACAGTCGATCAACCTGGAGCCGGTCAATTCGCTGGACCGCGCGGCATTCATTGGTGCATTCGCAAGCGTGTTCGAGCATTTTCCGCAAGCGGCGGAGGGCGCGTGGAGCGTGCGGCCGTTCGCATCCGCCAATGCCTTGCATGACGCGATGATGGATGTCATCCGCAATCTGGACGATAAAAGCCAGCGCGCATTTCTGAACCTGCATCCGTTGTTATCGGGCGCAAACATTCGCTCGGGAACGATGACGGCCGATTCCGATGCCGAACAAAAGAGCGCCGGGCTCGATGCCATGTCGATGGAACAGGAAGCGTCGCTCGATCGTCTCAACAGAGCTTATCTCGAGCGGCATGGCTTTCCGTTCATCATCTGCGTGCGGCACTACACGCGCGAAGGCATCTTCAGCGCGCTCGAACGTCGCATTGGACGCAGCACGCAGCAGGAACTCGATGAGGCGCTCGCGCAAATCGCAGCGATCACGCGTGCGCGGCTGAATACGCGTCTTTCGGCGTTGAATTGATCAGTGTGCGCGAGCCTGAAAACGAATCAGGCTCGCGCACACACTACCGCGCATCACATGCACGCGGCACGCGATGAAAGTTTCGATCGAAATAAATCAGGCTATCGCCGTCGTCGCGCACGCGGATCGCGGTGGTTTGCACGAACATCACCGAGTGCGATCCTACTTCCTTCGCCTCGACGATCGTCCCTTGCAGGCTGGCGAGCGCATCGCGCAACACCGGCACGCCGTTCGCGCCTTCGTCCCACACCGGTAACGAAAAGCGCTCGTCCATCGACAATTGCGTGAGACCGGCGAAGTGTCGCGCGATCTGTTCGAGATGACCCGGCAACACGTTCACGCACACATTGCGATTGTTCACGAATGCGGCATGCATGGCGCTCGACCTGTTGATGCAGACGAGCAGCGTAGGCGGCGCATCCGTGACCGAGCACACCGCGCTCGCGGTAATGCCGCAACGGCCATGCGTGCCTGTCGTCGTGATGACATTCACTGCTGCGCCCAGATGAGCCATGGCCTGGCGGAACAGCTTGCGCACCTGATCGATATCGGAAAGGTCGGGACGGGGCAGCGCGGACATGGGAGCGTCTCCTGTTCGTTTCATGTTCAGGTTGTGTATAGCAAATGGTCAATCAAGCGTACGCGCTGAACCGCACAAATAAAATCGGCACGTCCCGCCCGCTCGCCCGGCGTAGTTACCGAACGCACTAAAGCTTTTACCTATCTCGCGTCATCGAGGTAAAGAAAGGACTTTCGCGGCGAATTTCGGCTGGTTATCATTGGCGCATCAAAAAACAGACCCTGCGATGAGACAGCCGAATCCTCCGGCGCGCCTGGTCCCTGATGCGCGCATCGAAAGAGCAATCGCAATGAATTCTTCCGCTCCCATGGTCTATATCGTCGATGACGACAACGGCATGCGTACCTCGCTTGCATGGCTGCTCGATTCAGTCGGCGTGAAGTCGGAAGGGTTCGCCAATGCCGCCGATTTTCTGCGCGCATTCGATGTGAGTCGTCCCGCTTGTCTCGTGCTCGATGTACGGATGCCGGAGGCGAGCGGATTCGACGTGCAAGCCGAACTCAACCGCCGCGGTGCGACTTTGCCGATCATCTTCGTGAGCGGTCACGGCGACATTCCGATGTCCGTTCGCGCGCTTCAGCATGGCGCGATCGATTTCGTCGAGAAGCCCTATAACTCCCAGCAAATGCTCGATCGCGTGCAGCGCGCGATGAAGCTCGCGATGCAGCGTCACGCGAAAGACCAGCGGCAACGCGAGTTGCGCGAGCGCGTCGACTCGCTGACCGGGCGCGAGAAGGAGGTCTTGCGCGGCGTGATCGAGGGCAAAGCGAGCAAGCGCATCGCCGCCGATCTGCAGATCAGCGTCAAAACCGTCGACGTGCATCGCGCGAGCATCAAGGACAAGCTCGGAGCTGCGTCCATCGCGACGCTCGTGCGCGATGTGCTCGAAGTATGGAGCCCGTCCGGCGACGAGCGCGCATGATTCGAACTCGCTAACGCATGTAAAGGCCGCCGTTCACGTCCCAACATGCGCCGTTGGCGAAATACGCATCCGGTGATGCGAGCAGCACGGCCACATCGGCGATGTAATCGGCCGAGCCGAGACGTCCCACGGGAATGCCGGCGATAACCTTGTCGAGTTTGTCGGCAGGCAGGCTCTCATGCACGATCGGAAGGTCAAGCGGACCAGGTGAGATCGCGTTGACGGTCACGCCGCGCGCGGCCAGATCGCGCGCAAAAACCTTGGTCAATGTAATCGCACCGCCTTTGGCGGCCGCGTAATGCGCGCCGGTCGCCGAACCGCCGTTCTGTCCCGCCAGCGATGCGATATTGACGATGCGACCCGCGCCGCGATCCGCGAAATAGAGGCCGAATACCTGACAGCCGAAGAGCACGCTGCGCAGATTGATATCGATGACCTGATCGAACTGCTCTGCGGTAATCTCCATCACGGGCACGACTTTCGATGCACCCGCGTTGTTGACGAGCGCATCGATTCGGCCCCAGCGTTCATGCACGGCATCGCGTGCGTGTTCGAAGTCCGTCTTCGATGCCACATCCAGCCTGATGGCGAATGCGCTGCTCTGGTCCGCACTCAGCTCGCATGCGAGCGATTGCGTTGCTTCGATTGCGATATCGGCCAGCGCAACCCTATAGCCTGCGGCATGAAAGCGGCGCGCGACCACGGCGCCGAGGCCGCGCGCGGCACCCGTGATGAGCGCGATTCTGTTGGACATGTTCGAGTTCCCTTTCTAATGAGCGAGAGCGGCCGCAATGTATGCGGCGACGGTGCAGAGCGTTGCGTTACGGCACCGACAATGCACGTCCGACACGCGCCTCGATCTTTCCATAACGCCACAGGTTGTATTCGCCGACGGGCGTCGTGCGATAGAGATTGCATACCGCGGCGGCCGTATCGAAGTCTGCTACGTCGGCCATGATGTAGAAGGTCCACGGCGCGCCATCGGATTGGCCGACGACGAGACGATCGTCGTCCATCACGCCCAGCACGCGCACGTTCTCCATCGCTTCAACAGCAGCGAGCATCTTGCCGTAGGCTTGCCATACTTCGCCGATCTTCTCGCGCGGCAAATCAAAAAAGTTTTGCGTTACGCCGCAGCAAAAGAGCACGCGCAAAGGCAGGTTTCGGTTATCGGTCATGAAGCGTTACTCCTGATGTTATGCGTTATGCGATGAATGGGGATCAAAGATAGCCGGGAATGGGCGGCACACCGACGAACACGGCACCCGCGCCGTCGTAGTTCCCTTCGCCGAGAAATGCGTGTTGCGTGACGACCATGGCGTCGCGCATCAGGCGTTGCAATGGATGCGTGCGATAGATCGCCATCGTGCCGCCTAGTCGATAGGCGCGATTCACGACATCGGCGCCCTCACGCGCAATCTGCGTTGCGCAGAGGCGTAGCAGGCTCACTTGTTCCGGCATAACTTCATTGCCCGCGAGAATCGATTGCCATACGCTGTCGGTCGATTCGTAGAAGAAGGACCGTGCGCTGCGCAGTTGTGCTTCCGCTTTTGCAAGCTCGATCCGGTAATAGGCGCGGTCGGCGAGTTGCGGCGCGCCTGTCGTTGTCTTGCGGCCTCCGGCCATATGATTCGCGACATCGAGCGCTGCGCGCGCCAGACCGAGATTCACGACGGCGAGCACTTGCGCCGCATAAGCGATGGTCGGATAGCGATAGAGCGGTTCATCGACCGTTGATGGGCCACCGCGAACGAAGGTCCAGTCTTCAGCAACGAACTGATCCGTCACGCGCAAATCGTGACTCCCGGTGCCCTGCATGCCGACGACGTTCCAGTTCTCGACGATCTCGACTTGCGCGGGGCGAAACACGGCCGTACGCGGCTTGCCTGGTGCTTCACCCGGCTTGCTGGTGCTGATGCCGACGCCGAGCCAGTCCGCGCCCTTGCAGCCGCTCGCGAACTTCCATGTGCCGCTCACGCGATAGCCGCCCGATGCTGGCTGTGCGTTCTGAACGGGGAAGAGGCCGCCCGCAAACACCTGGTCGGGACCGTCGGCGTAGATTGCAGCTTGCGTCGCAAGCGACAACGCGGCGAGATAGAGATTCGCTGATCCAAAACTCGCGACCCATGCGGCGGAGCCGTCAGCGACAGCGATGCGCTCGATCATCTGCAGAAATTCTCCCGGTGCGCGCGCGTCACCGCCGAATCGTTTTGGCGTGGCCGCACGATAGATACCTGCGCGCTTGAGTTTGTCGATGACATCGCGCGGTACGTGCGACACGCGGTCGAATTCATCGCGACGCCGGGCGATTTCGGCGATCACATCGTCGAGCGCTATCGCGTCGCGTTGACTGGACAGATCGTCGCGAAGGGCGGCTGCAATCGCGGATGCTGACATGGGGACATCTCCTTTTCGTTCGTATGGCGCATGAGATTGAGTTGAAGTGCTTTCGAGCCACACGCAGTAATGCCAGTCTAGGAATGCAAAAAGGCTGAAACAATTGGGAAGGCGAGCGTGCGATTCAGTGAAGCCTCCCGTCCGGCTAAAGAAATCTTTAGCGACGTGCGGGACGCGCCGATGCTATGGTTAGCGTTGCAACCATGTATCCCATGCGCCACGACATGAACTTCCCCACCGAAGACGATTTCCACCGCCTGCTCGATGCGCTGACGCAATGCGTGCTGCTACACGACGCCGAAACGAAGGCCATCGTGTGGGCCAATCGCGCAGCATGCATCGCGCTGGGTTTTTCGGTGGAAGAATTGCTTCCGCTCAAGGCGCACGATATGACGCGCGACGACATCAGGTATCGTCGCGAAATTGCCGTGAATGCGATGGATCGCTCCATCACGGAAGGTCCGCAAAGTTATGAGTGGTGTTATCGCTCGCGCGCGGGCGTCGACATGCTGTCCGAGGCAATCGCGACATACGTACCGCTCACGGGACGCGAAGTTGTGATGGTGCAGTTTCGCGACATCAGCGCCGAAGATGCAATGCGGCAGAAATTGCGCCGCTATGAAACACGCTTGCGCGAATACATGCAGGATCTGGGTGAGGGCGTTGCAGTGCTGACGCCGCGCGGCAAGGTGAGTTTCATCAGCGAATCGGGACGACGCGTGCTCGGTGTCGCGAACGATGCGCCGCTCGGCGTCGCGCTCGACTATTGCACGAGATCCGATCGCGACCGGCTCGTCACCCAGTTGCGCAGTGCGACGCGCCAACATTCGACGCCCGCGCAACGCTATGCGATCACGCGTCGTGACGGCGCGAAACGATGGCTGCGCATAACGTGC
This sequence comes from Caballeronia sp. ATUFL_F2_KS9A, assembly GCF_023630765.1. Classification (NCBI taxonomy): domain Bacteria; kingdom Pseudomonadati; phylum Pseudomonadota; class Betaproteobacteria; order Burkholderiales; family Burkholderiaceae; genus Caballeronia; species Caballeronia sp. ATUFL_F2_KS9A. The sequence goes on along the minus strand of NZ_JALQEK010000029.1, from coordinate 255,298 downwards.
AGGCGCATCGATATCGAAGACGGCACACTGGTTCATTTCCGCGACATCAGCGATGAAGTGGCGATCGAGGAAGCCCGGCGAAGCGAAGCGCGGATGCTCGAATACGCGGGACGTTATAACGCTATGGGCGAAATGGCGACCGCGATCGCACACGAGTTGAGCCAGCCGCTCGCTGCCGTGCGCAACTTCATCGAAGGCGCGATTCAGCGGCTCGCGCAGCCAGATTCCATCGACAGCGCGATCTGGGGCCTGCGTGCAGCGGACCGGCAAGCAGAGCACGCGGCGCATATCATCAAGAGCGTGCGCGAGTTCATCGTGAAGCGGGAGCCTGCCGAAGCTCAGACCGATCTTCGCGACGTGCTCGCGGATGTCGCTTACTTCATCCAGTTGCGCGCGCGAGACGAAGGCGTGACGGTCAGGATCGAGCCATCGCACGAGCCGTTGCCGATACGTTGCGAGCGCGTGCTTATCGGTCAGGTGATCCTCAATCTGGCATTCAACGCAGTCGAAGCAATGAGCGGCATGAAACCGTCTGCCGGCACCGTCACGCTTGCCGCGATGACGAACGGAAAGACAGCCGAACTGCATGTGATCGACGACGGACCAGGCGTGCCCGATGATGCGCTCGAACGCCTGTTCGACGGCTTCTCGTCGTCGAAGGCGGGCGGCAACGGCATCGGCCTGTCGCTGTGCAAGAACATCGTGTCGCGTCACGAAGGACGGATCTGGGCGCAACGCGCGGCGGGCGGCGGACTGGAATGCTGCTTCGCGTTGCCCTTGTTGCACCATACGGATTGACACGACGTTGCGCGTTGAGTGAGCAACATGGATCACAAGCGCTCGGCATATCGAGGCGTCGGCGTTGCGCCGCTGGGCATGCTCTCATGCAGGCCCGGGCTATCGATCGTCACGCGCGCTTCACGCGTTTCGCGTTCGAGACTCGATCGGTATTGGCTGCATCCGACGAAAAGCAGCACGGCAGCAAGCCCGATCGCCACGGCATTGATGATGGCCATCGAGTGACCAACCGCGAGCGGCGATCCGAATACCTTGTCGGTGATAAGCGCGACGAGCGTCGTGCCGAGACCCAGTCCGATGAGATTCGATACCAGCAGGAACATCGCGGATATCTGTGCGCGCATCTGGTTCGGCGCAAGTGCCTGCATGGCGGCGGCGGAAGTCGGCAACGGGAACGACGCGAAGAACATCGCCACGACGAGCCATGCGAGCGATGCGGCGAGGCTCGTCGTCTGAGTGAACGGGATCGCAGGAGCGAGCATGCATGCCGCGCCGATCCACGCTGCGCGCATCGGCGCATCGGTGTGTCCGCGACGCAGCAGCCAGTCGCTGAGCCAGCCGCCGCAGAAGACGCCCGTCGTATTGGCGACGAGCATCACGATGCCGAGCATATAACCCGTTTCGACCGGCGAGAGAGCGAAACGGCGCATATAGAACGCAGGTGTCCAGCTCATCAGACAGTACAGGCCCATCGCATAGAACGAGAAGCCGACGTAGTGGCAGAAAAAGGTCTTGCGATGATTGGCGATGAAACGCAGCGCATCACCCATCGCGACTCGCTTGACCTTGCCCGACCCGTCCTGCGCAAGTCCTTTGCGCGCGGGATCGCGTACCGTCAGCATGAAGACGGAGGCGACGAGAAGACCCGGCAATCCGACGATGAAGAACGTCAATTGCCATGCGCGTAGTTCGCCGACCAGCGGCAAGGCGAACACGCTCGCGTGCTTGAGCAATGCAATCACATAACCGCCAACAAGAAATGCAATGCCGCCGCCGATGAACGAGCCGAGCGAATAGATGCCGATTGCACGGCCCATCTTTTCCTTGGGAAAAAAATCCGCGAGCATCGAATAGGTTCCCGGCGATAGGGCGGCTTCACCCACGCCGACACTCATGCGCGAGACGAACATGTGAACGAAGCTCTGACTCAGGCCGCATGCCGCGGTCGCGACGCTCCACAGCGCAATGCCCGCAGCGATGATGCGCGGACGTGCGAAACGGTCCGCGAGGTACGCGATCGGCATGCCCATCACCGCGTAGAACAGCGAGAACGCGAAGCCGTGCAAGAGACTGAACTGCGTATCGCTGAGATGCAGATCGCGCTTGATCGGCTCGATCATAAGCGCGAGCACCTGCCGGTCGATGAACGAGAACACATAAGCCAGCATGCAGATCACGACGACATACCACTCGTATGTATAGCGCTTGCTTTTGGGCTTCATGGTGGTTGGGAAGTGAGGTTCGGGTGTGAGGCAGTGTCGATGCGGAGGATATCGGCGTCAAATTCGCCGAAAAGGGATGCGATCATCAGTGAGGCAAATTTGAATCGACATCGGCGGCATTTATCGATAGATGCGCTTTTGACTGATTTGCCGTGTCGCGAGGTCAAAACGCAGACTTCTGATCTGCGAACCTTCTTGGGCGCACTATCAGGGTGCAATCCTTGCGAACTAGTTGTTAAAGTAATTACTGAACTTCGCGATAGCGCGTGATCGCCTACGCATGAGCGCATGTGTTTTTCAATCGTGCATTCCTAGGATTGCGCAACAGGCACTAGAGGAGAAGAATCGAAAAGCTTGACGCAAAAAAATTGAAAACCTATAAGCAGTCGCGTCGAGGCGACGCAAGCAGCAGGAGGAGGGCATGTACGCCAACTACGAAACCTTCGAGGACGCCGACCATCACGCGCATGCGCTGGCAGGGTGGGAGCAGCGCTATGACCAGGTGGGCGAGGGCGCATTCCGCAGCACGGTGAAGCAGGTTTCATTAGCGGGCGTTCAGGTCTTTCAGGAATCTGCGAACGTGCGTATCGTTCAGCGCGGGCAATTGCCGGCCGGATTCGTCACGTTCGGACTCGTGCTCGGCGGTGGCGCGCCGTTCTCGTTTCAGGGCGTGCGGGTCGACGAAAACGCGCTCGTCGTCGCGCCCGGCGACAAGGAATTTCTTCTGCATTCGCCGCCCGATATGTCGATGCTTGGCGTCGCCATCGATGCGCAATTGCTTGCTTCAGCGGCGGACGCGGCGGGCGTCGATGTGCAGGACGAAATCCTCAGCCGTCATGTGCTGAGCATTCCCGGCGCGGCCGGCGCGCGTGCGGGTAAGCGCATCATCGCGGCGGTCGAGACCGTGCTGGCGGACCGGAATCCGATTTTGTCCGATGATGGCGCGCATCGCTTCACACATACGGTCACGGAAAGCATCCTCGACCTCCTGACGTTTCATGTACCGACGCGCGAGGACCGGCTCACTTATGCGTGCCGCGCCGACGTCGTGCGGCGCGCACACGATCTCGTGCTTGCGCGTCCGGAGCAGCCGATATCGGTGCTGGATTTATGCGAAAAACTGCGCGTGAGCCGCCGCACCATTCAAAACAGCTTTCAATCCGTCACGCAGATGAACCCTGTAAGTTATCTGCGAGCCGTGCGCCTTGCTCAGGTGAGACGGCTTCTTACGACGACATCGCAAAGCGAAGTACCGGTTCGCGAGGCTGCAATGCGCTGGGGATTTTCCAACCTCGGCCACTTCGCGAGCGATTACAAAAGCCTGTTCGGCGAACTTCCCTCTCAAACGCCGCGCGCCCGCTGAACAGCGCTTCACGCATTCCTGGTTGCCGATAACAGGCCGCATTGTCGCGGCTTGATATCGGCATTCGTGCTTCGAAAATCTGCGCGAAAAGCCTCATCTCTGTCGGCTCCCTTTCGAATGCTCCATTTCGGCACGCACGCGCTGCCGGTTCCGAAGTGCTTCTTTTTATTGTCGTCTTTAGAGTCGTTTCGACGATAAACAAGGAGACGCACAGATGGAGATGAGACGGCTAGCCACCGCCATGGGGGCCTTACTGTATGGACTGCTTGCGTGTCAGCCGCACGCGGGCGCGGCCGAAAAGCCGGAAGAACTGACGGTTGCAAAGGTCCCGCCCTATGGCCCGCATCGCGTGTTCGTGACGGATGTGTCGTTTGCGAGCATGACCGATGCGCGCGTTCATGTCTTCGACGGCGACACGAAGCGCTTCCTCGGCGAGATCGATGCGGGCTTCGCTCCGGGCTTCACGATCTCCCCCGACCACAAGACGAGCTATGTCGCGACGACGTATTTCGCGCGCGGCAGCCATGGCGTACGCACCGATGTAGTCGAGATCATCGATAACACGACGCTCGAGGTGACCGATGAAATCGTGATCCCGGCCAAGCACGGTCAGACCGTGCCGACGCCTTACAGCACGATCCTCTCGGAAGACGGTAGCCGACTTTTCGTGTCGAACATCACGCCGTCGACATCGGTCACGGTCATCGATACGGCCGCGAAGAAGGTTCTCGGAGAGATCGACACCGATGCTTGCGTGCTCGCGTATCCGAGCGGCAATGACCGCTTCTCGGCACTGTGCGAGAGCGGCAAGGCGCTCACCATCAAGCTCGATGCAAGCGGCAAGGAAGCGAGCCGCAAGCTCTCCGACGCGTTCATCGACGTCGATAAAGACCCGGCCTTCATCAACGCGGTGCGCGACGGCAACCAGTATCTCTTCACCACGTTCAACGGCAACGTGCGTACCGCCGATTTCTCCGGCGATGCACCGGTGTTCGGAACGTCGTGGTCCTTGCTGAACGATCAGGAACGCAAGGCAGGCTGGCGTCCGGGAGGCTTGCAGCAGACCGCGCTGAATGTGGGCACACATCGTCTTTACGTGGCCATGCACAAGGGCGCGGACGGTTCGCATAAAGAGCCGGGCACGGAGATCTGGGTCTACGACACGCAGAGCAAGAAGCGCGTAGCACGCTGGGATCTCGCGAAGCAGAAGATCGATCCGCTGCTCGCGATTCAGGTCAGCACCGATGACAAGCCGCTCTTCTACGGCCTCACGCCGACATCCGATCTCGTCGTGATGGACGCGACGACCGGCAAGCGCCAGCATGTCGAAAAGCAACTCGGCACGACGTCGACGTTGCTGCTCAACCCTTGAGGTGACGCGATGATCGATCCCGTCATTCTCATGGTGTGCATCGCAAGCGCGACGATCATCGCACTTGCGGGCACGGCGCCGAAGTGGCGCGAACCCTCACGCTTTCGCGCTTCGCTCGAAGCGTTCGCCTTGCTGCCGTCGTTCGCAGTGACGCCGTTGTCGTTCGCGTTGCCTGCACTCGAAGCGGCTGGCGCGATCGGCGTCTTGTTCGCCGATACCCGCATGGTCAGCGCCATCGTGCTGGCCGCGCTTTTCGTGCTCTTCGGCGCGGCGCTCGCGATCAACGTGCTGCGCGGTCATACCGACATCGATTGTGGCTGCTCGGGCTTCGTCGCAGCAAGCTCATCGACGCGCACGCCTAAGTCGATCGGATGGTGGCACGTCGCGCGTGCTCTGATGCTCGCCGCGCTCGCGGCCGCCGCACTCATTCCCGCTACGAGCCGCGCGCTGATGTGGTTCGACTATCTGAGCGCAGGCGCCTGCACGCTTTTCGCCGTCGCCGCGTGGTTCACGCTCGACGTGCTGCTGGTCAATCTTCCCAAGCTCGATTCTCTGAGGAATTCATGATGCAAACCGCCCTGATGATTTCGGCCGCACTGTCGTGGGCCGCTTTGCTCGCGCTCGGCGCGATCTGTCTCGCACTTGTTCGCCAAGTCGGCATTCTCTATGAACGCATGATGCCCGCGGGCGCGCTCATGATCGACAAGGGACCGGCCGTCGGCGCGATCGCACCGGTGTTCGAACTCGGCGATATCGCCGGCCGCGCAGTGAAGGTCGGCGGCCTGTCGAACTCGAAGCGCAACACGCTCGTCTTCTTCCTTTCGCCGACGTGCCCCGTGTGCAAGAAGCTGCTGCCTTTGCTTCCGTCGATCCAGGCGCGCGAAGGTTCGGTCGACATCGTGCTCGCCAGCGATGGCGAATTCGAAGAGCACGCCGCGTTCTATCGCAAGTCCGGTCTTTCGCAATATCCGTATGTGCTGTCGCAGGAACTCGGCCTTTCTTATCAGATCGGCAAGCTGCCCTATGCCGTGCTGCTCGATGACGAAGGCAAGGTCCGCGCGAAAGGTCTCGTGAACACGCGTGAACATCTGGAAAGCCTCTTCGAAGCGAAGGAACGCGGTGTCGCGTCGCTGCAGGAATTCGTGCACGGCAAGCACGATGACCACGCGCATCACGGCCATCACGACCACGAAGCGCAAGTCGGGCAGCACGCCTGAAGACGCCGATAACTTTTCCATTCCTACAGGTGAGCGTCCATGAAATGGCTGGATTCATTCTTCGAACAAAAGGCGCGCGGCGTCGCGCAACGCAGTTCGCGGCGCAGCGCGATGGCGAAGCTCGGGAAAGTGCTGGTCGGATCGGCAATGGTGCCGCTGTTGCCGGTCGATCGCACCGCCTATGCAACGGAGCCGAAGAAGCCGGGTTCATCGGCGAGCGATGATCCGACGAGTTGCGACTACTGGAAGTATTGCGCGATCGACGGCTGGCTTTGTAGCTGCTGTGGCGGCACGTCGAGCAGTTGCCCGCCGGGCACGACGCCTTCTCCGATCACGTGGATCGGAACGTGCCGCAATCCGCACGACGGCTCGGATTACATCGTGTCGTACAACGACTGCTGCGGCAAGACGAGCTGCGGACGCTGCTTCTGCAATCGCAATGAACGCGAAAAGCCGCTTTACAAGCTATCGCTCAATAACGATATCAACTGGTGCATGGCGAACGGCAATTCGAATTACCACTGCTCGGTATCGGTCCTGTTGGGAGCGGCAACGCAATGAAGACTGCAACTGTTTTGATGGCGGCGTTGGTCGCCGGCGCAATGAGCTTTGCTTCGGGCGCTTTTGCACAGACAGTGCACTACCCCGGCGGCAAATCGACCTTCGATGGCAAATGCGCGGTCTGTCATCAGGCAGGCGGAAAAGGCATGGACGGACTTGCGCCGCCGCTCGTCGAATATCCCGGCAAATATGCGGGCTCTGCCGATGGCCGCGCGCAATTAGGGCACACCGTGCTCTATGGCATGTTCGGCCCGATCAAGGTCAAGGAGAAAAGCTATAACTTCAAGATGCCGAGCTTCGCATCGCTCTCCGATGAAGAGATCGCGGATGTGTTGAACTACGTCGTGTTCGATCTGAACGCGCAGCATGGTTCAGCGAAGCCTTTCGACGTCGCCGAAGTCAAGGCATGGCGCGCGGGCCCGCTCGATCAGACCGCCGTGCACCAGCGTCGCGAAGCAGTCGTGAAGGGCCTGGGGCTATGAAGCCGCGCGCGATGCTCGTCGCTGCGACGCTGGCCGCGCTGTCGACGACGGCGGCATCGCAGACGCAGGCGTACGACGCGGCGCGCGCGCGACAGGACTGGGTGCTCAATTGCATGGGATGCCACACCGCCGATGGCTCGGGCATTCCCGGCAAGGTGCCCGCATTGCGCAACTCGCTCGGTCATTTCGTCTCGCTTCCCGACGGCCGTCAGTTTGTGATGCGAGTACCGGGCGCTGCCAATTCCGCATTGAACGACGCAGAGCTCGCGAACGTCTTGAACTGGTTGCTCGCGACGATGAACGAGCAATCGCGGCCCGCATCGTTCAAGCCTTATACGGCGGAAGAAATTGCGGCGCATCGCAGACCCGCGCTCACCGATGTCGCGCGTATCCGCATGAAGCTCGTCAAGGAATTGCAGGAGAACGGCGTGAACGCCGTCCCGGAACATTACTAGGAGACAACCCGATGAATAACAGCCAGCATCCCGCGATGCTCGATTCCACGCGCGCATTCCTCGCATCGGCGAAAAAAATGCTCATCGATGGCGCATGGATCGATAGCGCGAGCGGCGCGACACTCGATGTGATCGATCCCGCCGATGGAGAACTGCTCGCACGCGTGCCGAGCGCCGACGAAATCGATGTCGATCGCGCCGTGCAAGCCGCACGCCGCGCATTCGACGACTCCGCATGGTCGCGCATGAAACCGACCGATCGCGAGCGTCTCTTGCTGCGCGTTGCCGATCTTATCGAAGCGAACGCGCGCGAGCTCGCGGAAATCGAATCGCTCGACAATGGCAAACCGGTCACGGTCGCCCACGGGCTCGATGTGTCGATGGCCGCGCAATGCTTCCGCTATATGGCCGGCTGGGCGACCAAGATCGAAGGCAGCACGCTGGAAGCATCGATTCCATATAGCCCGTCGAACGATTTCTTCGGCTATACGCGCAAGGAAGCGGTCGGCGTCGTCGGCGCAATCATTCCGTGGAATTTTCCGCTGCTGATGGCATCGTGGAAACTCGCGCCCGCGCTCGCGACTGGCTGCACCGTCGTGCTGAAGCCTGCGGAAGACACGCCGCTTTCCGCATTGCGGCTCGCGATGCTGATCGAAGATGCGGGCATCGAGAAGGGTGTCGTGAATGTCGTCACCGGCCTCGGCCGCACGGCGGGCGCGGCGCTCGCGCGTCATCCGGGCATCGACAAGATCGCGTTCACGGGTTCCACGCCGACGGGTAAAGCTATCGGTCACGCGGCGCTCGATAACATGACGCGCATGTCGCTCGAACTCGGCGGCAAATCGCCGGTTATCGTGCTGCCGGATGTCGATATCGATAAAGCTGCAGAAGGCGTCGCCAATGCGATCTTCTTCAACTCGGGACAAGTCTGCACTGCGGGCTCGCGCGTCTATGTGCACGAGAAAGTATTCGATCGCGTGATGGAGCGTGTCGCGGCGATCGCGCAATCCTTGCCGATGGGACCGGGCCTCGATGAATCGACGCAGATCGGCCCGCTGGTTTCCGCACGGCAAATGGATCGTGTGCTGAGCTATATCGAAGCGGGCCGCGATGAAGGCGCGCGTGCTATCGCGGGCGGTGCGCGCAAGGACGGCGCCGGTTTCTTCGTGAAGCCGACAGTGCTCGTCGATACCGATCATTCGATGAGGGTCGTGCGCGAAGAGATCTTCGGACCGGTGCTCGTCGCGATGCCGTTCAACGATATCGACAGCGTGGTCGCCAAGGCAAACGACACGCCTTATGGACTCGGCGCGAGCATCTGGTCGAACGATCTCTCGGAAATTCACAAGCTCGTGCCGCGCATCAAGGCGGGCACGGTATGGGTCAATTGCCACTCGCTGCTGGATAACGCGATGCCGTTCGGCGGATTCAAGCAGTCGGGTTTCGGGCGCGAGCTCGGACGCGCGGTGATCGACATGTACACAGAGACCAAGTCGGTGCTGATCAACTACGCGTGAGGACGCTTGCATGACAACTAAAACGATCGCGCGGCAACTTGTCTCGACAGCGGCGCTCGCCGTGTGCGCGAGCGCATCGGCGCAAAGCAATGTGACGCTGTATGGAACGGTGGATGCAGGGCTGACTTATACGACCAATCAGCAAGTCACCAATGCAGACGGGAGCGTCGGTTCGGGGCATAACTTCGCGTTCTCCGGCGGCAATCTCGTGCCTTCACGCTTCGGCTTGCTCGGTGTGGAAGATCTCGGCGGCGGCTTGCAAGCGAAATTCAACGTGGAGAACAGTTTCTATACGGGAACGGGAAGCCTGGTGCAGGGCGGGGCGCTATTCAACCGTCAGGCTTGGGTGGGCCTCGCGCACGAACAGTTCGGCACGTTGTCCCTCGGACGTCAATACGACTCGTATAGCGATTTCCTCGGGCCTTACGTATCGAGCAATTCGTGGGCGACGCTTTATGGTTCGCATATCGGCGACGTCGATAACCTTAACGAAGCGTTCAACTTCAACAACGCGATCAAATACACGAGCCCGGACTGGAACGGCTTTTCGGTGGGCGGCACTTATAGCCTCGGCGGCATTGCAGGCGACTTCGGGCAACGGCGCGGATATTCGTTCGCCGCGGCTTATACGCGTTTGCCCATCTCGATCAGCGCAGGTTATCTGAACCTGCACAATCCGCTCGATGCGGCTTTGGGCGGAGCAAACGGCTACATCGGCGATTTCGCGTGTTCGAATCCGTCGGCACTCTATTGTCAATTGCAGAACGCGGAAGCGTTGAAGGCGTATGGCGCGGGCGCATCTTATGCAATCGGGCCGGCGACTATCGCGCTGACTTATACGCATAGTCGTCTCGAGCATAGCCAGTACTTTGCCGATAGCGCTAATCCGCAGGGCCGCGACATCGCGTTCGATATCGGCGAAGTGAATCTGACTTATGCTGCGACGCCGTTCCTGCAACTCGGGCTTGCCTACATCTATAACAATGCGAAGCCGGACGGGGGTTCATCGACGCGTTTTCATCAAGTGAACGTCGGCGCGAACTATGCGCTGTCCAAGCGTACTGCGCTGTATGGCGTCGCGATCATGCAGAAGGCGGTCGGCGCGGGACTAGGCATCGATCCGGCGACGGGTGGACCGGCGAATTACGCGCAGATTCCCAATCTGCCGAATTCGAACAGCGATCGCCAGTTGTCCGTGACGCTCGGCATACGGCATAACTTTTAAGTATTTCCAGGGGCGTGCTTTGACCCGGCCGGAACGATTTCCCGCCGGGCTTTTTTCCCGCGTTCAAGAGATACGCATGATTTCATGATCGTTGATACGATCGCAGCATGAACATTAAGCGCGATGTACATGCCGATCTGTACGGAGTCGATGGCTGCAAGGCGGGCTGGTTCGTCGCGAAGCAATGCGGTCGCACCGGAACGATCGCGACGAAAGTTATCGGCCGCTTCGAAGATCTGCTCGAATGGAAGCGCGCGAATGCTATCGTTGCTGTGGATATGCCGATCGGTCTTTCATCGAATGGCGTTCGGACGTGTGACACGCTCGCTCGAAAAATACTCGGACGTCCGCGCGCAAGCTCTGTCTTTACGCCGCCGATTCGCGCGGCTTTAGTCTCGTCGAGCTATGAAGAAGCGTGTGCGGTCAATCAGGCCGTCACTGGAAAACGAATCTCCATTCAGGCATTTCACATTCTCAACAAGATTGCAGAAGTCGATGACATGCTGCGCACGCTCGCCGATGAAGATGTGCGCGTCTTCGAAGTGCATCCCGAGTTGAGCTTCATGCATCTGCGAATGGAGCAGGGCGGTCCGGCGCACGGCCTGCGCGAAAGCAAGGCGATTGCATCGGGATTCGCATTGCGTCGCGCGTTGCTCGTGCGATGCTTCGGCGGCTCGATCGATACGGCGCTCGCGGCGCGCAAGCCCGCGCAAGCGTCGCTGGACGACGTGCTCGACGCATTCGCGGCGTTATGGACCGCGCGCCGAATCGTTTCGGCAACGACATTCCGTCTGCCCGACGACATCGAGTTCGATTCGGAAAGTCTTCCCATGGCCCTTCATTGCTGATGTTGGCGGACGGTTTCGTCAAAAGAATTCGAAATACGACGGCGAGCACGGCGGTATAAAATTGAGACGTACTCGTATCGCGCTCGAATGCGCCCGCTGCCATGGAAACTCCGTCGGGCAAAGAAGCCTCCCGCAAGCGGATGACGCCACGCACGCTCAACGTGCTGACGGCGCTCATCGGACTTGCCACGCTCGCATTGGGCGTCGCCTGGTTGATCTATACGTGGATCGTCCATCTCGAAGTGCCGTACTTCGCGATTCCGCTCGTGCTGACGGTGCCGGTGATCGTCGCGGTGGCGTTCCGCAACTGCTGGGACTGACGCGCCTGAGTTGAAAACGCACCGTGGCGATACGATCGCGACGGTGCGTCTGAATGTCGTTGGTAGGCTCGATTGGACTCGAACCAACGACCCCCACCATGTCAAGGTGGTGCTCTAACCAGCTGAGCTACGAGCCTACGGAAGCCGCGAATTATAGGGGAAAGTTTCGCGTTGTGGGATTCTCAGGCGAAAATTTTTGATCGAGGATTTTTCGGACGTGAAGACCGCTCGACCGCAACTTCGTCAGTTTACATAACACAAAGTGTTGCGCGATTCGTCTGATTATCCCCACGCGTAGCTGCTTGGGTCGGAGAGGGGGCTACCGCCGATACGAATACCGCGCCAACGATCAAGTTCAGCGCGATAGCCCCCGTCGCTTTTCCCCATGCGTTCTCCCAAAGCGAACGCGTTTCAGTGTCCCGAGCGCGCTCAACGTTCGCGGCCGCGATCACCTCAATTGCCTGAATATTAAGGATTTCGGCGACACGCAGAGCTGTGGTGTCGTCGAACGTCGCATTGCCCAATCGGTACTTGCTGACTGCGGCGCGCGTGACTTTTAGCGCCTTCGCTGCCGCGTAATCCGACGGCAATCCTAGGCGTTCTTTCACGGCGTCAAGGTACTCAACAGTGGTTTTCATGGTCGCCCCCCGGCGCGAAATGGCTTACGTCAAAACGGAAGTTACGCAAATAGTCAACTGACCGCAACGGATCAGCCAGTTGACTTGTATCAGGATGTTGACGTAACTTTCCGTTCGTCAGGCCGCAGAACGACAGCAAGACCCCGCTGTTTGAAGGCTGATCCCCTTTAGAGCGGTCTGACACCTTTTTCAACTTGGGGTCGCGGGGGTTCGTCATGCGCGGGAATTCGTTACAAATTCGTCGCTCGCCGTTCGGCGGTTACGCCAAAGTCAGCAAGTATGAGCGTCGCCAGCTAGGCGGTGCTTCCCGGTTCTCCGATGATGCGCGCGCGGTCGACTTCGAGCGTATGCAGAAGCGCATCCATGACAATGACGCTGTACGGGGAGATCCTCTCGTACTCAGCGGCAAGCGCTTCAAGGTCTTCCTCAAGTGCCTTGAAATTCTTCGCGGTTACGGGCTGGTGCCTCAGGAAAATCGGAATGACACGCGCCATGACTGCGCCGGCGAAGCCGAGCGCGGCCTCGGTGCCGTTGAAGACATCGCTCATCGTCGCCGGCGAATTGGTCATCTTTTTCTTGGTCATGTGCGTCCTGTTGAGGGTGGTAGTGACGACGGCGATTCTAGCGCGGCCGCCCCTGAGGCCTTCGAAGACGCACCTTTCTGGCCGCAGCAGCGCGGCACGGCGCCAGAACTCAAAGCGGACATCGACACGGAATCCGTGCGCCGTTTGCACGAAGAATTCGCCCGCCTGAATCGCTCGGAAATGTCCGAGACTCTTCCGGTGCTCGTCGACGGTCTACTGCGCCCGGCGCGCGAGATCGTCGATGGCAAGCCAGTATGGTTCTGGTCCCACGACCGTTCCGAGACTCCCGATGTGTCCGTGTGCGTGGAATACCGCGCCGGCCGCGTCGCATCAATCCGCCGTTTCCCCAAAGCGCAATCCAATGCGGAGCGCGCATGACGCCAGTTCTCACGGTCGTCTTTCTCTCGGGCTTCGCCGCCGGCGTCATCTTGATGGACCTCGTTTATTCGCGGCGGCCGAAGTGAAGCGCGTCCTCTTCTCTATGGCGATGTCGGTATTCGGACTGCTCCGCACGGCGGCAAGCGTCGACATCGACTGGATTTCGTTTTCTCTGTTGATCGCGGCCGGCCTACTGCTCGTGGCCGGCGCGTTCGCAATGCTCTACGCACACGCAAAAGAATGGAGCTCCGAATGAACGCTGATTACTGGCTCGGCTTCGCGAGCGGCGGCCTGATCGGCTGGCTGATTGCGATTGCGATGGTCGTTTTGCTCGTCTCGATGGTCCGCATCAACGACAACGGGAGCGTAGAGCGATGATGTATGACGACACGACCGAAGACGTTTCCGCACGAGTCGTGCCGGGCTCAGTCGGTTCAGCCGGCGCGGTCTTCACGCCGTGGGCACCGCGCCGCACGGCCGATTTTGACCGGGCTCGCAGTGAAGCGCTCGCGCAGATAAATCGGATACTCAACCGCGACCGTGCCAGCAACCGCGCCGGGCAAAGCACGACCCGACGCGGCCGCGTTATTCGGCCGGCGGACTATCGCAACGCTCTGCATGCGTTCTATGACGCGTCCGGGTATTTGAAGTACGTGAAAGGCAGCGCGCGATGAAAGGCGCTCGATTCAAGATCGGCGAGCCCGTCATGGTTGATTCCAAGCGCCCCGAAACCGCAAGCGCCGATGGAATGCGCGGCCGCGTCGCGAATGGCGACGATTGGCTCGTGCTCGTCGAGTGCCAACTTGCCGGCGAGAGTCATGCCGTCCGCGTGCCGGCCGACGAGCTCGTGCGCGTAAAGCGCAGCGCGTAAGACGAGAACCCGGCCATGTGGATTCACGCTCGCGACATAGAACAAGCATTGCCCCAGACTCAGGCTGCACAGCGCGCACGCAAGCGTCTGCCGATGAAATGGCTATCTCGCGCTCTATGGCAAGCGAAGCAGGCCGGAAGAAAGAGCGCGGTGCAGGTCGGTGCGAGTCATATGTTCGATATGGCCGCCGCCGAAGCGTCGATTAGCACATTCGTTGAAGAGCACGCACCCGACACGCTGCCGGTGCGTCCGGACGCCTCAGACTTCGAAATCTGCATGAAGGCGCGCAGCATCGCCGATGACGTCACGCTGCGCGCGCTCGGGCTGTCGAGCGACGATGCGCTCGTTGTCGCGAGCTCGAAGTGCGCGGAATATGGCGTCGAATTGCCAGAGTTCGACAAAGCCGCCGATATCATGGCCCGCCTGAAGTGTGAATTGTGGTGGCGTCGTCGCTTGCGGCGGCTGCATATCCGCGCGTTGGAGCACTCGAACATTCGCCTGCACTATGTCCATTACCGCTCGGAGCCCTATGCGAGCGACGACGCAGTGCGCCGGCGAATCGCGCAAAACCGCCGCAATGAGAAGACGCTCGAATCGGTGACGATGGAGAACGAGCTCGGTCAGCGTTTCACGCTCGCCGAGCTCTCGGCGTTCGGTGTCGCGAACAAGGCATTGCGTCGCGGCGAATTAATGACGCGCCTGCGCGGCTGCGAAGACTTGGCTGTCGACGCAAAATTTCGCGGCGTCATGTTCTCGCTGACCTGTCCGAGCCGGTTTCACGCCGTTAAACAAGCGGGCGTCGCAAAGTTTCGGCCGAATTCTAAATATGACCAATCCTCGCCGCGTGATGCGCAGGTCTATCTGCGCAAGGTGTGGGCTCGCATTCGTGCGCAACTCAAGCGCGAGGGCGTGACCTACTTCGGAATGCGCGTTGCCGAGCCGAATCATGATGGCACGCCCCATTGGCATGGCCTTGTTTTCTCGAACGACATCGAGCGCTTCGAAGCAATCATGCGCAAGCACGCGCTGCGCGACTCAGGCGACGAGAAAGGCGCGGCAGAGCATCGCGTTCATACGACGCAGATCGACGATGCGAAGGGCTCGGCGGTGGGCTACATCGCAAAGTACGTCAGCAAGAACATCGACGGCCACGCGGTCGGCGAACACAAGACGAAAGAGGGCTATGTCGTGCAAGCCGACATGATCGGCGATGACGAAATCACGCCTTCACAGCGCATTGAAGCGTGGGCGGCTCAATGGGGCATTCGACAATTTCAGCAATTCGGCGGCGCACCGGTCGGCGTGTGGCGCGAGCTGCGCCGCATCAAGGAAGAAGACTTGCCGAACGCAGACGAGTCGCCGGAAATCATTGCGGCATGGAAGGCCGCACAGAAGACGGAGACGCACCGCGCGAACTGGGCTGAATACGCGCGCGCGATGGGCGGTGTCGCCGGCGAGAAGCGTCTGATTCACGTGAAGTACACGACCGAGCACCGCGAGGGCCGATACGGCATCGCGCCGGTGAAAGTGCCGCACGGCGTCGAGGCATACGGCACGGCGTTCATTCAAGACGGTATCTGCGCATACCACGTCAACACGCAGATTTTCGTTCCCGCGACGCGCCATGTTTGGACGGTGGTTCAGCGCAGCGGCGCAGCCGCGAGCACTCGGACTCGTGTGAATAACTGTACGCGCGAGCGTGCAGATGACGCCGAAACACGAGAAACCAGCACGCGAGCGGACTGTGCGCCGCTCGCCAATAACGATGAATGGGCCGGGGGCGGCTACTTCGAGAGTGAATGGAGGCCGGAATGACGGGGATGAAGATTGAATGTCCGTGCTGCGGTGGCGAAATCGACGCGCGGCACACGGAAGGTTTGTCGACCACGCTGCGGCGCATGTACTTCGTATGCGAAGACTGCGGATATCGCACGCCGGCGGGCTTCGAAATCCTCTACTCGCTGTCCGCATCGTCGCGGCCGCGTGCTGGCGTCGAGCTTGAAGTGCGGCCGTCGACGATGTTGCGCGGTGCAGTGAACGCCAGGACAACGCAGATGCGCGAGGCCCGGCCGTGAGATTCACGATCGCATGCCCGCATTGCGGTGCCCGCGGAATCGCGCGCGCGATGGAGAAAGTCACTGACACCGAATATCAGATCGATTTTCAGTGCGATGACGTGACATGTGGCCACACGTACCGCACGCGGCTCGAAATGTTTCCGCCGGAACTGCCTATCCCGAAGCGGCCGCGCCGCGACACGCAAGAGCTCGAATTCTGATCAGTCACCAACCGAGAGAAAAAATGCAGACGAAGAAAGCACGCGCTCGATACCTTCCCGGCGGCCGCGCGTTGATGTGGGAAGTCACTCATCCGAACACGCGTGTATCGGTATGGTCGTCTCTGCCACGTGACGCGGCCGCAATGCTTATCGAGCGGTATGTGCTGCAGCAGCAAGTCGAGAAGTTGCAGGGCATCGACTACGCGCGCGCTGCAATCGCGCGAGCTGCAGCAGCATGAGCAATTGCCGCACGTGCAAACACGCTCACGAAAAGCCGGGACATGAGCGCATGCACCGTCGCGGCTTTCGCAATTGCGCATACTTGCCGGAATGGATTTATGTCGCCGGCCATCCGAAGTGCCGGCTTGTCCCGATCCGTTGGATGCCGAAGCAATAGCGGATCGAAACCGAAGCGATATCAAACCGAAATTGATGCAACGTAGTTTCAACTGCTCGGGGGAGCACATGAACCAACGAACGAAAGCAATGGATATCCTGCCGCATCCGCAAGGCTGGACGATTGACGAGTTCGGCGATGCGCCGCGCATTGTTAGCGATGCTTCGAGCGACGAGACTGAGCGATTGCTCGCGCAGGCATGCGCGGAACTGAGCGCGGCGCGCGCCCGCATCCGCGAGCTGGAAAACGAAGAGGCAAGCCAGCGAGCTCGCGCGTCGGTCGCGGAAACGTCGCTTGTGTTCAGCCAGCGGGAAGCGGCCGCGCTGCTCGAAGCGCTCGATTTCGAGCCGTCCGAGCAGTACGCGATCGCTGACATGGCGAACATCGGCAAAGCATTGCTCGATCAGATTGCGACCGCGATGCCGGGCTATTGCTGGAACGATTCGCCCGTCGAGATCGTGTGCGACCTGATCAATCAGCGTGACGAAGTGCACGCCGTGTTCCGCGAGGCCGGTGTATGGGAGCCAGACGGAAGCAAGTTCAAGACGTATCGACATGAGAGCCTCAACGGCCGCGAGATGTATGTCCGCGAGCCGCAAGACGGGCCGCCGCTACCCGGCGACCTTAGCGCCGTACGCCAGTAGAGGCAGAGTGCGATCGCGGGCTCTAGCGTTACGAAAAACAGCGGAGCTCGCGGACCCAGATCACGCCGCGATCGCGGAGTACTTCACGTTACGAAAATGGGCCGAATCCGAAAGCACTACTCGAACGCCGAGCGGCAGCGCGCGTACCGGGCGCGTTTGGCGCGCACTCGCGATATCGAGCAGCAATTCATCAGAGAGACTCGGAAGCGCGAGCAGCTTGAGTTACGAAAAAAGCCGTGGTGATGGCGCGGCGCGTTGCGATATCAGATCGATGTCGAACCGATACCGAAAAGATATCGGTTCAATGTAGTTTCAACGCTCGGGGGAGCACATGAAAAACGTTGTGGCAGTCGTCAATACAAAAGGCGGCGTCGGCAAGTCGACGACCGCTCTGCAGCTCGCGCTCGGGCTCTCGCTCGCCGGCGCACGCGTCTGGTTTGTCGACGGTGATCGGCAAGAGACTGGCATTAGCGCGCTGACCGTGCGCGCAGAGAGCGGCCGCTCGATCATAGCCGCGTCAGCCTACGCGCACGGCCCGACGCTGCGCGCACAAGTCACGGCGCAGGCCGGCGCGTACGATCACGTGATCATCGACGCCGGCGGCCGCGATTCGAGCGCGTTGCGTGCGGCGCTCACTGTCGCCGACACGGCGCTCATACCGTTCCTGCCGCGCTCGTTTGACGTATGGGCGATGGAAGACATCGCCGAGCTCGTCGACGAAGCGCGCAGCGTGCACGAGCTGCGCGCGCTGGCGTTCCTGAATCTTGCCGATCCGCAAGGCGCGGACAATCGAGACGCGGCCGAAGCGATGCGCGAGTTTCCCGCGATCGAGCTGCTCGACTGCCGGCTTAACCGGCGCAAGGCGTTCTCTAACGCGAGCGGTGCCGGACTGCACGTCGAAGAAATGACGCGGCGTGATGCAGTCGCATGTGCAGAAGTAGACCGGCTTGCGCACGCGGTATTCACGGCATAACGATATAGAAAAAACATCAAACCGATATCAAAGCGATATCGTTTCAATATCGAAGGGGTCAGCACATGAGCATCACGAAGAGGCCGGCAACGCCAAGCGCGGCCGCCGTTCGAGAATTCATCAGCCGTGCGCCTGACGCGGCGAGCGGCGACGAGCCGGCGCGCGTCGCGCGGCGCAAGAAAGAGACGATCAGTGTCGGCATCGATCCGGTGCTACTGGCGCGCATCGACGCGCGGGCCGTCGAGCTCGGCGTTAGCCGTGCGGCCGCGATCGCGATCGCGCTTGCGAAGTACGTCGACGGTGAGAAGTAGGGCGCCAGGACTGCGGGCGCAAAAGGAAAGGCCGCCGGCGCTGTAGCGCGAGGCGGCCTTTGTTGTTTGATGGGCGCAGTCAGGCGGTAGCGGTGCGCTCCAACACTTCGCTAGCGGCGCGAGCAAGAGCCTCTTCCGACCATTGATTGACGCTCTCGCCGGCGACGGCCGCCGCGATGCTTACGCGCGCGTGCACTTCCGGATCGATGCGGAGCATCAGTTTCCCCGATGCTGGCTTCTGCGGTTTGCGGCCGCTCTGCTCGCAGTCTGTCAGGTAATGATCGACGGCCGCATGAAAATCGCTCTTCAGCTCGTCGACGGTCGCACCGTGAAAGCTGATCTTGTCGTCCACGCCGAGCACGTGCCCGACGAAGATGCTATCGCGCCCGTCGAAGTCGATTCGGGCGATATATCCCTTGTAGGTCATTGCGTTGCTCATTTGATTCCAAGCTCCTTGAACCAGTCGCGCAAGTCTTCCACCTGATAGCGCTTCGCCTCTTTGCCCGGGTGCGGGCGATGGTGATAGCGGCGCGAGCCGTTCAGCTCGAAGGCGATGCGCGAGCCTGCGCCTTCGTGGATGCTGCCGCCGAGAGCGACGACGAGCGATTCAATATCCGAAAACACGATGCTGCCCGAAGTCGGCTTCGTGTTGATCGCGGCAAGGGTGCGGGCGTGTTTGGATTTCATGCTGAAATGATAGCAGAAAATGATATCAGAGTGCAATCAAAAAGTGATATCACCGGATGCCCGTAAAGGGAGAGCGATAGGAGGGCGCAGAAGCGGCCGTTGCTCGCGGGGTGCGCGCAGGGGCGACGAGGGTCCGGGAGCCCGTCAGCGGGCCGGGAAACCGGGCCGGCGGGGCGACGAAGGGCGGCAGGTTGCCTCGTGCGTACGAACGAACGCACTGCTGAAACGCGGTCCCCCCTCCCCGCCTGCCCGCTTCTTGTCTCCCTACTTTTGACGCAAGGGCGCGTAGACCGTCGAGCCGCGCCGGCTGGCGGGTTCGAGCCGTAAACGCGGTTGTAAAAATGACGCAATTTGACGCGGAAAACGCGGGGCGTGATGCACCGTTTACATTGAAAATAGGCCGGCCGCGCGGGGCGGCCGAAATTCGGCCCGTTATCGGCGGGATTTCGGCCGCCGTGAGGCGCGATCGGTGGCGAAAATGACGCCGGCGGTGAGCGGGAAGAGGGCGAGCGCGATGATCCAGAGCAAGAGCGCGCCGATGCAGTCGACGAGCGTGCGCAGCGCGCGGCCGGCGTCCGAGAGCAGGGCGCGCTCGGCGGGGAAGGTGATCAATGTTCGAATGCGGCGCTTGAAGTCGGGCGACATGCTAAATCCATCGGTCACGCGCCGGCGGTCAGAGCCGGCGCGGGTTTCATCAGGCAAAAATCAGGCCGCCGGCCCGGCCTTGTCTGCCGCAGGGATCACGTACGGGTCGAACCGAATGATTTCCTCGCCCGCCCAATCGTTGAAGGCGAGGAATTGCGCCTGTAGCGGCGCGATCTCATTGCGGGCGAAGACGCGAGCGGCGGTGTCAGCCGCGCCGAAACCGCCGGTGTTGCTCGGCACGATGCCGAGTAGTTGAGGCGGGACGCGGTGAGCAGCGAGAAGGTCGTCGCGCGTGACATTCTTGATGTTGAAGAATTCATCTTTCGCGGCGACCTCGGAAACGGGGATCAGTTGGATTCCGTCTTTGTGGCCGTTCGGAGAATACACGAAGAGATTGCGGAAATTACCCGGACCTTTCGACGACTTCAACGCGTCGCGAATCGCATCGACGTCGCCTTGCTGCTGCGCGGCGTCGGTCATGTACAGGATGAATCCGGCGTGACTGCCGTTCTCGTAGTAGCGGCGGCGGAAGAGCGTCGACGACTCATTAAGCCATGCGGCGTGAAGCGCGCCGAGATATTCGGGCAGGCCGTAGACCTCCTGATTGATGTCAGGTTCGAGCAAGTGAAAGATCGAGCCCGGATCGAATTCGTGCTTGACGCGAAAACCATCGGTCATGACGTACGTTTGCATATCGGGCTTGCGGCGCATGTATTTGCCCGGCGCAGACTCATAGCGCAAGACACCGCCGAGCCGGTTGAGCTGCCGCTCGATATAGCCATTGCCGAACGTCAGGAAATCGAGCGCAACGCGTCGAAACGACTCGCGCGAAAACTTCGCGTGCGGAATGAACGTCGACGCGAGCACGTTGCGCTTGAAGAAAAGCGCGGACGCGTGGTGTGTGCCGGCGCGCAGCGATTTCGCGAGGCCGCCGAAGCTGACGGGCGGCTCGTAGTACTCGCCATTCGAATAAATCTCGACGTAATCGAGAATCTCGGCGCGCGACATGACCGGCATCGGATCGCCGAACGTGAATGCGCTTGCTTCAGCCGTGGGTGCGATCGCCGGCACTGCTGCGGCGCTCGCGCCGGATTGGCCGCGATTCTTTTTCATTAGGAAATCTCCATAAAGCTGCGGTTATTCGTCGTCGAGCCTTCGAGCGGCTCATTGCCGAGTGCATGCAGGCACGCCCACGCCAAGTCGGCATGTCCGGTTTCCTCGCTACGGCTCGCGTGATACGTGACTTGCCGGCCGCTCGCGGTCATCGTCTTGCGAATCTGCATGAACGATTGAGCGAGATCGGTCCAGCCGGAATCAAATTCGAGTCGTGCTTTGCCAACGACGGAAAGTCCTTTCAGAACGAGACGGCTTTTGACTTCAGGCGAATAGTTGAGCGCGACGGCGGCCGGAAAGAACTGGCGCACAAGTTGATAGACACCTTGGCCGATGCCGGTTGTGTCGATCGCCATGTACGTGACGGTGTATCGTTGGGTGAGCTGCTTGATGCTCTCGGCCTGCCCCTCGAAATCCATGCCGCGCCATTGCAATTTTTCGAGCACGCGAAACTTTCCGCCTGGAACACTTGGGGGCGCAACGACGACACAGCCAGCGGAATCGCCGGTATGCGCAGGGTCGTAGCCAATCCAAACCGGACGATAGCCATAGGGTCGAGCGGAGAGAAATTCGACGTCTTCCCAAACTTCCCATGTGTCGACCATGCAGCGTTGAAGGTCCGCGAGCGGAAAGATCGACGCCGAGTCGTCGATGAACTGACACATGTACAGGTTCGCGAATTCCTCGGCGCTGTTTTCGAGGCGCAGCTCTTCGAGGTCGAACAGATCACAGCCGCGCGCTGCGGCGTCCTCAACCGTGACAATCTGACGCCATTGCCGGTCGTCGCACAGAAGGCCGTTCGCGAGCGCGCTATGCGAAACGTCAAGATGAACGTGATCGGCTTTCGCGCGGCCGCGATTGTAGTGATCGCCGGTCCAGAACGGATAAGCCTCGTGCGCAATGCTCGATGGCGTTGAGAAGTAGGTCTTTCGCCAGTGCTTATGGCTCGCCATGGCTTGCGCGACCTTGTTCAGCGTCTTGAAACCATGAACCCAAAAATATTCGTCGAAATAGAAATTGCCGTGATAGCTCTGCGCAGTTTTCGCGTTCGTGCTGAGAAAGAAAAGCTCGGCACCGTTCGGTAGAAGGATCGTTTCGCCGGTGAGCTCAACTTGCGCGACCTCGCGAGCGAACGCGCAGATGTACTGCCGGAACACATGCACCTGTGCCTTGCTGGCGGAAAGGAAAATTTGATTCCGGCCGGTTTCGAGCGCGTCGTCAAGCGCTTCACGAGCAAAATAAAACGTCGCGCCGATCTGTCGAGACTTGAGCAGGTTTCGCGTGCGGTTGCTGCCGGCCTCGTACCAGATGCGCTGATACGGAAACGCCGATTCGAGGAAAGCATCGTGTAGCTTGGCCTGCTGCTCGGGCGTGATGTTGTTTCGCGGCGCTCGCTTTTTCGGGCCTTCGTTGCGCGCCTTCAGATTCGGATTCAGGTCAGACGCCTTGCCAGTGTCGTCGTACTTGCGCACGCATGCCATGCGTTCGATCTGGCGCGTGAGCAAGTCAATCTCTTTGAAGTCGACGGGCTCTTTTACTTCCTTTGAAATGAGCACGATCAGGCGCGTTTCTAGTGCAGCCTCAACCTTCTCAGCAATGCTTGCCTTATCCCACTTATCGCGTTGCTTCCACGACTCAACTGTTGAGCGTGGCAAGCCGAGCTGATCCGCAATGGCGCTGACGCGATACCCCTTCCAGTAGAGGTCGCGCGCAACGCGTTGCGGATCGATATCGGGCGAGAGTGTCGGGGCATTTTCTAGCATGCCGAAAGCGTAACGGTCACTCGCGCGCGCGCGCATAAGAGTCGTTTGTACTCCGACGAATTACTGATGCGCTTCGTTGTTTGTCGGACTCGGCAAGTGCAACATTCACTTACACATGTCACATGTGGTAACGCCCAAATTGAACCTGAGAGGCTTTTCGATGAAACGTAAAACGATGCTGGCCGTCGCGGCCGGGATTTACGCCGTGGTCTGCATGATGGTGCCGGCGTACGCGCACGCTGCCGTAGTGCCCGCGCTTATGAACCACGTCGACGTGATCGGCGCACTCACCGGACATGCGCCGATGTTCGGCGCGGCAAGTCTCGCGGCACTCGGCATCGGTCAGATCACTGGCGTAGGCGCACATGCCGACACGACTTCGAAATGGTTTCGAGTCGCGGTCGAAGGTGCGACAACCGATGGCCGGAACATTCAACGCGAATGGATCGAACAGATGGCCGCGTCGTATGACCCGGAGAAGTACGGCGCACGCGTGAACTGCGAGCACATTCGCGGCTATGCCCCCTTGTCGGAAACGAATCCCTTCGGCGCGTACGGCGACGTGATCGCACTGAAGGCCGAAGCGCTCGCCGATGGTCCGCTCAAAGGTAAGTTCGCTTTGTATGCGCAGATCAAGCCGACGCCGGCGCTCGTGGCGCTCGTGAATGCCGGTCAGAAAATCTATACGTCGATCGAAATCAGCTATTCGTTCGCTGACACGAAGCAGGCTTATCTCATGGGCCTCGCGGTGACGGATAGCCCGGCGAGTCTCGGAACGGAAATCCTGCAGTTCGCGGCCGGCCTCGGCGCAAAGAATCCGCTGGCACACCGCAAGCAGAGCCCCGACAACGTCTTTTCAGTCGCGGAAGAAACCGCGATCGAATTCGAAGGCATCGAGCCGACGCAGACCGCGCCGAGCATCACATCACCGGGCCTCTTCGCTCGTGTCGCCGAAATCATCGGCCTCGTGCGCACCAAGGGCGCATCGGACGAAAAGCGCTTTGCCGATGCGGCGCAGGCAATCGAAGCACTCGCAACGCACAGTAACGAACAAGCGACGCGTGTCGAAGAGCTGTCGACGCAGCTCGACACCTTGCGAACCGAGCTCGACGCAGAGAAGGGCGCACACGCATCGACCGCGAAGCAACTCGAAGAGCTCACCGCAAAGCTGTCGACGCAGCCGAGCAGCGCACCGCGCGCGCCGGCGACCGGATCGAGCGGCGTGCAAACGACCGACTGCTGATCGTTCCGCTACCTGACCCGGCTTACCCCTCAACGTTTGGAGAAGTTCATGCGCAACAATACCCGCGCGCTGTTCAATGCCTATCTCGGCGCGATCGCACAGCTCAACGGCGTGCCCGATGCGTCGGTGAAATTCACGGTCGACCCGTCCGTGCAGCAAACACTCGAAGGCCGAATTCAGGCGTCGAGCGAATTCCTGAAGCGCATCAACATGATTGGTGTCGAAGAGCAGGCCGGTTCGAAAATCGGCCTCGGCATCGGCGCACCGATCGCCAGCACGACCGACACGAGCGCGAAAGATCGCACGCCCGTCGATCCGACGACGCTCGACGACAACGGCTACTTCTGCACGCAGACCAATTTCGACACGGCGCTGAAGTACTCGCGCCTCGATGCGTGGGCGCAAAAGCCCGAATTCCAGACGCTGATTCGCGACGCGATCGTGCAGCGCACGGCACTCGACCGGATTTGCATCGGCTTCAATGGCACGTCGCGCGCCGCATCGTCGGACCGCGCAGCGAATCCGCTGCTGCAGGACGTGAATAAGGGCTGGCTGCAAAAGTGGCGCGAAAACGCCGCCGATCGCGTGATGCACGAAGCCGTCGCAGGCTCGAACAAGGTCAAGGTCGGCACGGCCGCCGGCTCCGATTACAAGAATCTCGACGCGCTCGTGCTCGACGCGCTGCAACTGCTCGACGAGTGGTATCGCGATGATCCGGCCGTGGTGGTCGTGGTCGGTAGCGCGCTGCTGCATGACAAGTATTTCCCGCTCGTGAGCTCGGCGAACGTTGCGACCGAGCAGGCCGCGCTCGATATGGTCATCAGCGGCAAGCGCATCGGCGGCAAACAGGCCGTGAGCGCGCCGTTCTTCCCGGCGAACACGCTCGCGATCACGCGTCTCGACAATCTGTCGATCTATTACCAGAACGGCGGCCGCCGTCGCACGGTGGTGGACAACCCGAAGCGAGATCAGATCGAGAACTACGAATCGAGCAACGAGGCGTATGTCGTCGAAGACTACGGCTGTGGCGCGGTCGTGGAAAACATCGAGATTGAGGCGGCATAACGATGTCTAGCCCTGCTCGCCGACACCAAGCGCGCATTCGCGCAGCACAAGCGGCCGCATCGGTCGCGCCCGGTAAGACGCTCGCCGGCACGCGGCAATACGAGCTCATGCTCGCAAAGCTCGCGGTCGATAAGCGTCGACTGAAGTCGATTCAGTCGGTCGCACGAAAGATCGATGTGAAGCGCGAAGTGCTGCCGGAATACGTCGACTACGTCGCCGGCGTGCTTGATGGTGGGCGGGGCGCTCAAGACGATGTAATTGCAACGGTCATGATCTGGCGTATCGACGCGGGCGACTATGCCGGCGCGCTAGATATCGCGCGCTATGCGCTGCGGCACGCCATGACATTGCCTGAGCACTATGAGCGAGCGCTGCCGGCGGCGGTCGCAGAAGAATTCGCGGAGGCTGCATTGCGCGCCTTCAGCACCGGCGAAATTTTCCCGGTCGGCTTCCTGCAGGAAGTCGACGAGCTGACGCGATCGTATGACATGCACGATCAGATCAGAGCAAAGCTGCAGAAGGCACTCGGCTACGCGTTGGAGAAGTCCGACCCGGTTCGAGCGCTTGAAATGTTTCGCCGAGCCGTCGACTTGCACGATCGGATCGGCGTGAAAAAAGACATCACTCGACTCGAAAACGAGTTGAGGAGTGCGACGGCCAAAGCGGCCGGCCGCACGTAACGAGCCCCCCCGGCATCGACGGCACCGGCTGACGATCGCAACGGCTGAGCGCTACGCGATACCGACGCCGGTTCACCGTCCACTTATTCCGAGTCACGTGCTATGAGCAGTTTTATCGCGACCGCCGAACCGAATCCGCCGACGCCCGACGCGGCGACGATCGAAAACGACGGCTTCTTTCCCGATATCTCGCTCGACGAGCTGCGCGCATCGACGCGCCTCGATGGCACCGTGACACATGAGCGTTTGCGCGAGGCGACCATCGACGCGGTCGCGAGCGTGAACGCCGAGCTCTACACATGGCGCGTCGAGAAGCTCGCGGCCGGATTCGCGACGCTCGCCGATGTGCCTGCGCCGCGCGTCGCTGGCGAGAGCGTGCAGCTCGCGCGATACCGCCGCGCCGTGTTCAACATGACGCACGCCGACCTCACCGAACGCTATCGCGATTGGGACACGACAAAGTCGGGCGGGCAGAAGGCCGAAGACCTCGAAGCGACGATCTGCAGCGCGCGCCGTAACGTCAGGTGGGCGCTCAACGACTTGCGCGGCATCGCGCGATCGACCGTCGAGTTGATCTGATGAAGGTCACGACGCAACAAGGCGACACAGTAGACGCGCTGTGCTGGCGCATCTACGGTCGCACCGATGGCACCGTTGAGGCGGTGCTCGAAGCTAACGCGGGCCTCGCCGATTTGGGCCTCGTGCTGCCGCTCGGAACTGTCGTCGATATGCCTGCGCTCTCGACCGTCGAGAGCACGACGCCGCTATTGCAATTGTTTGACTGATCTTTGGAGCTGGCGACATGGCCGAACCGAACACCACAACCGCCGCAGCGCTGTCGGCAGCGATCGGACTCGCCGGCCTTGCGCCCGGAATCGACGGCAATGCGCTGATCGGCGCTTTCACCGGCGCGGCGCTTGTCGTCGTGACCTCGAAAGACATCGGCATTTTGCAGCGCATCGCGTACATGCTGATTTCGCTTGTGATGGGCTATCTCGCCGCGCCCGAAATCGTCAACGCGACGCCGATCCGATCGACGGGCGTCGCCGGCTTCTTTGCGGCCGCGCTCGTGATAACTGTCACGTTGCAACTGATCGAGCGCGTGAAAAACATCGATCTACTGGCATTCCTGAAGCGAGGCGGCTGATATGCACATCTCGTTTGCGGTGATCGCGCTCGCGGCTCACGTCGCGGCCATGCTGCGTGTCCTGTTCTATCGGCGCAACGGCGCCAGACACCGCCATCATGTTTCGTGGGTCGCATGGGCGGTCGTTGCGGTGTCGGGCGGATCGGCGATCGAGCTCGCACTGCACGCGAAGCACGTCGGATTTTTCGAAGCGGCGACGGCTGTCCTACTGGCGCTCTTCGTGTACGCCGCGCGCGGCAACATCGCGCGGCTCTTGTGGAGCAACGAACAATGAAAACGCATCGACTCGGCGACTTCGGCGACGATGTCGGCCTGCTGCAGCGTCGGCTCATTCGGGCCGGCTACACGCTTGCCGTGACGCATGTCTATGACGACGAAACGGAAACCGCCGTCAAGGCGATCCAGACGAAAACCGGGCTCGTCGTCGACGGCATCGCAGGACCGAAGACGCTCGCGGCGATCGCGACCGGCCGGCGCGATCCGAAGCACCTCGGCGACGCGGACATTGTCCAGGCGGCCGCCGCGCTCGGCGTGCAGGTCGCATGCGTGCGCGCGGTGAATGAAGTCGAGTCGAGCGGTTCGGGCTTCCTCTCTGATGGCCGGCCGGTGATTCTCTTCGAGCGTCACATTTTCTGGCAACGCCTGCAGGCGCGCGGCATCGATCCGGCACCGCTCGCGGCGCGCTATCCGAACATCGTCGCGCAGGATCGCGGCGGCTATAAGGGCGGACCGGCGGAATACATGCGCCTCGCATCGGCCGAATTGATCGACGCCGGCGCAGCGTACGAGTCGGCGAGTTGGGGCGCGTTTCAGGTGATGGGCGAGCACTGGAAGCGGCTCGGCTATGCAAGCGTCGACGAGTTCGTGTCGCGCATGGAAAACGGCGAGGGCGACCAGCTCGACGCCTTCGTGCGGTTCGTTGCGGCCGATGCGAATCTGCTCGCGGCGCTGAAGGCGCGCAAGTGGGTTCAGTTCGCGAAGGGATACAACGGCGCGGCCTATGCGCAAAATCTCTATGACGTGAAGCTGGCGCGCGCGTACGAGCGCTATGCGCCGGCGGAAAAGGCGGCCGCATGAATCCGATCATCGCGAAACTCGTCGCCGGCGCGATCGTGATCGCGGCGCTCGTGGGTGGCGTGCTCTACGTGCGCGAGCTGCACGCCGAGCTAGACGATGCAAATCATCAGCTCGAAACCGCGAAGCAGGGAATTGTCGACCGAAACAAGACGATCGCCGACCTGCAGCGCAACGCGAGCGAAAAAGCGAAGCAGCAAGCGCAGCTCGACAAGTCGACGACCGCCGTTCATGCGGCCGTCACGAGCGAACGCCAAGCAATCAAGAAGGTGATCAATGAAAATCCGACCGTTCGCACGTGGGCCGATACTCCTTTGCCTGCTGACGTTGTGCGCCTGTCAGCAAGCCCCGCTTACACCGGCACCGCGGATTTCGGTGCTGCAGTGTCAGACGATCACTCCGTGCACGCTGCCGGCGATGGCTCCGACAACTAATGGCGAGCTGCGTGCGGCGCTCACGACCGCCAAAGGCGCATGGGGTGCATGTGCGGCCAAAGTCGACATGATCGTTTCGTGCCAGACGGCCGCGCAGGCAGAAATCGACGCGCAGGCCGCGCCGGCGAAGCATGATTAAGCCGGCGAGCCTGCGCGCGGCGCTCGTCGCTGCTATCCCGACGCTTGCGGAAAATCCCGACAAGCTGACGGTATTCATCGATCAGGGATCGCTCGCAGCGACCGGCACGATATCGAGCTCGTTCGAGTATCGCTACGTGCTCAACGTGATCGTGCTGGATTTCGCCGGCGACGCCGACGACCTCTTTATTGCGATCGTCGATTGGGTGCGAAAGTATCAGTCGGACCTCGTGAGCAATTTCGATCAACGCTCGAACGGCATCACGTTCGAGATCGACATTCTCGACAACGCGACCGCCGATGTGTCGATCAAGCTGCAGATGACAGAAAGCGTCGTCGTCGGCACCGGCCCGACAGGCGAGCGCACCGTGACGCACATCGACGATTCGCAAGCGCTTGCCGACTCGATCACATGGACCGGTGAACCGTGGCCGAAGAGCTGAACCTCTTCGAAAACTGGCTCGGCGGCCTGCTCACGAAGCTCGACGCGCCGGCGCGACGTGCGGCGATGCGCGACATCGCGCGTGAGCTGCGCCGCAGTCAACAGGCGCGCATCGCGGCGCAACGCAATCCAGACGGGAGCGGCTACGATGCACGAAAGCCGCGACTCAAGCCCGGCGGCAAAGCGCTGCGCGACAAGCGCGGCCGCATCAAGCGCACGGCGATGTTTATGAAGCTGCGCACCGCGCGTTACCTGCAGACAGAAGTCGACGCGACCGGGCTCGCGATTGGCTTTTCTGGCCGCGTGTCGCGCGTGGCGCGCGTGCATCAGTTCGGCGAGACGGATCGCGTCGCGCCCGGCGGGAAAGACTACAAATACCCGGCGCGCGTGCTGCTCGGCTTCACGACAGAAGACCGCGAACTGATCCGCGACATGATCTTGAAGCACATCACCAAGTAACGATTCGAGCCCTGTTCGCAGGGCTTTTTTGTGTCCAGACGAAACACATAGCGCGTCGCTCGCCTCGCGCGCGCATGGCCGGCAACATGGCCGATATGGACGCTAACGAATTCCGCCGCTTGATTGTCAACCTGATCCGCAAAGGGTCAGTGTTCGCGGTCGACCTCTCGACGAACCCGCCGACCGTGCGCGTATCGGTGGGCGACCCCGAAGACACGAACAATCCCGGCCTGACGACGAACTGGATTCCGTTTTTCGCTGCGCGCGCAGGCGCGACGCGCGAATGGAATCCGCCGACTGTCGGCGAGCAGGTCGTGCTCTTTTGTCCGATGGGCGATCCGGCGCAAGGCGTCGCGCTGCCCGGCATCTTTTCCGACGCCGCGCCGGCACCGGCGCATAGCGCGGACGTGCACACGACCGTCTATCCAGATGGCGCAGTTATGCAGTACGACCATGCTGCGCACGAGCTGTCGGCGACGTTGCCGGCCGGCGCGACGGTGAAGGTAATTGCGCCGGGCGCGGTGAATGTGACGACGCAGACGGCGAACGTCAAAGCCGATTCGATCACGCTCGATGGCGATACGATCGTCACCAAGTCACTCACGGTGAAAGGCCAGTTCGCTTTCGAATCGGGCATGACGGGCAGTGGAGGCGAAGGCAAGACGATGACGATCGACGGCGCGGCTGATTTCAGCGGCGAAGTGAAGTCGGGAGGCGTCAGCGTGCCGCACCACTCGCACGCCGATCCGCAAGGCGGGACCGTGGGTGAGCCGATATGAAAGGGATGAACGCTAGCACCGGCCGCTCGCTCGGCGGCCTTTCGCACCTGTATCAGTCGATCGCAAAGATTCTGACGACGCCGCTCGCGTCGTGCGTCAAGCGTCGCGCGTTCGGCTCCGAGCTCTTCGATCTCGTCGACCAACCGAACAACGGCGCGGCGCGCACGCGTCTCTACGCGGCCGTCGCGACGGCGCTCATGCGATATGAGCCGCGTCTGACGATCACGCGCGTGCAACTGAGCACCGACGATTCGACTTTCGGCGGTGCGCAGGTATTAGACATCGAAGGCTATACGACCGAAACCGGCGACACGGTTCAGACCAAAGTCGACCTGACAACCGGACAAACGCTATGAGCACGTCAGCATTAATCGACCTCGCTAGCCTGCCGCTTCCTGATGTGCTCGAAGTGCTCGACTTTGAGAGCATTCTCGCGACGCGTAAGGCCGCGCTCATTGCGCTGTGGCCGGAAGACGAGCAGGCCGATATCGCGGCGACCGTCGAGCTCGAATCCGAGCCGCTCGCGCGTCTGCTGCAGGAGAACAGTTATCGCGAGCTCGTGCTGCGTCAGCGGATCAACGATGCGACGCGCGCCGTGATGCTCGCTTTCGCGACCGGAAACGACCTCGCGCAGCGCGCGGCGCTTTTCGGGCTGCTGCGTCTCGTCGTGACGCCGGCCGATCCGGAGAACAACATCGACGAAGTCGACGAAGACGACGACGATCTGCGCCGGCGCATTCAGCTCGCGCCGCAAGGATTTAGCGTCGCCGGGCCGGCGGCCGCGTATGTCTCGAAGGCGCTCGCCGTCGACGGGCAACTGCTCGATGCGAAGACCTCGCGCCCACAACCGGGCGACGTGCTTGTGACGCTGCTCGCGCGCGACGGCGACGGCACGGTGCCGCAGTCGATCATCGACGCGGTCGATGACGCACTGAGCGCGGAAGATCAGCGGCCGCTCAATGACACCGTCTTTGTCGCCTCGGCGGAAATCGTTGCGTATCGCATTCACGCGAAGGGCTACACGAAATCGGCCGTGGGCGCTGATGTGCTGCTCGCGCAGGCCGCGAAAAATGCGCAGGCGTATGCGGACAAGGTGCACCGCATCGGCGTCGGCGTGGCAGTGTCGGCAATCACCGGTGTGTTGCAGGCCGCCGGCCTCACCAAGACGGAACTGATCGAGCCGGCCGCAGACCTTGTAATCGACGACACGCAGGCGTCCTTTTGCCTCGAAGTTGTGATCGAGAACGGCGGTATCTATGCCTAATCTGCT
The DNA here is from genome assembly GCF_023630765.1 of Caballeronia sp. ATUFL_F2_KS9A. Lineage (NCBI taxonomy): Bacteria > Pseudomonadati > Pseudomonadota > Betaproteobacteria > Burkholderiales > Burkholderiaceae > Caballeronia > Caballeronia sp. ATUFL_F2_KS9A. The sequence continues at coordinate 223,685 of NZ_JALQEK010000029.1, read as the reverse complement.
GCCGCCGAATGCGACCACGCTCGAAAAGCGCACCGCGACCGCGATCGGCGCGATCGACGATCTGCCGATCCCGATTCGCGACTATTGGAATCCCGACACGTGCCCGGCGGCGCTGCTGCCGTATCTCGCGGCCGAAGTGTCCGTTGATGGATGGGAGCTCGCCGAGTCAGACGCCGCACGGCGCGCGCTGATCAAGGGCGCGATTCAACTGCATCAGAAGCGCGGCACGCCATGGGCCGTGCGCGAAGTGATTCGCCGGCTTGGTTTCGGCGAAGTGACGATCGTCGAAGGGCGGCGCATTCGCCGGCGCGACGGCAGCACGACGCGCAATGGCGATTACTTGCACGGCGATGCGTCGGCGTGGGCGCAATACATCGTGCGTCTCTCGCAGCCGATCACGGTTGACCAAGCGATGAACCTGCGCGCCGTGCTCGAACGGTATGCGCCGCAGCGCTCGCAGCTCGTGTCGCTCGATTATCAGCAAGCCGAAATTCGGCATAACGGCGTCGCGCTGCGCAACGGCCAATACACAAGAGGGAGCGTCCAAGCATGACGAATATCGTCGATCAGGATCAGTGGGAAGCGGGGATTTACCAGTACGAGACGTCTGACCCGGTCGAAGGTGGACCGGACGGCATCGATAACAAGCCGCTTAAGCAGCTCGCGAACCGAACGAAGTATCTATTCAATCGAATCGCGGAAATCTTTAACGTCGCAAAGGCATATTCGCTCGCCGGCGGCACCGCGAACGCGATCACTGCATCGTATGCGCCGGTCGTGACCGCTCGCGTCGACGGCATGGTGCTGCGTTTCAAAGCCGCGTCGGCGAACACCGGCGCGACGACTTTCACGCCAAACGCGACAGATGCGCCGATCATCGCACCGAGCCCGATCTATGGGCTCGATCACGCGCCATTGACCGGTGGTGAGATTGTCGTGAACGGGCTGTGTGCCGTGCAGTGGAATTCCGCTTTGAACAGCGGCAACGGTGCATGGGTACTGATCGAGAACAGTGCGGGTATCAGAAAGGGCGTCACGCCCGCGCAGTTCGTAAGCGACACGTCAATTGCCACGATGGCGGCTCTGCAGCAAGCGCTCGGCAATTATGCAGGACTTGTCGGAGCCGTTAGCCAGACGCTAACGCCGGCAAGCGTTGGATCGGCGAATATCCAGATTGCTAGCGCGGCATCAACGCAAGTGTTGCCGTTGTGTTCATCCATTGCTCGCGGCGCGGCTATCGATTTCGTCAATCAGACAAACGTCAACATGACGATAAATCGTCAAGGCACCGACACCATTTCTGTGAATGGCTCGGCGCTCACAACTCTGACGTTGCAGCCGGGCGAGGCTGTCACTCTGATTAGCAACGGGACAAACGGCTGGTATGCGTTTGGCGGCAATCTGATGAACCGCTATTCGTCGCAATTTACTGCATCGCTGGTCGGTTCCGGCTATCAAAAGCTACCAAGCGGCTTGATTATCCAGTGGATGAATCTCACAAGCAGCGCATCGGCGGACACTCCTGTCACATGGCCTATCGCTTTTCCTACGGCATGCTTAAACGTTGTTGTCACACCGAATAACAACGGATTTTCGTTCGCTACACAGTACAACCAATCAAAGACAGGTTGCCTTTTGAATAACTGGACAACATCCGGGAGTACTCCGTCGCGAATGTCCGGTGGCGTGCAGCTTATTTCGATCGGATACTAAAAAATCATGAGCCAAAAACAAGCCGCATACGACGCATCGAGCAACGAGCTCGTCAAGCCGATCATCGCTTTCTATGACACCGTTGATAGCCCCGCGCCAGATGGCGCGAGCGTCATCGATATAACGGATGACGAATGGATTTTCTGCATTAGCAACCAGGGCACACGCGGCGTGAAAGATGGCGGGCTCGCCGACATGCCGCCGCCGTCTAACGCCGAGCTGCTCGCGGCGGCGCAAGCCGCAAAAGTTGCCGAGCTGTCGGCCGCATGCAAAGCAACGATCTACGCAGGCTTTTCGTCGAGCGCGCTCGGCGAGCTCTTCAGCTATCCGGCGAAAGACACCGATCAGCAAAACCTCGCATCGAGCGTGCTCGCCTCGCTCATGCCCGGCAATGCGGCCGATTGGTCGACGCCGTTTTGGTGCGCCGATGCATCCGGCCAATGGGAGTTTCGTGCGCACACGGCCGCGCAGATTCAGCGCGTAGGCCAGGACGGCAAAGCCGCAATCCTCGACGCGATGGCGCGCAATGCGCAGCTCGCTGCGCAAGTTGCGGCCGCCGAATCAGTCGACGCAGTAAATGCAATCGCGTGGAGCTGAGCGTGTTCTCGTGCTGGATTCGAAACGTGCTCGTGGCGCTCGATCAGCTCGCGAACACGATCGCATTAGGCGATCCCGACGAGACGATATCGAGCCGCGCGGGCAAGGCCATGCAAGAGGGCAAGCGATGGGGCTGCGTGCTCTGTCGTTGCCTCGATCTGCTGCAGAAAGACCATTGCCTGAAGTCGATCGAATCGGATGAAGGTGCGCGCGCGCTCTTTCCCGAAAACCAGAGCGGCGCATCGAACGATTCGACCGCGACACTTTCCCGTATCACCTCACCCTCGGAGTGAAACAACATGGCGCAGGACTATCACCACGGCGTACGCGTCGTTGAAATTAATTCGGGCACGCGCCCGATTCGCACGGTATCGACTGCTGTCGTGGGCGTCGTGTGCACGGCAGAAGACGCCGACGCGACGATGTTCCCGCTCGATACACCCGTATTGATCACGAACGTTGTCGCCGCGCTCGGCAAAGCCGGCACCAAAGGCACGCTGTACAAGACGCTCAATGCGATCGGTCAGCAAACCAAGCCGGTGACGGTTGTCGTGCGCGTTGCTGAAGGTGCGGACGCGGCCGCGACGACGACGAACGTCATCGGCTCGGTGACGGCAGATGGCAAATACACCGGCATGAAAGCGCTGCTCGCCGCGCAGGCGCAGCTCGGCGTCAAGCCGCGGATTCTCGGCGCGCCGGACCTCGACACGCAGCCGGTCACGGCCGCGCTCGCCGCGATCGCGCAATCGCTGCGCGGGTTCGTGTACGCCTATGCGAGCGGATGCAAGACGAAAGAGGAAGTCACGACCTATCGCGCTCAATTCAGCCAGCGCGAAGTCATGATCATGTGGCCGAATTTCCTCGCTTGGGATTCGACGGCGAACGCGAATGTCGAAGTGCCGGCCGTCGCGTATGCGATGGGCCTGCGCGCCAAGATCGACAACGACACCGGCTGGCATAAGACCCTGTCGAATGTCGGCGTGAATGGCGTCGTGGGAATCTCGGCTGATGTGTCGTGGGACTTGCAAGACCCGGCGACCGACGCGGGCTATCTCAACGAGCTCGACGTGACGACGCTCATCAACAAAGACGGCTATCGGTTTTGGGGCTCGCGTACCTGTTCCGACGATCCGCTCTTTCAGTTCGAGAACTACACGCGCACGGCGCAGGTCATCGCGGATTCGATCGCAGAAGCGCAGATGCCTGTCATCGACGGCCCGCTCAATCCGTCGCTGCCGCGCGACATCATCGAAGCGATCAACGGCAAGTTCCGCGAGTGGGTGTCGCAGGGTTACATGATCGGCGGTTCGTCGTGGTTTGACCCGGAGCCGAACACGACCGATGTGCTGAAGTCGGGCAAGGCGTACATCGACTATGACTACACGCCGGTGCCGCCGCTCGAAAACTTGGTGCTGCAGCAACGCATCACCGATCGTTACCTCGCCGACTTCGCCTCGCGCGTGAACGCGTAACCACACACGCCATATCGGCACGTATAGGAGCCTCACAACATGGGTATGCCTCGTAAGCTGAAGGGGTTCAACCTCTTCCACAACGGCGAGAATTTCGTCGGGCAAGTCGGCGAAATCACGCTGCCGAAGCTGACGCGAAAGATGGAAGACTGGCAGGGCGGCGGCATGAGCGGCCCGATCAAGGTCGATTTCGGTCAGGAAGGCATTCAGATGGAATGGACCGCCGGCGGCCTCATGAAATCGGTGCTCACACAATACGGCATCACGAAGCATGACGGCGTGCTGCTGCGATTCGCAGGCGGCTATCAGGCGGAAGACTCGACCTCGTACGACTCCGTCGAGATCGTCGTGAAGGGTCGTCACATGGAAATCGATCCGGGCACAGCGAAGGCGAAGGAAGACACGTCTTTCAAGGTGACGACCGTCGCCAGCTACTACAAGCTGAGCATCAACGGCGAAGACATCATCGAGCTCGATTTCGTCAACATGATCGAAAAGGTCGGCGGCACTGATCTGCTCGCGGCGCTGCGCACCGCGATCGGCCTGTAACCGAACCACACGCGGGCCGGCCATGACCGGCTCGCGATCATTCACATCACGCCACAAGGGACAGCATGAAAACGAACAAGCAGACCAATACGCAAGACGCCGTCGACGTTGTCGCCGAGCTCGTCGAAGACCCGAACACGCACACGCTCGACACGCCGCTCGTGCGCGGCAATCAGACCATCGATAAGGTCACGTTGCGCAAACCGAAGTCGGGCGAGCTGCGCGGCGCGTCGCTCTCCGATCTCGTGAATCTCGACGTGGTTGCGCTCTCGAAGGTGCTGCCGCGCATCAGCACGCCGACGCTGACCGAGCAGGATGTCGCGAACATCGATCCGGCTGACCTCGTGATGCTGGGAGGCATCTTTGCAGGTTTTTTGACGCCGAAGGCCGTGAAGTCGAAGCTGGAATCCCTGAACGGGTAGAAGACCCCATGGCCGATATCGCGCTCGTGTTCGGATGGACGCCGGCGACGATGAATGAATTCAGCCTGTCGGAGCTGATGGACTGGCGCGAGCGGGCGCGTGAACGATACGAGCGAAAAGACTGATGGATAACGCGCTGAAACTCCGCGTGATGTTCGACATGGTCGACAACATCACCAAGCCCCTTAAAACCATGCTCGCGGGAAACAAGGGGCTCGCCGCGTCATTGAAGGAAACGCGGCGCGAGCTCGCCGAAATGGTTAAGACGCAAAAGGCCGTCGCCTCGTTTCGTGAAATGCGCACCGGCCTCGAAGCAACCGGCGCGCAGCTCGCGACCGCGCGCGCCCGCGTGAAGGAATTGGCGGGCTCGCTGCGCACCATGGGGCCGCCGTCGCAGAAGATGATCGCGGACTTGCAGAGCGCACGCGAGGCCGCACGCGCGCTCTCGCAACAGCAAAAGCAACAGGCGCAGACGGTCAACGATCTGCGCACGCGCCTCGAAGGCGCAGGCATCAATACGCGCAACCTCGCGCAACATGAGCGCGAGCTGCGCACCAACATCGCGGCGACCAACGCGGCCATGAATGAGCAGGCCGCCAAGCTGCAGCAAATCAGCGATCGTGAGAAGCGCGTCGCCACGGCGCGCAAGAGCATGCAGGGCGTGCAGGGCTTCGCGGCGAATATGGCTGTGGCCGGCTACGCCACGCGCAGCACCGGCGCGCATGTGCTCGGCGACTTGCGCGAAACGCTCGACGAGTCGAAGAAAGCGGAGAACGAGGGCATGCGCATTAAGGCGCTCGGCCTCGGCGATCATGCGGCGGAAGACGCGATCAAATACGCGCGCGCCATGAAAATGTATGGCGTGTCGACGACCGACAATCTCACGATGATGCGAGACGCGCTCACCATCTTTGCCGACGAGCATCATGCGCAAATGGTCATGCCGACGCTCGCCAAGATGAAGTTTGCGAACGAATCGATGTTTGGTGCGGAAGATGCGCACGCGAACGAAGAGAAGTTCATGAACATGTTGAAGGTGATCGAGCTGCGCGGCGGCACCAAAGACGAAGCGACGTTCAAAGACGAAGCGAACATGGTGCAGAAGGTGCTCACCGCAACCGGCGGCCGCGTGGGCGGCGATGAATGGCGCAATTTCATTCAGACCGGTGGCGTCGCGGCGAAGCAACTGCGCAAAGACGCGTTCTATTATCAGATGGAGCCGCTCATTCAGGAAATGGGCGGGCACGCGGTCGGAACTGGATTGATGTCGGCATACAGTAACGTCTACCAAGGCAAGACAACGGTTCGCGCTGCCAAGCAAATGATGTCGCTCGGTCTGCTCGATCCGAAGATGGTCGAATACACGAAGATCGGCACGCTCAAGCAAGTGAAGCCGGGCGCGCTCACCGGCGGCGACATGCTGAAGGCGTCGCCGCTCGAATGGCTCGAAAAGGTGCTGCTGCCGAAGCTCGCCGCGAAAGGGATCACTGACCCGGATAAGGTCAAAGACATGATCTCGACGATTTTCACGAATCGTACGGCGGCGAATCTATTCACAACGATGTACATGCAGAGCGGGCAGATTCACAAGAACGAGAAGCTCAACGCGGGCGCTGACGGCATCGAAGAGCTGAAGGCGAAAGGCGAGCAGATGACGACCGGTCGTGAAACCGAGTCGCTCGCGCAGCTCAAGAATCTCAAGCAGGAGATTGGCGAGAAGGTGTCGCCGCTCTATAACGCCGGTCTGCAGATGCAGGCAACACTCACGGCGAAGGTCGTCGGATTCATGAAAGAGCACAGCACGGCCGCGATCGCGATCATTACTGCGCTCACCGTGCTCGCCGCGCTGCTCGTCACGGTCGGCACGCTGACGATCGCACTCGCCGGCGTGCTTGGGCCGCTCGCGGTGCTGCGATTCAGCATGACCATGCTCGGCATGCAGGGCGAGCTACTTGTACGCGTGCTAGGGATCGGCGCGAGCGCGTTTCGCATGTTCGGCACGGCCGCCATGTTCGCCGGGCGCGCGATGTTGATGAATCCGATCGGGCTCGCGATCGCGGCTGTCGTCGCTGCAATCGCCGTCGCGGCGTACGTCATCTACACGCACTGGGACACGATCAAAGCCGGCGCGGCGAATGCATGGGATTTCATCCGTGCCAAGTTCGCAGAGTTCACCGGGTGGTTTAGCTCGATGCCGGCTCAGTTCTCGGAGATTGGCTCGAACATCATCAGCGGGCTCGTGAACGGCATCACGAGCGGGCTCGGCACGGTCAAAGATGCGATCGTGAACGTCGCGAGCTCGACGGTAGGATGGTTCAAGGAAAAGCTCGGTATACATAGTCCGAGCCGCGTGTTCGGTGAGCTCGGCGGATTCATCAGCCAGGGCGCTGCGCTCGGCATGGAAGACGAGCAGGGCCGCGTCGCGCGTGCGGCCGTGGGCCTCGCTGGCGTCGCGGTGAATTCATTCGGTGCCGGTGCACTCGTGCGTCCGACTGTGGCGATCGATGGACGCGGGCCGCTATCGAGCGCGCCGGCGGCGGCCGGCTCGGCGGCCGCCGCATCGTCGCCAGCAATCATCAACATCTACCCGCAACCGGGCATGGACGCGCAGGCGATCGCGCGCGCCGTCGCCGTCGAGCTCGATCGGCGCGACCGCGCGAAGCAGTCGCGCCTCTCGTCGAGCCTCTCGGACAGGGGATAAGGAAAGCAGATCATGATGCTCTCACTCGGACAGTTCGTTTTCAGTCTCACGACTGCACCATTCAAAGAGCTGCAACGTCAGCGCAACTGGAAACACCGCACCAGCTCGCGCGTGGGCGCGCGCGATGCAAGCCAGTACACCGGCGCGGGCGATGACACGATCACGCTTAATGGCATGGTCGCGCAAGACAACGCAATAGGCACGATCGCGTCGCTCGACGAGCTAGCAAAAATGGGCGACACCGGCGACGCGTATGTGCTCGTCGACGGATCGGGCAACGTGTACGGCGCATTCATCATCGAATCGCTCAGCGAGACGGCGACGTATCACACGGCCGAAGGTATCGCGCGCAAGATCGAATTCAATCTGTCGATTAAGCGCGTCGACGATGATGTGCTGTCGCTCTCGTCCGATGTGAAATCGACGACCGACGCTGGCAAGGCCACGGCGAGCGAAGCGTCGACGGTACTATCGGACGCGAAGAAAGTCGCCAACGTTGCGGCGGCCGTTATCACTGCGGCAAAGAGCTCGACCGTCTCGAACCTGAGTTCTGCGGTCGTCAGTGTGACGGACGGTGTCGACGCGAGCACGGCGAGTGCGGTATCGAAGGGGCTGAGCACTGCTAACGGACTTTCGCTCGCAAATGTGGTGTCTGCGGCGAAGGAAATTTCGCAGCTCAACGGTCAGACCGCGAGCAGCGCGATCGCGCTCGTGCTGACCAAAGCGGCGGCCGCAGCATGATGGACAGCACGCGCAAACAGCCGCAGGCGGACTATCGCATCACGCTCGATGGCCGCGATCTGTCGCGCCTGATCGCGCCTAACCTGATCAGCCTCACGCTGTCGGAGTCGCGCGCCGATGAATCCGACATGCTCGACCTCGTCATTGACGACACCAAAGACACATTCGCCATTCCGAAGCGAGGCGCGAATATCAGGGTGATGATCGGATGGGTCGGCGAGCCGCTCGTCGACAAGGGAACATTCACGGTTGACGAAGTCGAGCACAGCGGAACACCGGATATCATCACGATTCGCGCACGATCAGCCTCGATGACCAACGCCATGCACGAGCGGCGCGAACAGAGCTGGCACGGTCAAACACTCGGCTCGATCGTGCGCACCGTCGCATCGCGTCATTCGCTGAAAGCGGCCGTCGCCGAGGCGCTCGCGAAAGTCGCGATTGCGCACATCGATCAGACACACGAAAGCGATATGTCGTTTCTCACGCGCCTCGCCAAGCGCTATGACGCGGTGATGAACGTCAAAGACTTGAACCTGCTTTTCATGCCAATCGGCACCGGCAAGACGGCAAGCGGGCGCACGCTCTCTGAGATCGCGCTCACGCGTCGCGATGGCGATCAGCATCGTTACCACATTGCGCAGCGCGAGAGCTATGCGGCCGTACGCGCGCACTGGCATTCGAACGGGAAGGGCAAGCGCCAGTCGGTCGTCATCGGTGGCGAGAACAATCACAACGTAAAGGTGCTGCCTGAAGACTATCCAAGCGAGGCGGAAGCGAGCGCGGCCGCGCAGGCCGAATTCGCGCGCGTGCAGCGCTCGCAGGCCACGCTCGATTACACGCTTGCGCGCGGTCGCGCCGAGCTCTTTCCAGAGCTGCCCGTGACGGTGAGCGGTTTCAAGCCCGACATCGACGACACGCCGTGGCTCGTGAAGAAAGTCACGCACACGGTCACTGGCGATGCAGGATTTATCACGGCGCTGGAGCTCGAAGTGCGCGACGATCCGACGACCGACAAGCATCGGTCGCATTTTCGAAAGAGCGGCAAGTGATAGCAGCTTTCTGGCGAGTTTGGGGCTTCACTCGTAACAGTCGAAATCTGGTCCACCAACATGCGCGTGACTGGCCCGGGCGATGTTGTCGAGTCGGAATGGAGAATTCGCGGAGCGCGGTGACGCAATTACCCCCACTGCATCCACGAACTCGCCAGTGGATCGTCGCGATCAGTTCCAGACAAGCAGTTGACGGAGCTGATATCGGTGGAGCGTTGGGCGTGTCCTGTCCGGAACGTTATCGGTTCTCCGTCAGCAGCGTTTCTAGACGGCCCAACGCTCGCAAAGGTTGACCTAACACTGCATGTGACCGGGCAACGTTCAGCGCTGACTGGATAATAGGCGAGGACGACTTTCGTGCATCGACCAAGTCAATCAGGAACAGGATCTCATCACGAATCTTAAAGCGGTCCGACACGTCTCCTACGACGATCAAGGATCGAAGACGATCGGCCGCCATGAGATATCCTGTGTATGGAAAATTCAACCATGTGTCCCGCATTCTCACCTCTGACGGTCCTGTGAACTGAGGAATGTTACGAAGGCCTTTGAATCAGCCGCATGATCGCGCAGCGATGGTCGACATCCGGGCGCGTGACATAAGCTTAGCAACTAGCGAATGAGTTATGCCCATCGAAGGGCGATCCGAAAAGGGGGGCATATGGACGATATTGACCACGAAGTGTCTTGCCTTGCTCTGGCCGATAAACGTATAAACGATGGGCGTCGGAGGGTCCTCGCTCAGGCTGAGCGGGTTCGGAATTTACGCGCAAAAGGGCTCGATGCAGTCTCTGCAGAACAACTATTGAGCGTGATGCGTCAAGTCCTTGAAAACTTCCTCGAAGCTCGGCAACTGATGGAGCGCTCGCTCCAACTGCGGGGAAGCAGCAGCGGGAAACTCCACCCGACGACAGATAAGCTTCGGTCGCATTTTCGGAAGAACGCTCGCTGAGCGGCGCGATTCGGTAAGGCCGCGCGCGCCGCGCGTGTCAGCGCCCGGGGTGCCGCAGACGCGGCATGAACTGCCAGAGTCCGAGTCGCGACGTGATCGACTGCTGTCGCTCGCGGGCTTTCTCGATGGTGCTCTCGAAGGTGCCGCGCAGTTTGGCGTCGCGCACCTTGTCGGCGACGCTCCACGCATGGACATAATGCTCGAAGGCGCGCGTGCTGGATGTGAATGCGGGTGCGACGGCCTCTACCCATGAGAAAAGGTCGTCGTATGTCACGACGACCTCGCCGAACAGATCGCGCATCGGGATCTCCTGACTTTTTATAGTCGTGTTGTGTGCAGAAGCTAAACGCGTACCCCGACGCGGAAATCGATCGATAAATCAGTTAGGCAGCAAGTGCAAGGGTGGAAGTTGTTGCGGATTCGCGACGTTTCTTGCGGTCGCGATAAGTTGACATAACACAAATTATCAGCGTTTTGTTTGTAGGTCCCAAGTGAGAAACACCGCAGCCATACCGCGTGTCAGCCGCCACGAGCCGCCGGTATCACCCGCACGGCCCGTAGCCCAAACGATCATCAACTCCTTTTCAAACCCTGCCACGCTTCACCGTCCGGAAAGCGATGCCTGTCGAGCGACGCCGCTTTCATCTCGATGCTGTAGCCCGGTTTCTGCGGCGGCATGTATCGCCCATTGCGAATCACGACCGGATCGACAAAATGCTCGTGCAGATGATCGACATATTCGAGCACGCGATTCTCCAGCGACGCCGACACGCAAACATAGTCGAAGATCGAAATGTGCTGCACGTACTCACACAGCCCGACGCCGCCCGCATGCGGACACACCGGCACGCCGAACTTCGCCGCCATCAGCAGCACGACGATCACCTCGTTCAGCCCGCCAAGACGGCAACTGTCGATCTGACAGAAGTCGATCGCCTCGGCCTGCAATAGCTGCTTGAACATCACGCGGTTCTGGCAGTGCTCGCCCGTCGCGACGCCGATCAGCGGACTCAGGCGCTGGCGGATGGCCGCGTGCCCGAGCACATCGTCGGGACTCGTCGGCTCTTCGATCCACCATGGATTGAACTCCGCGAGACGTCGCATGTTGGTCACGGCTTCGTCGACGTCCCATACCTGATTGGCGTCCATCATCAGCTTCGATTTTTCGCCGATCTCTTCACGCAAGATGCGCGCGCGCCGCACGTCTTCCTCGATGTTTCCGCCGACCTTCTGCTTGAAATGCGTCCATCCTTGCGCGACGCCTTCACGCGCGAGCCGGCGGATCTTGTCGTCGTCGTAGCCAAGCCAGCCCGCCGACGTCGTATAGCCCGGATAACCTTGTTCGAGCATTTCCTTCACACGTTCGCCGCGCGTCTTTTCATGACGCTTCAGAATCGCGATAGCCTCATACGGCGTGATGGCGTCGGTCACGTAACGGAAGTCGAGGCAACGCACGAGCTCTTCCGGCGTCATGTCGACGAGCAGCTTCCACACCGGCTTGCCCTCCGACTTCGCCCACAGGTCCCATGCCGCGTTGACGACCGCGGCCGTCGCGAGATGGATCGCGCCCTTGTCCGGGCCGATCCACCGCAACTGGCTATCCGACGTGAATTCACGCCAGAACGCACCCATGTTCGCGGTGATGTCCGCGAGCTTCTTCCCTACGATTTGCGGCGCCAGCGCATTCACGGCCGCCACGCAGATCTCGTTGCCACGGCCGATCGTGAACGTCAGGCCGTGGCCCGTGTGCCCTTCCGGTGAATCGGTTTCGAGCGTGACGTAGGTAGCGGAATAGTCCGGCGCCGCGTTCATCGCATCCGAGCCATCGAGCGAACGCGATGTGGGAAAGCGAATGTCCCTCACGGACAGCCTGGTGATCGTTGTCATATGAACGCCCTCCGAAAGCGTCGTCGACCAAGTCGAGTCTGCGATTTAACCGATGAAAAAGTCGCTACGTCCCAATCTTCGAACTAGGCATATGCACGCGTTGACAACGCCGTCGATGCTTTCTAGCATGCTAGCATCCATCTCGAAAATCAAGCGCCGGTGAACACGTCTCTCGATACAGCGACGACCGTCAGCACTCCCTATGATGCACTGCACAAGATCGGCAGCGGCGAACGCGGCAGCCTGACCGATGCAGTCGAGGCAGCGTTGCGGGAAGCTATCGTCACGCTGGCGCTGGAGCCTGGGATGATGATCGACAAACTGGCCGTCTGCGAGCGCATGGGCGTCTCGCGATTTCCGGTTTCCGCCGCGCTGGCCCGGCTCGAGCACGCAGGTCTTGTCGAAGTGTTGCCGCAGCGCGGCACGCGCGTGAAGCCCATCGCGCTCGAAGACATTCATCAGCATCTGTTCATTCGCAGCGCGCTCGAAGTCGAGACGGTGCGCGGCGTCGCCCGCATTCGCGAGGCCGCGACGCTCGACGCGCTCGCGCTCAATCTCGAACAGCAACGGATGATGCTGAAGACCGATCAGCGTCTCGCCTTCCATACGCTCGATCTCGCCTTCCACGAAATCCTGCTCGACGCGATCAACCTGCCGCGCGTGAAGGAGATCGTCGCCGTGTCGCGCAGCGCGCTCGATCGCGCGAGACAGCTTCTCGCGAGTCCGGAGCGCCTCGTCCATACGCTCGATGAACACGAACGCATCTTCGACGCCATTCGCAGCGGCGACGCCGACACTGCCGCGAAGGCGATGCACGATCATCTCGATCAGGTCGTCGCGGAATTGCGCCGTTCGGCGCAGGAACGGCCCGACCAGTTCGCGCCATAGCCGTTCGACGCACGTATGACAGGTCCAACGAAACCGAGCATTCATGCCACATCCATGACACCCCTCATCTCCGTCAATCAGTTGAGCAAGCGCTTTCCGGGCGTGCGCGCGCTGCATGAAGTGCGCTTCGACGTCATGCCGGGCGAGGTCCATGCGTTGATGGGCGAAAACGGCGCGGGCAAGTCCACGCTCATGAAGATTCTCGCGGGCGTGTACACGCGCGATTCCGGCGACATGTTCGTCGACGGCAAGCCGGTCGACTTCACGAGTCCACGCGAGGCGCAGGCATCGGGCATCGGCATCATTCATCAGGAACTGCAACTGATGAATCATCTGACGATCGCGCAGAACATCTTCATCGGCCGCGAGCCTCGCAAGCTCATGGGCTTGTTGCTCGACGAAGACAAGCTCAACGACGACGCCCGCGCGATTCTCGCTCGCATGCATGTGAATCTCGATCCGCGCACCGTCGTCGGCACGCTCACGGTCGCGAGCCAGCAGATGGTCGAGATCGCCAAGGCGCTGTCCTTCGAATCGCGCGTGCTCATCATGGACGAGCCGACTTCCGCGCTCAACGATGCAGAAATCGCCGAGCTGTTTCGCATCATCCGGCAGTTGAAGGAGCGCGGTGTCGGCATCGTCTATATCTCCCACAAGATGGACGAGTTGAAGCAGATTTCCGATCGCGTGACCGTGATGCGCGACGGCGAATATGTCGCGACCGTGAACACGCATGAGACGAGCGTCGAGACGATCATCGGCATGATGGTCGGCAGAACGCTCACCGACCTCACGTCGTTTCTCGGCGGCGCGCATCAGGGCGAAGTGGCGCTCGAGGTGCGTCATCTGAACGCCGGGCCGCTGGTACGGGACGTCAGTTTCAAGTTGCATCGCGGTGAAATCCTCGGCTTCGCCGGCCTGATGGGCGCGGGTCGCACCGAAGTCGCGCGCGCGGTGTTCGGCGCGGACCCGGTGGAATCAGGAGAGATTTTCGTCAAAGGCGCGAAGGCCGCGATCAGAAAGCCGAGCGATGCGGTGAGGCGCGGCATCGGCTACCTGTCGGAAGACCGCAAGCGCTTCGGTCTCGCAACGGGCATGGACGTCGAATCGAACATCGTGATGTCGAACCTCGGCAAGTTTCTCGCGGGCCGCATGTTCCTGCGCCGCGCGAAGATTCGCAAGACGGCCGCGCATTTCATCAAGCTGCTCGCGATCCGCACGCCCTCGCCTACTCAGCCCGCGCGCCTGCTTTCGGGCGGCAATCAGCAGAAGATCGTCATCGCGAAGTGGCTCGAGCGCGATTGCGACGTGCTGTTCTTCGACGAGCCGACGCGCGGCATCGATGTCGGCGCGAAGAGCGAGATCTACAAGCTGTTGCGCGCGCTGGCGCAGGAAGGAAAGGCCATCGTGATGATTTCGTCGGAGCTTCCGGAAGTGCTGCGCATGAGCGATCGCATCGTCGTGATGTGCGAGGGGCGCATCACCGGAGAGCTGTCATCGGGCGAAGCGACGCAAGAGCGCATCATGCAGCTCGCGACGCGGCGCGAATCTTTGCAAGCGGCATAAGCCGGACTTTCGAACACACGAGGTCAACTCATGACACAACCCACGGATACCGCGCCGCTCACCAACGAACGACGCATTGGCGGCCTGCGCGCGCGCGTGTTTTCGCCTACTGCATTGCAGAAGCTGCTGGCGTTCGCGAGCCTCATCTTGCTGCTGGCGTTCTTCAGCTTCGCGTCGCCCGCGTTCATGCAGATGGACAACATCCTCGGCATCCTGCAGGCGACGGCGGTCAACGGCGTGCTCGCGATCGCGGCCACGTTCGTCATCATCACGGGCGGCATCGACTTGTCCGTCGGCACGTTGATGACCTTCACCGCCGTGATATGCGGCGTGTTCCTCACCTACTGGCATTTGCCGATGTGGATCGGCGTGATCGCCGCGATTGTCACCGGCGCGATATGCGGAACCATCTCGGGCACGCTGACCGCGAAGATGAAGATCCCGCCCTTCATCGCGACGCTCGGCATGATGATGCTGCTGAAGGGCTTGTCGCTCGTCGTCGCGTCCGACAAGCCGATCTACTTCACCGACACCGAAAACTTCTACATGATCTCGCAGGACTCGCTGATCGGTTATTTCCTGCCGAGCGTGCCGATTCCGAACGCGGTGCTGATCCTGTTCTTTCTCGCGATCGCGAGCGCCATCACGCTCAATCGCACCGCGCTCGGGCGCTATACGTTCGCGCTCGGCAGCAACGAGGAAGCGGTGCGTCTTTCGGGCGTGAACGTGGACCGATGGAAGATCGCCATCTACGGTCTGGGCGGCGCGATTTGCGGCATCGCCGGACTGCTTATCGCCTCGCGGCTGAATTCGGCGCAGCCCGCGCTCGGACAAGGCTACGAACTCGATGCGATCGCGGCGGTCGTCATCGGCGGCACGTCGCTATCGGGCGGATCGGGAACGATACTCGGCACGATCATCGGCGCGTTCATCATGAGCGTGCTGACCAACGGCTTGCGCATCATGTCGGTCGCTCAGGAATGGCAGATCGTCGTGACCGGCCTCATCATCATTCTCGCGGTGTATGCGGACATTCTGCGGCGCAAGAAAGGCGGAGCGTGACAGGGAGCATCAAAGCTCGCACGGCGAGCACAAATCGATAACCTGACCTTTGGAGGAGATCCATCATGCTGAAAAGAAGAATCATCGGCGCACTGATCGGAGCGGGCGCGCTCGTCGGCGCAACGAGCGCCGCGTATGCGGACGAGCCGTATATTCCGCTGATATCGAAAGGCTTCCAGCATCAGTTCTGGCAAGCCGTGAAATCGGGCGCGGAACAGGCCGCGAAAGAGCAGAAAGCGCGCATCACGTTCGAAGGCCCCGAAACCGAAGCGATGGTCGACAAGCAAATCGACATGCTCTCCGCAGCGCTCGCGAAGAAGCCGCAGGCGATCGGCATCGCCGCGCTCGACAGCAAGGCCGCCGTTCCGCTGCTCAAGCGGGCGCAGAACCAGAAGATTCCGGTGATCGCATTCGACTCGGGCGTGGATAGCGACATTCCGCTCACCACCTGCGCCACCGACAATCTCGCCGCCGCCGCGCTCGCCGCCGACAAGATGGCCGAAGCCATCGGCAATGCGGGCGAAGTGGGCGTCATCGTTCACGATCAGACGAGCCGCACCGGCATCGACCGGCGCGACGGCTTCCTCAATCAGATGAAGTCCAAGCATCCGAACATCAAGATCGTATCGGTGCAGTATGGCGGCGGCGATCATCTGAAGTCGGCGGAGATCGCGAAGGCGATGATTCAGGCCAATCCGAACATCAAGGGCATCTTCGGCGCCAATGAAGGTTCGGCCGCGGGCGCGGCTATCGGCATCAAGGAATCGGGCAAGAAGCTCGTGCTGATTGGCTACGACTCGGGCAAGGAGCAGAAGGAAGACATCATGTCGGGCCTCATGGCGGGTGCGATCACGCAGAATCCGGTCGGCATCGGCAGGTGCGTCGTCGATTCGGCGATGAAGGCGCTCAAGGGCGAAAAGCTGCCGAAGAAGGTCGATACCGGCTTCTACTGGTACGACAAGTCCAACATGAACGATCCGAAGATCGCCGCCGTGCTGTACGACTGATCGGCAAAGGACGGGGTCGCGCCCGTCCTCTTCTCTTCATGCGATCACGTCCAGGGAACGTGCACGCGATCGAGGTTCCTGTCGAGCTGATACGCCGCGCTGATGAGCGCGAGATGCGTCAGCGCCTGCGGAAAATTGCCGAGCGCCTCGCCGCTCGTCGCCACTTCCTCCGAGAAGAGCCCGAGATGATTCGCGTAGGCGAGCATCTTCTCGAACACGAGCCGGCCTTCGTCGACACGTCCGGCGCGCGCGAGCGCCTCCGCATACCAGAACGAGCACGCGGAGAAGCCGCCCTCGGTGCCGGGCAAGCCATCGAGCGTCGAGCCGCGCGTATAGCGGAAGATCAGCGGATCGACGCGCAACTCGCGGCCGATTGCATCGAGCGTGCCGATCCAGCGCGGATCTTTCGGGCCGATGAAGCGCACGAGCGGCATCATCAATGCAGAGGCGTCGAGCGTGTCGGAGCCGGGCGTCTGCACGAAACTCTCGATGTCGTCGTTCCAGAACTGTTCGTGAATGTCGCGATGGATTTCATCGCGCGTTTCGAACCAGCGCGCAAGCGGCGCGGGCAACGAGCGCTTTTCTGCAAGCCGCAGCGCGCGATCCACCGTCACCCAGCACATTAGACGCGAATGCAGCAATGCGCGCGTGCCGTTGCGAAACTCCCAGATGCCGTTGTCCGGCTCGCGCCAGTGTTCGACGACGTAATCGACTGTGCGCGTCACGTGACGCCAGCCATCGTAGGAGATGGCCGCGCCGTACTTGTTGTAGAGATAGACGGAATCGAGCAGCGCGCCGTAGACATCGAGCTGAACCTGTTCGCGCGCTCCGTTGCCGATCACGATCCGTCCCGGAACTTCGCCGACGAGACTCTTCAGCTCGCTTTCTTCGGGCGCGTCGGCGCCATCGACGGAATACATCACACGCAACTGGCCGTGCGCGCTGCAATCGCGGCTGCGCTCGGCGATCCACTTCATGAAGCGTTCCGCCTCGCCGGTGTAGCCGAGGCGCAGCAGCGCGTAGACGGAGAACGCGGCGTCGCGTATCCACGTGAAGCGATAATCCCAGCGGCGCGAACCGTCCTGCGCCTCGGGCAAGCCGAAGGTCGGCGCGGCGACGATCGCGCCGAATTCTTCCGAACTCAACATCTTCAAGGTCAACGCCGAGCGCAGCACGACTTCGCGATAGCGCCCGCGATACGTCGAACGCGACGACCATTCCTTCCAGTAATCGATGGTCTCGGTGAGGATCGAGTCGTGATTCGCGTCGATGTCGGCGAGCCCTTCGGCCTCGCCGAGCACGAAGCAGGCGCAAGCGCCTTCTTCCAAATTCAGCGTCGCGCATGCGCTCTGGCCGTCGATCGTAAGCGGCACATTCGAGCGCAGCCGCAACGACGGCGCACCGTCGTCGCGCATGAATTCGACGCCCTTCTCCACCGCATGGGCCGTGTGCTTCGCGCGCGCGTAATCGAAGCGCGGATCGCAGCGCACGTCGAGCGTCATGCGTCCGAAGACGAGTCGCACGATGCGCAGCACGCAGTTCGGCAACGCATCGGCGCGCGTCCCGTTCGATGCGACCGGCATCAGATCGAGCAGCTCGCACACGCCGTCGCCGGTCATGAAACGCGTGAGGAGCACGTTCGTTTCGGGCAGATACATCTGCTTGACGTTCGCGTTGGGCGCGCGCGGCGTGATGGCGAAAGCGCCGCCGCGATCGCCATCGAGCAGCGCGGCGAAGACCGTGGGCGAGTCGATGCGCGGGAAACACATGAAGTCGATCGCGCCGCAAAGCGACACGAGCGCCGCCGTCTTCATGTTGCCGATCATGCCGCGCCCGTCGACGGGCAGCGCGGCCGGTGGAATCTGCTCAGGATGGTGTCCCATCGCGAAGTGCTCCCGACGAGCGTGGAATGACATCGTCGGAAATCGAGCAAGTCATATTCCTGTCGAACGCGACCGCTACGATGCGTGCGACAAACGCTAGACAGTGCGAATCAGCGCGCGGCGGTCCGGTCGCCCGGTGCGGTCTCCGGATGCTTCGGCGCGTCGCCGAAAGCGGCCGCGCTCGCGGCGCCGTCTTGCGCGGCGAGCACGGAAGGCGTCGGCACGGGGGCATCCGCATGACGCGAACGGCCGAAGCTCGCGATATAGACCACAGCCGCCACGGCGACGCCCACCAGAACGGCCGCCACAGCCACGCCCGACGACTTTCGTCTCATTACTCCTCCCTTTCGGATACGATGACCCCGGCTCGCGGCCCGGTCCCGCGTCGATGGTAGCAGCGCGAGGCGTGTCATCTGCGTGGGCCGCCGCGCACTGCCGCAAAAAAATCCCAAACAATCCGAGGACATTCCATGCACGCCGCTACGGCATTCAATCTGGTGCTCGTCTCCTTGATCGCCATCATCGCGCTCGAAGTGCTCGCCAAGCGCGTGCGCCTGCCACCCGCGGCCGCACTGCTCGTCGGCGGCGTCGCGATGGCGTTCGTGCCGGGCCTGCCGCAATTCGAGCTCGACCCTGAGCTCGTGCTCGTCGTGTTCCTACCGCCGCTCCTGATGTACGGCGCGTACTTCTTCGTGTGGGACGACTTCAAGCGGAACCTGAGCGGCATTCTGCTGCTCGCGATCGGCGCGGTCGCGTTCACGACGCTCGTCGTCGGCGTCGCGGTACATCTCGTCGTGCCGCAACTTCCCTGGGCCGCGTGCTTCGCGCTCGGCGCGGTCGTCTCGCCGCCCGACGCGGTCGCCGCCAAGGCCGTGCTCGAGCGCGTCGCGCTGCCGCGTCGGCTGATGGTGCTGCTCGAAGGCGAAAGCCTGCTCAACGACGCCGCCGGCCTCGTGCTCTTCCGCTTCGCGCTCGTGGCCGCGATGAGCGGCGTGTTCAGCGCGCCACGCGCCGTCGCGAGCTTCGCGGGGCTGGCGATCGGCGGCATCGTCGTCGGGATCGTCGCGGGCTTCATCGCGGTGAAGCTCATGCGCGCGCTCGAGGACGATTACCTCGTCATCACCACGTCGATGCTGACGTCGTGGGTCAGCTATATCGCGGGCGAGGAGCTCGGCGTATCGAGCGTCATCGCGACGGTCACGTGCGGCATGGTCGTCGGCTGGCATCAGCACGAAGTGTTCACGGCGGCGCAGCGCATGCGCGGCACGGCGTTCTGGCAGGTTGTCGTGTTCGTGCTGGAAGCGCTCGTGTTCGTGCTGATCGGACTGTCGCTGCGCGGCATCGCGGTGCGGCTCGGCGGCGTCGGCGATGCATTCTCTCTCCTCGGACCCGCGACGGCGGCGGTGATCGCGGTCGTGATCCTATCGCGCTTTGTCTGGGTGTTCGGCGTCGAGGCGATGAAGTGGCTCGCGTGGACCGTCACCGGACGCAAGCGCGCGGACGCCGCAGGCGTTCCCGACTGGCGCGCGGCCACGGTCGTCAGTTGGGCCGGCATGCGCGGCGTGGTGACGCTTGCCGTCGCACTTTCGTTGCCCGAGACGATGCCCGGCCGCGATCTGATTGTGTTTGCCGGCTTCGCGGTGATTCTCGTCACCGTGCTCCTGCAGGGCGCGACAATCGGCCCGCTCATCGCGCTGTTGTCGCTCACGCGCGGTCACGAGCGCTCGTCACGCCATCTCAGCGAGCCGCAGGCGTGGGCGCGCATGGAGACCGCGCAACTGGCGGCGATCCAGCCACTGGTGCACGACGCCGATGGCAATGTGATCCATCCGCGACTGCTCGAGCAATACACGTATCGCGCGGGACTCACGAAGCGCTTCGAGGACATGGAGGAGTTCCCGACGGATGCCCGCCACGCGCACTACGACGTCGTGCTCGCCGCGATTGCCGCCGGGCGCACGGAGTTGCTGCGGATGCATCGCGCGGGGGAAATCCACGACGAGCTTCTGCATTCGCTGGAGCACGACCTCGATCTTCAGGAGATCATCGCGCTTCATGCGCGCGGTTGAGCAGGATCGCGCGCCCATGTTTCGTCGCGCTGCATCCACGCATAGGCCGTGACGGTCGCGCGCGCGTTGTTCCTCAGGCGGATGAGCCACTCGCCCGCGGTCGCGCGGCGCACGCCGCTGCGCGTGGCGGTCGGCGCGAGCGCGACGAGGATCATGTGCCCTTCGCCGCGCGCGCCGCGCCCGAGATGCACGACGGTGCACACGGGATCGCCGCCGCGCGTAAACGTGCCGACGTTGCCGAGCCCGATCCATGCACTCGCGACGTCGTCGGGCGGCACGATCTGCACGTCGACGCCAGGCGTTCCATCACCGGTCGACAGCCAGATTTCCGCGAGACTCGGCGATTCGGAATGCGCGCGCACGCGCCAGCGCCACTCCGATTCCGCGCGCTCCGCGAGCGTCGATGCACCGCGACAGCGCGACAAGTCGACATTGCCGGACGGAAGCACGACCGAGCATGCGCCGCTGTCCATCAGTTCGTCGAGCGCGCATTCGATGAGCGAGCTGCCGTCCTGCTGCCACGCGACATTGCCGATATTCAGACTGACGAGCGCATGACACGCCGCACTGCCGATGTCCTGCGCGCGCTGCACGACATAGCGGACGGCGTCGAGTACTTCCGCATCGGGGCAAGGGCCGAACGCGTCGCGCATCGTGCGATAGCGTCGTTTGAGTTGCACGCCGATCATCGGCAAGGGCGCGTCGCAATCGGCTGTCGATTGCGTGCGCGACGGATCGTACATGCATGCGCCCGCCGCTTCCGCATGAAGGCGCGCGTCGCCCAGAAGCGCGTCCATCTGATGTTTGAGCAGCTCGCTTCCGTAACCGAGCCCGGCTGCGGAGTCGGCGGGATCGTTCTGATTCCAGAAGCATTGAAAGCGCGTGCGCGTTCCGTTTGCATCCTCGGAGAATCGCGGATGCGTGAACGCGATATCTTCATCGCACACGCCGACGATCGCATTGCCCAGCCCTTCGCGCATCGGTGCATGATCGGCAGGCACGCGTTCCGTACGCGCATCGACGTGCGTTGGAATCGCTAGCGCCTCCGTGAAGCGCTCGAACTTGCCCGCGAGATCGGTGTTCAGATGCGCGAAGAATTCGCGCGTCACGTGAGCCGTGCAGAAGCGCGTCGCTTCGAGCCCCGCGGGCGGATCGCGATAGAGCGCCGACATCCAGATCCAGCGTTGCCAGCCGTTACGCTCGATCGTCTGCGCGAACTGCTGCGCGGTCTCGCCGCCCTGCTTCATCTCGATGGCGATGGGAATTTGGCCGCGCGGCATGCCGCCGAGATCGCGATAGCGCGTCGCGTGCGCCCACACGATGTATGGATCGATCCGCGCGATGGGCTCGAACGCTTCGCTCACCGTGCCGATCTCCCAATGCGGGCTCATCTTCGCTCCTGTCGCCTGCATTCCGCCGACGATTGGTCGCCATGGCCGCGACGCGCGCGAATTTGTCGGTTGATTATTTCGGGACCCGAAAGAATTTAGACGTTCGCTAACGAATAACGTAGTCACTCGGACGACGAGAAGCAAGCGGAATTACGCGCGGGAACGCTCGCCTCGCGCTTGCCCTTCGCGCGCCTTGCAAGCAGGTTCAAACCTTCGACGAATCCCGCGAAGCCCATCGCCGCGTAGATGTAGCCCTTCGGCACGTGCGTGCCGAAACCCTCGGCGATCAGCGTCATCGCGATCACGAGCAGGAACGAGAGCGCGAGCGTCACGACCGTCGGATTGCGTTCGATGAAACGCGACAGCGGTTGCGCGGCGAACAGCATTGTCGCGACGGCGAAGATGACGGCGATAAACATGATCGGCAGATGCTCGGTCATGCCGACCGCCGTAATGATGCTGTCGACGGAAAACACGAGATCGAGCAGCAGGATCTGGCCGATCGCAGCCCACGCCGTCATGCCGCCGACGCTCGACGCGACGCCGGGCACGACATCGTGCTCGCGTCCGACGTGATGACGCATCTCCGTGGTCGCCTTCCAGACGAGGAACAGGCCGCCCGCGAGCAGGATGATGTCGCGCCACGAGAACGCATGATCGAACATGGAGAACACCGGCGTGGTCAGTTGCGCGATCCACGCGACCGTGCCGAGCAGCGCGAGCCGCATGACGAGCGCGAGCATGATGCCGATGCGCTGCGTGCGCGCGCGTTGCGCCACGGGCAGCTTGTTGCTGAGAATGGAAATGAAGACGAGATTGTCGATGCCGAGCACGACTTCCATCACGATCAGCGTGACGAGCGCGGCCCAGACGGCGGGATCGGCGGCGAGCGAAAGGAGATATTCCATGAGTAACAGGGTTTTTGATTGAACGTATCGCGCCATGATCGGCTGAACTCGTACTCGAAAAAATCAGCGATAATCGAAGCCCTACTTCGGTTTTTTCGATGTATCGAAAAGGACGCGCGGCACATGCTCAACTATCGTCATCTGCATTATTTCTGGGTTGTCGTGAAGGAAGGCGGGTTCGCGCGCGCAGCGGAACGGCTCGACATGGCGGTTCAAACCATCAGCGCGCAAGTGCGTGAGCTGGAAAAATCGCTCGGGCATCAACTGCTCAAGCCGGAAGGCCGCGGCGTCACGATGACCGAAGCGGGACAGGTGGCCTTCGCGCGTGCGGAGGAAATCTTTCATATTGGGCAGTCGATTCAGGACGAAGTGCGCGAGGCGGCGAGCGGCGCGCTCGCGCGTCTCGCGGTCGGCCTGTCGGATGGCATTTCGAAGCTTGCTGCGCACGCGCTGCTCGCGCCAGTGCTCGGCAATCCGTCGCTGCGTCTTCTGTGTCACGAAGGCGAGACCGACGAACTGCTCGGCGAACTGGCGCTGCATCGGCTCGATCTCGTGCTCGCGAGCCACCCCGCGCCGCACAATCACAATCTGCGTCTCACGAGCGAGCGGCTGATCGCCTCGCCGGTCGACTGGTACGGGCCGGCTTCGATCGTGCGCAAGAGCGCGATCGATCGTTTCCCTGAAAGTCTCGCGTCGCTGCCCATTCTTTTGCCGACCGGCCATTCGTCGCTGCGGGCAAGGCTCGATCGATGGCTGGAGGCGCAAGGCATCGCGCCGCGCATCGTCGGCGAATTCGAGGACAGTGCGCTGATGGCCGTGTTCGGCGCGCGCGGCCTCGGGGTGTTTCCGCTCGCGGAATTCGGCGCGGGCGATGCGCCGCTGTTGCGCGGACTGCGCTGGCTCGGCCGCTCGCCGGACGTGAAAGAGGAAGTGCACGCGATCGTGTCGCGGCGCGGACGGCATCATCCGTTGACTCAGCAGGTGCTTGCGGGAGCCACGAGCTAACTTCGGTTTTTTCGAAGCTTAGGTTCCGTTCAGTCTGCTTTTTCGGATCACGACCGGCCTTTACGCTGAATCCATGTTCAACGAGGAGGCGTCAATGAAAGTCCTGTTCAAGTCCCGCGACCCCGAAGCCATTGCGATGCACGAGCTTGCGAAAGCGCGCAGCGAATTCGTCTTTCGCCGTCTCGCGTGGCTGATCTCGAAGGCGACCGTCAGCTTGTCGGACATCAACGGGCCGCGCGGCGGCGTCGACAAGCGCTGTCAGGTGGAAGTGCAGTTGAATCGGGAAAACAAGGTCGTCGCGACGTCGATTGCGCGCGACTGGCGCGGAGCCATCGATCTGGCGCTGGGGCGCGCCGTGCGCTCGCTGGTGCGCCGGCGTCAGCACGTCAAGCCGACGCGCCGCGTGCGTGCGCGCAGCCTCGCGTGGCATTTCGCGGAGGAGCCGGCGCTGCAGGAAGCAGTC
The DNA here is from genome assembly GCF_023630765.1 of Caballeronia sp. ATUFL_F2_KS9A. Lineage (NCBI taxonomy): Bacteria > Pseudomonadati > Pseudomonadota > Betaproteobacteria > Burkholderiales > Burkholderiaceae > Caballeronia > Caballeronia sp. ATUFL_F2_KS9A. Next base: position 199,357 of record NZ_JALQEK010000029.1, on the reverse strand, counting down.
GATCCCCGCGTGCGCCTGATGAGAAAGATGGCCGGCGCGTAAGCCGCGATCACGCGGGTTTGCGGATCAGGAGCGGCGTGCGCGGCGCCGCATGTTCGATGGCTTCGAAGCCGCCTTCCGGCACCGAATCCATCGACATGAACAGCGCCCGCATCTCGGTGCTCAGGCCGTGAAAGTGACAGAGGAACGTGTTCCGGTCCGCGTAATACCAGGGCGTGTTCAGTTCGCGAAAGCTCACGAGTTCGGGCGAATCCATCTCGGGACACAGACCGTGCGCGATCAGTTGCTCCATGAACACATACTGGTCGCCCTGACTCGAAAACGTGTACTGGATGTCCTCGATCTCGCGCACCTTCGCCAGCACGGCGTCGAGCACGTTCGTATTCGCCTCGGTGTTGCGAAAGCCCATTACGCCCGAATTGAAACGCCAGCCGCAGATGTCCGCGGTCAGCACGCGTTCGCGCCCTTCGGTGAACTTCTCCAGTTTCACGCTCCGGTTCATCGCGATGATGTCCGCGTCCATCCAGAAAACCCATTCGTGCTGCGGCAGGTACTTGCTGAGAAGAAAAGGCTTGGCCCAGTTGCCGCACGCATCGCGGCCGAAATCGGCCGGCACTTCGCGATGCACGTAAAGCGTATAACCGTGCTGCTCGCAGTACGCACGCAGACTCGCTTCGCCGAAGCGCGCATAGCTCGCGATGTTGGGCGTATAGAGCATCACGACCGCGATCGGACGTCCCGGCTGATACACCGAAAGCGGCTCGTTCGAATCGCTCGACATCGGCGCTGCATCGTCGAAAAAGCGAAGATCGCCTGACGCGTGACACGCGCTCACATGCCGCGCGAACACCGCGCGCCACAGCGGCCCGTACTTGCTGTAAAGGCGCGGCGTGTAGACGATCGACACCGCGACGACTTCGCGGCCACGAATATCCGGATGCTGGCTCGCCCACATCGACGCGATCGGCACCACGCCGTTCAGGTCGTCCCAGTCGGGCATGGTCGGCAGGGCTTCGAGCAGTTCCTCTTCCGTGACGAACTTGCCGTATTCGAAGTATTTGCGGCATTGCGCGGCGAAGCCACGAATCATGCGCCGGTTCTCTTCATTGTTTCGCAGCACGAACATCTCGGTGTTGATGCCGAAATGCCCTTTCGTGACCAGGACGTCGCGGTCCGCCATGATCGGCTCGAAGTCGTGAAAGCGGAGGAACAACGCGTTTTCCGTGGCGAAAATGACGAGTTCGCCCTCTTCGGCCTCCCGCAGTACGTCGTTCAGCAACTGGTATTTGTAGAGCGTGCGCAATTCGAGCGAATCGACGCAGCCGGATATCGGCTCGAAACGATGCTTCGCGTTCGCGCGCCGGCAATATTCGATGTGATTGTCGAGCGATGATGTCGCGTTGCGATCGGAGAAACAGCTAACCAGAGTCACCATGGCGGTTCAACAGTCGGAAGACGGAAAGCGAGCAGATACGGGCGACCCGCCCGGATGGAGCATCCGAGCTTATCCGGCCCGTCTCGTGGATTTGTAAATTATTGCGTCAAATCAGCGGATTGCCCTTAGGAATAGGCAGATTCTCAGCATTTCTTGAGACGGGTCGACGGCGCGGTCAGCGATGCTATTGCGTGTGTTCTTGTCAATCCGCAGTAGGTGCTCGCGGCGGCGTTCGTGTGCGCGACGTCGAGTCTCGCGTCGTTCGGACATCTCGCGGGGAAACCGGCGCTCGCGTGGCTGTCGCTGAGTGCGCTCTTTGTGACGGGCACCGGCACGGGCGGCGCGATGCTCGGCGCGCCCTGGTTGCCGCCGCGCATTTTCGAAGCGGTAGCCGTGCCGGTCGCGATCGCTGCGGTCAGCGTGTGCGCGCTCGCGGCGTATCGCGCGCGGCATCCGGCGACGCCGGACGGCGCCGCGGCGGCGACTTCGGGCGAGCCGCGCACGAGCGGCGCCTGAGCGACGGCATCAGCCCGACACCGCGACGCGCGGCGCGCGCATCGCGGATGCGCCGTCGAGTTCCGCCTTGCCGCATTCGAACGCGAAGTTCGCGGCGGCCTGCGCCGTCGCAAACGCGCGCATCGGCCCGATCGCGCGCCGCACGCCGCCCGGCCGCTCGATCAGAAGCGTCGCGACGAATTCTCCAGCCCGATGCTGGACGATGACCGAAAGCTCACAGCCTCGATATTCGATTGGGGTGGAGTCCATCGCTGACCTCGTTTGCCTGAATGCACTGGGAGAACTCAATCTACGCAAGGTCCGCGAAACGCGTAACCCCGCGTGTGAGTGGCTGCGAACGCATGCCGAGCGATTGTTCCGCGCAAACGTTTCACCTTGCCGTCGGTGGAAATAGGAATTAGTCAGAATTTTGCGGGAGTTTTCCTAAGTCTGTATCCTGCATCGGAACAGACCGCACGAAAGTTGCCGGAACCTTCCGAATCCGACCTCGCCGATGACAAGAACCCAGAACGAACGACATTGCAGAACAGCCCTTCGCGCGATCGCTTTCGCGCTACTCGGCATTGCGAGCAGCGCGGCTCACTCGCAGGAATTTTCGTTTCTGGCTGGCGCACTCCAGAGCAGCAGCCAGAACACGTATTCGTGGGAAGCGAATTATCGTGAAGGGCTCGGGCCTTACGCCGCCTGGAGCTTTTCCTGGCTCAACGAGGGCCATATTCCCGATCATCACCGTGACGGGCAGGCGCTGCAGTTATGGGGACGCCTGCCGCTCTGGAACGAGCGGCTGGAATTGTCGGCGGGCGCCGGGCCGTATCGCTATTTCGATACGAGCGAGGCGCAGTCGGGCGGCGAATACTCGAACACGCACGGCTGGGGCGCGATGTTCACGCTGCGCGCGGCGTATTACTTCGACAACCGCTGGATCGCGGAGATGAAGCTCAATCGCGTGCAGGCATTCGGCGGTCCCGACACGACCGCGCTGCTCTTCGGCATCGGCTATCAGCTCGACGCGCCCGAAGGACGCGGACCGCGCGCGCGCCCCGTGTCGCGCATGACCAACGTCACCAACAACGAAGTCACGGTGATGCTCGGCACGACGATCCTCAACAGTCCCGACTCGGAAACGAATCTGGCGGAGAGCATCGAATATCGGCGCGGATTGTGGCGTTACTTCGACTTCACCGCGTCGTATCTGCACGAAGGCGGCCACGTCCAGTCGCGCCGCGACGGCGTTGCCGCGCAACTCTGGGCGACGCGCGCGTTCTTGAATGACAAGCTGACGCTCGGCGTCGGCGCGGGGCCGTATCTGTCGATCACGCAGAACGACGATCTGGCGCAGAACCGCACCGGCGACGGACGCTTCTCCGGTCTCGTATCGGTGTCGGCGAGTTACCGCTTCTCGGATCGATGGCTCGCGCGCGTGACGTGGAATCGCATGGTCACGCGTTACGACCGCGATGCGGACATCATCGAAGCGGGTTTCGGCGTGCGTTTCTAGACTCGGAACTCAGAACAGCTCTTTCTGACCGGACATCAGCGCGGTGAAATCGTCGCGCAGGAAAGGCAGAATGCCGTCCGCGACCGGCTGAAGCTGCTTGCTGACGTAGTGCTCGTAGTCGATCGGCGCGTGGCGCGCTTCCACCGGTTCGGGACCGGCCGCCGTCATCACATAGCTGATCCAGCCGCCGTTCTGATATTGCAGCGGGCGTCCGGCACGCGCGTTGTACTCATCGGCGATGCGCGCGGCGCGCACATGCGGCGGCACATTGCGCTGATAGTCGCCGAGCGTGCGGCGCAGGCGCTTGCGATAGACGAGCAGTTCGTCCAGCTCGCCGCGCCGCGTGCGTCCGACGTAATCGCGCACGTAGTCCGCGTATGCCTCACCCTTGAAGACGCGCATGTAAAGCTCCTGCTGGAAGCGTTGCGCGAGCGGCGTCCAGTCGGTGCGCACCGTTTCGAGCCCTTTGTAGATGATTTCCTCGCTGCCGTCGGCGCGCGTCGTGAGGCCGGCGTAGCGCTTCTTGCTGCCCTCTTCCGTGCCGCGGATCGTCGGCATCAGAAAACGCGTGAAATGCGTTTCGAACTGCAATTCGAGCGCGCTGTCGAGCCCGAAGGTCTCGCGCAAATGCTCGCGCCAGTATTCGTTGACATGCGCGACGAGCGCGCGGCCGATGCGCCCCGCGTCTTCCTCGCTGCGCGCGCGCCTCAGCCAGACGAAAGTGGAATCCGTATCGCCGTAGATGACGCCGTAGCCGCGCGCCTCGATCAGCTCGCGCGTGCGATGCATGATTTCGTGACCGCGCATGGTGATCGACGACGCGAGACGCGGATCGAAAAAGCGGCAGCCGCTCGATCCGAGCACGCCGTAGAACGAATTCATGATGATCTTCAGCGCCTGCGACAGCGGCTTGTTGCGCTGACGCTTCGCCGCTTCGCGCGCTTCCCACACTTGCGCGACGATCGCGGGCAGACAGTGCGTGTCGCGTGAAAATCGCGCGCCGCGAAAGCCGGGAACCGTGGCGGTCTCGTCGGAAGCCGCCATGCCTTGCGCGAGCCCGGCCGGATCGATCAGAAACGTGCGGATGATCGACGGATACAGGCTCTTGTAATCGAGCACGAGCACGGAATCGTAGAGACCGGGACGCGAATCCATGACGAAGCCGCCGGGACTGGCTTCCTCGGGCACGTCGCCGAGATTCGGCGCGACATAGCCGAGCCGATGCATCCGCGGCATATACAGATGCGTGAACGCCGCGACCGATCCGCCGCTGCGATCCGCCTGCAAACCGGTGACGGTCGCGCGCTCCAGCAAAAACGGCAGCAGTTCGGTCTTGTCGAAAACTTTCGTGACGAGCTCGCAGTCGCTCAGGTTGTAACGCGCGAGCGCGAGCTTGTCTTCCTGAAAGCGCCGCTCGATTTCGTCCATGCGCGCGTACGGACTGTCGATGGCCTTGCCCTCGCCTAACAGCGATTGCGCGACGTACTCCAGGCTGAACGACGGAAAATTCCACGTCGCCGAACGCAGCGCCTCGATGCCGTCGATGACGAGCCTGCCCGCGATCGACACGAACCAGTGATTGCGCTTCATGCCGTGCTCGCGCCATTCGACCGTGCCGCCGTCGCGGCCGAGCGTAAGCGGCACGCCGTAGTCGTCGGCGTGCCGCTGGAGGATGCGCAAGTCGAACTGCACGACATTCCAGCCGATGATCGCGTCCGGATCGTGATGCGCGATCCACGCGTTGAAGCGGCGCAACATGTCGGCGCGGGTGTCGCAATAGTCGAGCGCGAAATCCGCTGGCTCGGCGGCGCCGGTCGGCGGTCCGAGCATGTACACCTGACGCGCGCCGCAGCCTTCGAGCGCGATCGAATAGAGATCGCCCTTCACGCTCGTTTCGATATCGAGCGACACGACGCTCAGCGACGGCCGGTAATCCGGCGCGGGCTTCAGTTCGCTGCAAATGTAACCGTCGCGCGGCGCGCCTTCGAACGACACCGGCGCCGTGATAAAGCGCTCCATCAGATAGCGCTCGTGCGGACGGATATCGGCCTCGAAGACATTGACGCCGGCGCTTCTCAGGTTCTTTTCGAGCGCGAGTAACTGACGATACTGCGGGCAGTAAAGCCCGAGCACCGGCTTTTGACGGAAGTCCTTGAGCGGCAGCTCGCGCAGATACGTGTCGCGCACGCCGGCGACGACAGGCTCCGCCTTCGCGCGATCTTCGGCGCGAATGAACGCGACGCTCGTCTGCGTCGCGATGCGGATCTTTCTCGGGCCGTCGTCGGTCGCGAGCCAGAAATCGACTTCCGTCCCTGCCGCGGTGTCGCGCCAGTGACGAGTCAGCAGAAAACCCTGTTGTGCGGTAGCCAAGCCGTTATCTTCGAGAGCGCGTGCCATCGAAGCATTTTACTGGGCGGCAAAACAAAAAAGCCCGGCACGCCAATCGGCGCCGGGCTATGGATTCGGGAAAACGGGCGGGAAGTAAAACGCGGTAGCGGCGAGCCGGACATCCACCATCCTCGCGGACAGTCCCCGGAAGGAAAGCCGGCGGCCGCTACCGCCTAAGCAGCCTGTGCGACCAGGCTAGCTCGTTGCGGCTGTAACGCCGCTACTGCCGCTACGTTAGCGAGTACCGTGTGCTCCGCATGCTCCGGCACTTCGTTCTTCGACATCACTACCTCCAGCGCGGCTTCTTTGCTGGCCTGTTTCGCGGCCGCCGCTTTCTTGGTCTTCCCCGCGCGTGACGGCGGCTGGCAGGCCCCGCACACCACGTTGTTCTGCAAATCATGTTTGTGTGCGACAAACTTCCCGGTGCAGCGGCAGCAAGCCGTCATCTGCAGCATGCCCGCGTCGAAGAAGCGCACAAGAGTCCAGGCCCGCGTAAGATCGAGTACCGCCTCGGCGCCGCTATGGTTGCAGTGCTCGAGATACAGCCGATACCCCTTGGTCAACGCATCGAGATGCGAACAGCCGGCTTCGTTCTTCAGGAACGTATAGGTGTTATAGAAAAGCGATGCGTGGATATTGGCGAGCCACGTCATGTACCAGTCGGCCGAGAACGGCAGCATGCCCTTCGGCGGCGACACGCCCTTCACTTCGCGATACAGGCGGATCATGCGATCGCGCGAGAGCGTGAGTTCGCTCTCCAGCACTTGCATGCGCGCGCCGAGCTCGATCAGCGCGATGGCGCGGAACACTTCCTGGGCGTCTTCAGTGAGGCTCTTCTTCAGCATGGCTCGCTCCGTCATCACTTAAGCGAACTGTTCGGCCGGCTGGCCAGCCAGCAGGATTGCCGCGTGCGTCGGCGCGATGTCCGCGTTCTTCGCGGGCTGCACCAAGGCCGACAGCATCGTGTGATCGTTGAAGCGGAATGCGCAAAGCAGGTTATCCGACGACGCGAGCTTGACGACCTGTGCGAGCGTGAGGCCCGACAGCAGATCGGCGAGTTCCGCCGACAGACCGAGCCGGAACATGCCGATGGCGCGGTCTTCGCGCAGCAGACGCTGCGCGAGCATGATGTACGACAAATTGATTTCCCGGATCGATTCCAGCGTTTCGCGACCGTTCATGGTTGCAACTTCCAGTAAATCCCCGATTTCCCGCCGGCTTTTTGCCGATGTCTTTTTTGTGCCTCACCGGACTCGTTCTGCCCGGCTACGTACTGCGCAATCTTTGTTTCAGTGCGTTACATCTTGTAACAACCACTGTGAGACGGATTCTAAGAACTGTCTGAACCTAACGCAAGAGTGTCTCAATAATATTTTGTTGCAAACAACACTTTAGGTCGGTAATTCTTTCGGTCTGGAGAATTTGACCGATTCTTTGATCCGGTGCGTATTTGTCTAACGTTTGCGAGGTCCGCCCGGCGCGGCTTCGTTTTTATCCTAATAATCGCCTTCCGCGCCATATAACGGGCATTTACGGGATTCCGTTGACGCCAGGACCCAGCTTTTATTCGCCATTCATCGGACGTGAAAGAGCAAAAAAATGCCGCGAAATCGGCGATTACCGATCCGCGGCAGGTTGGGTAATAGTTACTTGGTCGCAGTAACAGAGTTGTTACTGCCAGAAACCTGGCCTTGTTACCGGCTTTGTAACGCTGTGGCGTTACTTTTGCGGGATGCCTTTGCGCCAGGCGCCCCAATGTGTAACAACCTCCTGTATGAATGGATTGCCCGTTCGATACAGGTTTTCGATGGCCGGCGCAAAGCCGCCCTGATCGGCGTAATTGAGCAGATTGTCCGAAGCGGCTTGCCCTTCGTACGGCCGGTCGAAGTCCGATCCGGCGCGCAGCACCGCCACGCGCGACAGATCCACCCGTTTCACTCTCGCCGCGCGCTTGAGCGCCTCGTACGTCGCGTTGTCTTCCTGTTGCGTCGTGCAATAGACACCGCGCCCGTCGGTCAGGAGGCGCGTCCACTCCCTCGCCCGCTCGCCGATATATTTGCCGGACCACCACGTATCGCCGGCGAGCGTGTCGCATTGGATCACGCGCGGCGGCTGGTTGGCCGGCGCGTAGTTGAATTTCGCGCGCGCGACTTTCGCCTGATCGCTGTCCGAGAGCGTGACGTTGCGCGAGATCGCGAAGGCCGCATCCGCAAGCGACGCATTGAGCGCGAACGCCTCCGTCCGATAGTCGAGCGGCGGTTTCTCGTACGGACTTTTCGTGTTGATGCCGAGGAAACCCGAAGGCCAGTCGGCGGGCTTCTCGCGCGCGTCGAGTTCCCATTGAATGCCGAAATCGACGAGATACTTCGCCCAGGCTGCCGAGCCGACCGTGCCCTGCTTCGGATCGATACCGGCGATGCCCGCGACGAGAAAATACGTGTGCCGCAGATTGAAGCGGTCGGAGAATGCCAGCGCCATCATCGACGCGGCCGCGTTGGTGTGACCCATGCCCGTCGTGATGACGCAGACATCGTCGCGATTGCAATTGACCTCGGGATAATCCGGCGACAGTCCCGGCACCTTGATCGCCTGCCACGGACCGAGCTTGTCGAGCCAGACCTGGCCCTCGGGGCCGAACATCGTGACGATCATCACTTTGACGTGGCGGCCGCCTTCGGGGCCGCTGTCATCGGATGGCTGGGCGAACGCGCAACCTGTCAGGGTCGCGAGGCCGGCGGCGAACAGTGACGCACAGGCGGTTTTTCTGAGCTTTATCGATCGTGACGCGCGGAGTTTTCTCATGGCGAGCGGATCCTCGTAAGGGTTCGACCTTCGAAAGAAGACCGCGCCCGGCCAGGGCGCGGTCAACCCGCACGATTATAGGAGCGCTAACCGAAAACTCAGGTGCCGCTTTGCGATGAGCGCGGCGGCGGCGCGTTCGACGCGACGTTCGCCGAACCCGCCGCCTCGCCCGTCGGATGCTGCGCGGCCTTCGACGGCTCGCCGCGCTGATCCGCGCCCGCCTCGTCCGCGTCCTGAACGCCTTCCGGGCCGCCTTCCTGATTGCCGCCGTTCACGATCACGAAGTTGCGCTGCGGATTCGCGATCTCGATGCCGCGCGCCGTGAACTCGTTGAGGATGCGCCGGTTGAACTCGCGCTGCACCGGCCAGCGGGCGCTGTCGCGGCACTGGATCTGGCCGGCGAGCGTGACGGTCGAGCCGTCGACGGCATCGACGCCCCAGAAACTGAAGTCGGAGAGAATGCCGTCGCGGAACGCTTCGTCGTCACGCAAGGCGGCGCCGATTTCCTTCAGCGTCGAAATGGCGAGATCGACGTCCTGACCGAGTGCGATCGAGACGCGCACCGCTGCATTGCCGATGCCGCGATTCGTGTTGTTCACCGTCGAGACCGAACTGAACGGCACCGTGTAGAGCGAGCCGTCGCCGCCGCGCAAGCGCACCGTGCGAATCGACAGATATTCGACCGTGCCCGACACGCCCGCGAGCGTCACCCAGTCGCCGACCTGCATCGCGTTTTCCATCAGCAGGAAGATGCCTGTGATGAGATCCTGCACGAGCTTCTGCGAGCCGAAGCCGAGCGCCACGCCGAAGATGCTCGCACTCGCGAGCAAGGGCGCGGTGTTCACGCCGAGTTCCGAAAGGCCCGTCAGCACGACGACCATCGCGATCACGATGAAAAGGCCGGTACGCATCATCGGCAGCAGCGTGCGCAGGCGCGCGGCGCGCAGACGCTCGCCGCTTGCGGTCCATTGTTCGAGCCGCCGTTCGACGACGATGTTCGCCGCTTCCCACACGAGCACGGCGAACACGGCCGCGATCACGATGGTGACGAGCGCCGACGCGAGCCGGTTGCCGACGCCGCCCGACGTGAAGAAATGCACGATATCGACGTGCCACACCTGCAGCAGCGCGACCACGGTGATGACGGAAATCAGCGCCTGCACGATGCGCCGCAGCGCCGGGTAATAGCGATACGCGCGACGCCGCGCGATCGACTCGCCGGCGAGATCCTCTTCGTCGTTCTGATGGAAAACGCGGCCGAGCGCGCCGAACGCGACGATCGCGAGCACGCGCGCGCCGACCAGCACGAGCAAGGACACGCCGCCGAGATGAAACAGCGTGCGGTAGCCGTTCTGCACGTCGAGCGCCCACACGAACCACAGCGCGATCACGAAGAAGATCGCGACGCCCGCCCAGATATCGGCGAACCACGCGCCGACCAATCTCACCGAGCGGTTCGAACGCGCGCGCTGCCGGATGCGCTCCGCCACCGAATTGCGGCTCTGGAAGATCACGAATGCGATCATCAGATGCACGATCAGCAGCGTGACCTTCAGCACCGCGATGCGCGCATCGCCCGACAGGCCGATCGGTTCGCCGGCATTGGCGAGCGCGATGCCCGCGCCCGCGGTGCACACGATGCGCCGCACCCAACGATGCGTGTACGCGGCGGCGGCATCGCGCATCTGGATGAGGCGCAGTCCGGGCGCACGCGGCGCGACGAAAAAGCCGCTCACGATCACGACGGCGCGGCACGCCAGATAGACGTCGATGAGCGAGCCCGCGACGCGCGCCTCGGCCGTGTTGTCGTCGATGAAGATCGACATCAGCAACGTCACCACGCCGATGAACACGATCAGCGGAACCAGCGACAGCAAGCCGTACAGGAGCGCGCTCGGCAGGCGCTGCAACAGCGTCCAGTGACGCGCGGCGTGACGCTGGCCGCGCGCGGTGTCCGCCTTGCGCTCGGCAAGATGCATCGCGGTGGCGTCGCCGGTTTGCGCGGCGGCGTCTTCCGCGCGCTCGGCGGCGTGCTGTTCGCGCACGAGGTCGGGATCTTGCTCCTCAGCATCGGCGACGCCGCGTGCCGCGATCCGGGCGCGCGGGCGCTTCAGCAGGCGCAAGCATAAGAATTCGAGCAGCAACGCGGGAATCAGCGAGGCCAGCACGGTCCACATGACATGGCCGATGAGCGCGCGCCCCGCGTCGCTCGACGTACGGTCGCGCCACCACGAAATCACGGAGCCGAAATCGAGCAGCGCGACGGTCGAATGCCGCAGCCCCGCGCCGATCTCGACGAGCCAGTGCCCCGCCTGCCGCGACAATTGCGACGCGAGCCCATTCGCGGTCAACGAATGCGCGAGCACGCCCGATGCGCCCGATGCCGGCGCCGCGGACGATGCCGCCTGCGGCGCGCTCGCGGGCGCGGCCAGCGCGCCGGCCGCGGCGATCGCGCGCAACGTATCCGCGACTTGCGAACGGCGCGCGGGATCGTTGAGCACGGCAAGCGCATCGCGCGCCTGCTGCGGCGTCAGCGCGACCGCCGGCTGCGACGCGTGCTGCGGGGAAGCGGCTGCGGCGAAGGAGGACTGGGAAAAGATCGGGAGAACGCTCGCCACGGCGACGAGCAGCACTGCAAGGAGCAATTTGCGCATGGGTCGGATGAAGATCACAGAATTTCAGGGACTCGATGCGGACGACGCGCACGCCATATGCTAGCGCGATGACGTCCGCGCGGCAGGAGCGGTCCCGGACGACCCTGAAAGCCGTAGCACGCCGCGCTCCTGGCCTGCCCTCGCCTCAGGCGGCCGTCGGCTCGCCGCGATCGCGTGCTACGTCGGGTTCGAAGAACACCCAGCGCACTTGCGGAAAGGCGCGCTGCAGATCGTCTTCGATGATGTTGATCGCATCGATCATCGCGCGGCCGCTGGCGTAATCGATCATTTCGGCCTGCACTGCCACCACGACGTGCTTGCCCCATTGCAGCGTAATGAGGCTGATGATGCGCGTGATTTCCGGGCGCGTGCGCAAGTGCGCGTCGATCGCCTTGCGTACTTCCGGGCTCGCCGATTCGCCGACGATCATCGACTTCACTTCACGCGCAACGAGAAACGCGATGATCATCAGCAGCACGCCGACGCCGATCGAGCCGGCGGCGTCGTAGGCCGGGTTGCCGGTGAGCATCGTCATGAGCACGGCGGCGAACGCGATCGCAAGGCCGAGCAGCGCCGCGACGTCCTCGCCGGCGACGACGAGCAATTCCGATTCGCGCGTTTCGCGAAACCATCGCCATAAGGTTTTGTTCGGCGCGCCCTTGCGGATTTCGCGGATCGCGCCCGCGAGCGAAAAGGCTTCGAGCACGACGGAGATGCCGAGAATCACGAGCGCGACGATCGGGTTCGACAACGGCTCGTGATGCATCAACCGATGCGCGCCCTCGTACACCGAGAACGCTCCGCCGACGAAGAACAGCAGCAGCGCGACGATGAGCGCGTAGAAATAGATTTCGCGCCCCGAGCCGAGCGGATGCAGCGCGTTCGCGGGCGCCTGCGCGCGCTTCAGGCCAAAGAGCAGCAACAGTTGGTTGCCGCAATCGGCCGTGGAATGGATGGCTTCGGCGAACATCGCGCCCGAGCCGGTGAAGGCAGCCGCCCCGAACTTGCAGACGGCGATGCCGAAATTCGCGGCGAGCGCGTAGAAAATGGCTTTCGGGGATTCTTCCTTCATGCGTTTCGAGTTTGTTTAGCTGACGTCGACGTGGCCCCGGCCGTCCACCATTTCGCCGATGATCGTCGCGTCGTGAAAGCCGTCCGCGCGGAAGATCGCGAGCACGTCGTTCACGGCATGCGGCGCGCACGACACGAGCAGGCCGCCCGAGGTCTGCGGATCGGTCAGCAAGGCGCGGGCCTCCTCACCTTCCTTGCCTTCGACGTTCAACGAGATGTCGTCGCCATACGCGCTCCAGTTGCGTCCCGACGCGCCCGTGTAGATGCCCGCGCGCACGAATTCGCGCACCTGCGGCAGCCACGGCAGATCGGCGTAACGGATGCGCGCCGTCAGTTGCGCGCCGCGCGCGAGTTCGAGCGTGTGACCGAGCAGGCCGAAACCGGTGACATCGGTGAGCGCGTGCACGCCCTCGAGCTGCGCCAGTTCCGCGCCGGGACGATTGAGCTTGGTGGTCGCGTCGATCATCGCCCTGTAGCCCGCCGCGTCGAGCTTGTCCTTCTTCAGCGCCGCCGACAGCACGCCGACGCCGAGCGGCTTGCCGAGCACGAGCACGTCGCCCGAGCGCGCGGCCGCGTTGCGCTTCACGCGCGACGGATGCACGATGCCGAGCGCCGCAAGCCCGTAGATCGGCTCGACGGAATCGATCGAATGGCCGCCCGCCACCGGAATGCCCGCTTCCGCGCACACCGCTTCGCCGCCCTTCAGCACTTGCGCGATGACTTCATGCGGCAGCACGTTGATCGGCATGCCGACGAGCGCGAGCGCGAGAATCGGCTTGCCGCCCATCGCGTAGACGTCGGAGAGCGCGTTGGTCGCGGCGATGCGGCCGAAGTCGAATGGATCGTCGACGATCGGCATGAAGAAGTCCGTCGTCGCGACGATCGCCTGCTCGTCGTTGAGCTTGTAGACGGCGGCATCGTCGGCGGTGTCGTTGCCGACCAGAAGATTCGGGAACGCGGGCAGCGGCGTCGCGCGCTTGAGCAGGTCGGCGAGCACGCCGGGCGCGATCTTGCAGCCGCAGCCGCCGCCGTGGGACAGGCTCGTGAGCCGGGGGGAAGTCGTGTCGGTCATAGTGGAAATCGGTTGAGGCGAATGTCTGCGTATTATCGCCGGATGCGCGTGAAGAGGCCGGGATAGTCGATCACGAGGCCGTCTTCGTCGACGGTGATATCCGCCGTGAAGCCCGTGTCGAGCCCTTCGTAACGATAGCGACAATCCGGCTCGATGCACGTATAAGCCTGCTCCACCGCGCTCACGCCGAGCTCGGGCACGCGCACATAGGCGACGCGAATCACGCGCCGTTCGCCGCGTTCGAGTTTCAGGCGGCGGATGGGCAGCGTGTTGGTGAAAGGCGTCGCGGTGATGTCCACGTCGATACAGCCGCGCAGCGCCTCGAGCGGCTCGCCGTTCGCATCGGTCCATGCGTGCGCGTCGCCGTTGTCGCCGTCCCTGCGATGCAGATCGAGCGATGCGCCGCCCGCGAGCTTCACCGCGAGCCGCGTCACTTGCCAGCGCGCATCGCATTCGATGCGATACACGAGACCGAAGGCACGCGCTTCGTCTTCGCCCACGACCGCGCTTTCGATCACGATGCCATCGCGCGTCTCATCGAGAACGAGATGCTCGAGCCCTGAGCCGTCTTGTTGCGACCATCGCACCGCTTTCATTGGGCACCTCGTTCGCGTGTTTATCGGCATCAAAGGATACATCGCTGCGGGCGAGGCTTTCGATCGGCATTCGACCTGCGCGAATCGCTCGACGTCACAAAACGTCACACGGTATACTTCGCGCCATTCCTGCGCAGGCGCGCGCACCGCACGTTCAGCGCCATTCACGCGATCCGTGCTCCGGCGATCCGCGCTCTGCCCGAACATCTCCGAACGCCCTTTTCATCGCCCATCGCATGAAGAACATTCTTGCTCCCGCCCTGGCCGCGCTCGCTTTGTCGGCGTCGATGTTTCAGCTCGTCCAGGCGCAGGAAACGCCGGACGTGCCCGAGGATTATTCGTATCTGACGAGGCTTCACGTACCGGATGCCGTCGCGCAATGTGTCGCCGCATTCGATCGCTGGGTGGAGAACGCGCCGAAGTACGACACGCTCATCGTGCCCGACCGCCGCGTGCTCTCCGCGAAGATCGACGACGATACTACGATCTTCAGTGTCGGCAACCCGATTCCGGTCGATCAGGTCATCGTGATGCGCGCGTTCGCGAAGGCGCGCGGCAAGGAGCAATGGACGCGCGTCGATAGCCGCTGTGGCGTGCGCGCCGGACATGTGGTCGGCGTATCGCTCACGCCGAACATGAAGCCGAAGATCGTCCGCTAAAGTCTTTCAGCGCTTGGCCGCGCGGCGCTGGTCCGTGCGCCCGCCGAGCCATTTGACGACCTGCGGCCCGAACGTGCGCGGCGCTTTCGCATGCATGCGCCCGGCGATATCCGCCAGCCGATCCGCCGCGAGCGCTTCACGCATGCGCTTTTCGGCGTTCTTCATCACCGCGTGAACCGCGCATACGCCGCTCGTCGCCCAAGGCGGCGCGTCGTCGCCGAACACGGCGCAGCGCGCGCGAATCTCCCTGCATTCGAAGAGAGGCTTGTCGCCGTCGATTGCGTCGACGACATCGAGCACGCTGATTTCCTTCGACGGACGCGCGAGCGCGAAACCTCCGCGCGCCCCTTCCGTCGCGACGACGAGTCCCGCCTTGTGCAGCTTCGTGAAGAGCTTCGCGACGTATTCCGCAGGCACGCCCTGCAATTCCGCCAGATCGCGCACGCTCGCCTCGCGCACGCCGTGTGGCGGCTCCGCGAGATACAGCATGCAGTGCAGCGCGTACTCGACGCCCGTGCTGATGTGAGACATGTTCACTCCGACATTTCGAATCGGAGTTCAGAATAGCGCGTCCTGCATCCGCCGTACAACGGCGCACGACGGAGCTTGTAGACGCCCGTCGCGAATATTTCAGATTACACGTTTGCTTACAAACGAACACGGCTTGTCATTTTGCGAACCGCTAAATTGGTCTCCATGGATTCACACGGAGAAACCCATGAAGAAACTAGCGATCCTTGCAGCGTTGAGCGTGTTGTTGGGTAGCGCGCTATCGGGCTGCATCGTCGTGCCGGACGGTGGCGGTTATCACCATCATCACGATTACTACCGTTGATAAGCCGGTCCTGAACCACACGCCAAAGTTTGGCCGAACTGCGACCAATCGACTCGCGGTTTCACCGCCAGGCAAACGACCAAGGAGCACACATCATGAACAAGACGAAGAAAAGCCTGTTGATCGCTTCCCTTGCCGCCGCGCTGGGCATGGGTCTCGCAAACGCGGCGTCGGCGGACGTTCACCACGGTCCCACGCATCGCGTGACGGTCGGCTGGCATGGCGAGCGCTACTGGGACGGTCATCGTTACTGGCAGCGTCAGGAATGGGAACGCCATCATCACCATGTCGCGCCGCCTCCGCCGCATCGCTATCGATAAGCACGATCGCGCATGAGAAAGGCCGCAACGATCACGCATCGTTGCGGCCTTTTTATGGATTCCCGGCTCACCAGTTCTTCGGATCGCCGCCCAGCTCCTTGCAGGTGTCATAGGCGATTGCCTGCAGCTTTTCCTCGCCGATCTGCCCCGAAAGCGCATAGCCGACGCGATTCCACGCCCAATAGAACGTGGTGCGTTGTCCGTCCTTCAGCGTGCGGATCTTGCTGTCGTTGCGCCTGATCGTGGCGGTCGTCATGTAGAGCGTGAGGCGCTCGCCCGCCGCGTTCTGATACATGAACTGCGCGGCCGGACCCTCTTCGTCCGGCAACAGGCGTCCGCCGACGAGCTGAAATCCGTACTCGGCCAGCGACGGAATCGTCACCGCGCGATTCAGCCGTTTCGAGAGCCAGGTGACGAGATGATCTTGCTGCGACGCCGCCACTTCCACCGCGTGCCGCTGCTCGGGCGCGTACACGGCATACGCGATATCCGCGCGTTCCGCGAAGCGCGGCTTGTCGCCGAGCGCGGGAAGGAGCATCTGTAACAGGAATCCGCACGCGAGCCCGACGGCCATGAAGCCTGCCGCGATCAGATAACGCTCGCGCGAGCGCGGCCGCAGACGCACGATCTGCGGCTCGCTCTGATCGGCGAAGAGCGCGCGCAACGCATTGTCCTGCGCACGATACGCGGCGACGGTCGCCTCGCTCGCGGGATCGCCCGCGACGCGTTCGGCCACGGCATCGCGCTCATTGCCGGGAAGTTCGTCGTCGATAAAGGCGGACAGCGCCTGCAGATCGCGATCGGGCTTGGGCGGCCCCATACGGTCGCCGCCTTCGGATGGACGGTCTTGATTGGTCATGAGCGGCTCACCACTTTCAGCGACGAAGGCGACGCCTTGCGGCCCGATTCCTCGCCGAGCAGAACGCGCATGTGCTCCCGCGCTCTCGACAAGCGCGACATCACGGTTCCGGTCGGCACATTCAACACCACGGACGCCTCCTGATAACTCATTTCCTCGACACACACGAGCAGCATCACTTCGCGCTGCTCGACCGGCAGACAGTACAGCGCGCGCTGCACGTCGCGCAGCACGAGGCCGTCGACTTCCCCGCGCGGCGCGGCCATCTGCCGCCAGGGCGCGCTTTCGTCATCGACGGCGATATCGCGGCGACCGCGCAACTGGTCGATATACAGATTGCGCATGATCGTGAACAGCCACGCGCGCAAATTCGTGCCCGCATGAAACGACCGGGCGCGATTGAGCGCGCGCTCGGTCGCGTCCTGCACGAGATCGTCGGCCCAGGCGCGATCGCCCGTCAGCGCGCGCGCGTAGCGGCGCAACTGCGGCAGATGCGCGAGAAGATCGCTCTCGAAGCTCAAAACCGTGCGTCCTCTTGCGTGCGGGGCGAGCCGGAGGCGTTCGCCATCAGTAGCTGCCTCCGCCGGCAGGTCCGCTCGGCGCACCCGAAGAAGGCGGCGCACTTTGCGTACCGCTCGCGCAGCCCGCTGTGCCGAGCGCGAGCCCGAGCGCGATCAGGAGCGCCGTCACGCCGATCGATCGTTTCATGGCCGTTACCTGTTGATTGAAAGACTGGCGGCCTCGCCGATTTATTCCGCGAGCCCGCATCGATGCGAAGGCGCTCAGGGCTTCACGACGTGCCAGACATCGCGGAAATTGTCCCCGTTCTTGTCGCCGGGCTTCGTGTCCTTCGCGAAGCGATAGACGCGCTTGCCGTCATAGGCCCACTGTTTGCCGCCGTCGGCGGATTCCATGGTCCATTTCCCGCTCGGCTTGTCGGAGTCGCTCGCCATCGCGGCGGGCCAGGCCTGCGCACAGCCGCCGCTGCACGCGCTCGGGCCGCCTTTCGTGTCCTTGTCGAAGGTGTAGAGCGTCATGCCGTTTTCATCGACGAACATGCCGTTCGATTCTTTCGGCGCCGCAGCATGCGCGGACGACGCGAGCGAAGCAAAAGCGGCAGCGACGGTTGCGGCAGCGACGAACATCTGGATACGCTTCTTCATTTCATCTTCCTTGTTGTAGAAGTCTCCGTAGAACGTTCGGAAGCGCTGCACTATTCCGCGGACGATGAAATAAATCGATGCGGCAGCGCCGTCGCATCGCCTGTTGGCAATCCATTCAAGACCATTCGCGCGCGCTCGGCCAGTGCTTCGTTGAAATTTCGGTGCTCAGGCCCCCGCGGCGGCGGCCGTCGCGTCGCGCCAGCGGCGGGTGTCGCGCAACGGCGGCGCACCGAAAAGCCGGCTGTACTCGCGGCTGAACTGCGATGCGCTTTCATAGCCCACGCGATGCGCGGCGGTGGCGGCATCGACGATATCGAGCATCATCAGGCGGCGCGCCTCCTGAAGCCGCAGCTGCTTCTGGTATTGCAGCGGGCTCATCGCCGTCACCGCCTTGAAATGATGATGCAGCGAAGACACGCTCATGTGCACGTCCCGCGCGATGTCCTCCACGCGTAGCGGCTGGTCGAAATGCTGGCGCAGCAACTGGATCGCCTTCGCGATGCGCTGCGTCTGGCTGTCCTGCAGCGCGATCTGCCGCAGACGCGCGCCGGAGCCGTTCATCAGCAGGCGATACAGGATTTCGCGCTTCACGAGCGGCGCGAGGATCGGCACGTCCTCGGGCGTGTCGACGAGCCGCAAAAGGCGCAACACGGCATCGAGCATCGAGTTGCCGAGGCGGTTCACGTAGAGACCGCGCGAGGCGTCGGTCTGCGTCGCGGGCGGCAGGCTTTCGTCCTGGATCAGCGACGTGATTTCGTCGACATCGAGATCGAGCCGCATGCCGAGATACGGCTCGGACTCGCTCGCCACCGACACCTGCCCGCACACCGGCAGATCCACCGACGACACCAGATAGTGCATCGGATCGTAGATATAGACCTCGTCGCCGACCATGAGGCGCTTGCTGCCCTGCGCGATGAGCGCGAGCGCGGGCGTCTGGATGCCGTGCTTCGGCCCGCCCGGATTCATGATCCGATGCAGGAACAGCCCCGGCACCGGCGTCTCGACCGAGCCTTCGCAACCGATGGTGAAACGGTCGAGCAGCGCGACGAGATCGAGGCGCGCCTGATCCAGCGCGGCGTCATGACGCGTTTCTTTCGGCTGGTCATGACTTTCTTTTCCGGCGAAGCCGGGCGTGTCGTTCAGAGCCATGGTTTGCGGACCATTTTCAAGATGGGAGAAGTCTGGTTAGCTTACTCGCGCGAGCGCGTGATTGCTCGCGCGCGCCCCCAGCGTTTGCAGGAACAGGCAAGGATTGAACAGGATCAGGCTATGAACCCGCCGCGCGCCGGGACGATACTGCATTGCCGGCGCGGACCCTGTCGTGAAGGTCGTGCGATGCCGCGCCATTCCAGTCACTCGGGAGCAACCATGCGTTACAGGAAATTCGGCAACACCGGTCTTTTCGTCTCGGAGCTGTGCTTGGGCACGATGACCTTCGGCGGCGGAACGGGCGGAATCTGGGACAACATCGGTCAGTTGCAGCAGGCGGAAGCCGACAAGCTGATCGGCCGTTCGCTCGATGCGGGCATCAATTTCATCGACACCGCCGACGTCTACGCCGACGGCCGATCCGAAATCATCACCGGCCAGGCCCTGAAGAACCTCAACGTGCCGCGCGAAAACGTGGTCGTCGCGACGAAAATCCTTGGCGAGACCGGCACCAAGGGCGTGAATTCGCGCGGCGCGTCGCGCTATCACATCATCGATGGCGTGAAGGCGAGTCTGAAGCGGCTGCAGCTCGATCACGTCGATCTGTACCAGATTCACGGTTTCGATCCGGCGACGCCGATCGAGGAAACGCTGCGCGCGCTCGATAATCTCGTGCAGCATGGACACGTGCGTTACATCGGCGTTTCGAACTGGGCGGCGTGGCAGATCATGAAGGCGCTCGGTATTTCCGAGCGTCTCGGTCTTGCGCGTTTCGAGTCGCTTCAGGCGTATTACACGGTCGCTGGCCGCGATCTGGAACGCGAAATCGTGCCGCTGCTGCAAAGCGAGAACGTCGGGCTGATGGTCTGGAGTCCGCTCGCGGGCGGCCTGCTTTCGGGCAAGTTCACGCGCGAAGGCGGCAAGGAAGAAGGCAGCCGGCGCACCAAGTTCGACTTCCCGCCGGTCAATGTCGAACGCGCGTACGACTGCGTCGACGTGATGCGCCGCATCGCGGAATCCAAGGGTGTATCGGTCGCGCAGATCGCCCTTGCCTGGCTGCTGCATCAGAAGGTCGTGTCGAGCGTGATCGTCGGCGCGAAACGGGTCGAGCAGCTCGACGACAACATCGCGGCGACCAACGTGCGTCTCAACGGAGACGAACTCGCCGCGCTCGATGAGGTGAGCCAGTTGCCGTCGGAATATCCCGGCTGGATGCTCACGCGCCAGGGCGAATATCGGCGTAATCAGTTGAAGGAGGAAGCGGCGGAGTAAGGCCGTCCGGCGCGGGCGACCGGCCCGCGCCGGCTAGGGATTTACCCGTATTTCAGGCGATTTTCCCGCGTTTTAGGGGCTTTATCTCCGAATCAGATAGTTCTTATCCTCCCTATCGCGTTGCGGCATAAGGCCGCTCTGCCGACACTGTACGCACAACATCACCACTGCCTCACGGAGACAATCATGCGTACTCAAGTCGGCATCGTCGGCGCGGGCCCGGCCGGGCTTCTTCTCTCGCACCTGCTTCATTTGCGCGGCATCGAATCGGTCGTGCTCGAAGCGCGCAGCCAGAACGACATCGAATCGACGATTCGCGCCGGCGTGCTCGAACAAGGCACGATGGACACGCTCACTCAGGCCGGTCTCGGCGCGCGCATGCAGGCCGAAGGCGCGCTGCACCACGGTTTCGAGCTCGCGTTCGAAGGCCAGCGCCGCCGTATCGCGCTGACCGAGCTCACAGGTCACTCGATCACGGTCTACGCGCAGCACGAAGTCATCAAGGATCTGGTCGCGGCGCGGCTCGCGGCGAACGGCGAGCTGAAGTTCAACGTGTCGAATGTGTCGCTGCACGACTTTCAGGATGGCAGCGATCGCAAGCCGCGCATCAAGTATCAGCACGAAGGCCGCGACGAAGAACTCGAATGCGACTTCATCATCGGCTGCGACGGTTCGCAGGGCGTTTCGCGACAGTCGATTCCCGAAGCGGTGCGGCAGGATTATCA
Organism: Caballeronia sp. ATUFL_F2_KS9A; assembly: GCF_023630765.1. Lineage (NCBI taxonomy): Bacteria > Pseudomonadati > Pseudomonadota > Betaproteobacteria > Burkholderiales > Burkholderiaceae > Caballeronia > Caballeronia sp. ATUFL_F2_KS9A. The sequence goes on along the minus strand of NZ_JALQEK010000029.1, from coordinate 178,340 downwards.
GCGCATCTATCCGTTTGGCTGGTTCGGCATTTTGGTCGAAGCGCCGCCCTCCTCCGATGAACTCATCTACGCGCGGCACGATCGCGGATTCGCGCTCATCAGCACGCGCTCGCCGGGCGTGCAGCGCATGTACTTCCAGTGCGATCCGAAAGATACGGTCGATGCCTGGTCCGACGACCGCATCTGGGCCGAACTGCACGCACGCGTCGATACCGCCGATGGCTGGCAGATCACCGAAGGCAAGATCTTCCAGAAGAACATCGTCGGGATGCGCAGCTTCGTGTCCACGCCGATGCAGTCGGGCAAGCTGTTCCTCGCGGGCGACGCAGCGCATATCGTGCCGCCGACCGGCGCGAAGGGCCTGAACCTCGCCGTGTCGGACGTGCGCGTACTGAACGCCGCGCTTCTCGATTTCTATCAGGAAGGCAACGGCGAGAAGCTCAGCCACTATACGGAAACGGCATTGAAGCGCGTCTGGCGCGCCGAGCATTTCTCGTGGTGGATGACGCGCATGCTGCACAAGCTGGACGATACGTCGCCGTTCGAGCAGCGCCTGCAGGTGGCCGAACTCGAACATGTGACGACATCGCGCGCGGCCGCCACTGCGCTCGCCGAAAATTACGTGGGCAGCGTCGCGGTATAAGCGCGGACCGGTCGCACGGCGCTTGGTCGGCGCCGTGCGTCGTCGACGTTACAGAACGGCCACGACCCTGACGTCGCCTTCGACGGACGGAATGACCTGCCCGCCGACGCGCCGGAACGTGATCGTCGCGGTCTTGTCGCCGAGCCGCAGATCGCCGATTTCGAGCCAGTCGATGCCTTCGGGCAACTCCGGCCGGTCGATACGCACTTCTTCCTTGACGGCGTCGACGGTCACGCCGAGACACGCTTCCAGAATCATGAAAGGCGCGCCCGCCGCCCACGCCTGCGGCAGACACGCGACCGGATAGGCGATCGGCCGTTCGCCGCGTTGGCGCGTGAATCCGCAGAAAAGCTCCGGCAGACGCATGTCGAACGTGACGGCGGCTTCGAACAGCGACTGCAGCAGTCCCACGGCCGCGCCGCGATCGCCGTAGCGCGCGAGGCCGCGTGCGCAGAGCGCGGTGTCGTGCGGCCATACCGAGCCGTTGTGATACGACATCGGATTGAAGCGCGGCTGCCCCGCCGCAAGCGTCCGCACGCCCCAGCCCGTGTGAAAGAGCGCCGATTCGAGTTGCTTGGCGACAGCCTCGCCGCGTTCGCGTTCGACGAGATCGAACGCGAGCAGATGCCCCGCATTCGACGACAGCACGCGGCATAGCTCGCCCTTGCCATCGAGCGCAATGCCGTAAAAATCCATCTCCGGCATCCAGTACATCTCTTCGACACGCTCGCGAATGTGACGCGCACGCCGCTCGAACTCGCTTGCGTTCTCGCCTTGCCCGCGCTCGCGGGCGAGACGCGCCATCGTGGAAAACGCGGTCGATGCGTAACCCTGGACTTCGACGAGCGAGATCGGGCCGATCGGAAACTTGCCGTCCGCGTGGAAGACCGAATCCTGGCTGTCCTTCCACCCCTGATTCGCCAGACCGTGCTCGGATGCGCGCTGGTAGTCGAGCAGACCGTGCGGATTCTTGTCGCAATGGCGCGCGACCCATTGCGCTGCGAGCTGCAGCGCCGGCCAGATTTCATCGATCAGGGCGGTGTCACCGGTGCGTTCCGCGTATGCGCCCGCCAGCACGATGAAGAGCGGCGTGCTGTCGACGCCGCCGTAATAGAGCGCGAACGGCACTTCGCCGGTTGCCGCCATCTCGCTCTTGCGCGTCTCGTGCATGATCTTGCCGATTTCGGCATCGCGGAAAGCGGAGTCTTCACGCGCCTGATTCGCGGCGAGGAAGCGCAGCACGCCGCGCGCGAGCGTCGGATGCAGCCAGAGCATTTGCAGCGACGTGATGATCGCGTCGCGGCCGAACGCCGTCGAGAACCACGGAATGCCAGCGTACGGATAAGGGCCGGTTTCGAGATCGGTGGTGAGCAGCCCGAGATCGGCGAGCGAACGGTCGATCCATTCGCTGAAGAGCGGATTGCTGGAACGCACGCGCGCGCTCGCGCGGCGCCGGTCGCGCATGCGGCGATGCGCCTCCACGAGCGCGTCGCGGATCGCGGGACGGCCCGATTCGGGCGCGCATTCGGCCGCTTCCGCGGCGTTGCGCTTGCTTTGCTCGCTGGCGTCCGAGAGCGCGTGCGTCACGGCCGTCACCGAGAGGTACACGGAAATGGCCGTTTCCGACTGGATATGCAGCGCGTAGTCGGCGCGGGTGGGCGAAAGCACGTCCGGCGCGGGCGTGAACTGGATGCGCGCCGTGCGCTCCACCTCGTCGAGGCCGACATAGCGCAACACGACCTCGCCGTTCTCGACGACCGGCGGACGCAAAGCCCCGCGCTTGCCACGTATCGCGCCGCGAACCTCGAACATGTCGAGGAAGTCGGCCTTGAAGGAGATCGACAGCGGCACGGTGGACGGCTCCGTGCCGTAGTTCGTCAGCACGATGCTCTCGTGCAGCACATGCCCCGACAGCACGCGCTTGCGTTCGACGTGGATTACGCCTTCCGGCGTGCGTGCTCCGCCGATGGGCGGCAGCGGGCGGTTGGTCAGGTGCGCGGTAAAGACGGCGTTGTCGCTCGATACGCTGCCCGAAAGCAGCGACGGCGCGCGTCCGCCGAACGTCAGCACGAGCTCCGACAGCACGCGCGTGTCGTTGACGAAGAGGCCGTCGTCGTCGCCGCGGATATCGCCGTTCGCATCGTAGACGGCGAACGTGTTGCCCGACTTCAGCACGAACTGGCGTTCGCTCGGTATGTTCGGGTGCTCCGTCGGGATGAACGCTTCGTCCGGCAGCTTCGATTGCGACACCTGCATCTGCTGTTGTTGCTGCTGTTGCTGCTGGTCCTGTGTGTTCATTGCACCTTCCTGAAAGTAATCTGAAGGGTTTCGTGAGGCGTTCGGGGGCGCTTACCCGCTGTCATCGACAGCCTTTCGACCCGCCCACGCCTGACGCGTTCTCCGCGCGCAATGTCATCTCGATATGTCGGACCATAAGCCTCTCGGCCTTATGTGGCAATGGCTTGGGCTAAAATTGCGCTTTTTGAGCGAACTCAGAGGTGGATTTGCGCAACAGAACAATCGACGCAGCCCGAGGGATCGGGATCGTTCTTGTTGTCCTTGGACACGCCATTGGTTTGCCAGAGTGGCTCTTCCGAGTCATTTACTCGTGTCATATGCCTCTGTTCTTTTTCCTGTCTGGATACCTTTTCAACGGCAAGAGAGGTCCGCTAGAGGTCATGCGCAGGAATTCCCGACGCCTTCTGATGCCGTACGCAGTCGCCGCCGCAATCGCGATCTTCCCGTCGATTCTATTTGGGAATACAACCAGTCTCTCCCAATTCTTCGTGCAACTCGGGGGTACGGCGTATTCCATACCTCGATCGAATCTTACTTTCTATTGCACGCCGCTCTGGTTTCTAACTTGCCTGTTCTGCACCGAAGCCATGTACGCGGCGTTGACCCGGTACGCGCGACACGTTGTGCATGTCGTGATCGCCGCATCATTGGTCGTCGGCTGCACGTTAATGGCCTTCGTGAAAGGCTTCTCACCTTGGAACATCAAGATCGCTTTTGTCGCGCTCTTTTATTTCCACCTGGGTTTCGTTGCAGCCGAATCCAAAATGCTGGACGGCAGGCGTTTTCCCGCTTGGACGCTGCCACTTTGCGCGCTCGGATGGATCATCGCTTCGCTGTGGAATCCCAAAGCAGCGAACCTCGCCGGCGAGACTATCGGTAATCCAGCGCTGTTCCTCCTCGCATCAATATGTGGGATATGGGCATTGGCCAGGTTAGCCCGGCTCACCGCGACGTCGCGCGCACTCAGTTTTCTCGGTAAGAACACGCTGCCCATATTCGCGTTCAACTATCCCCTCAATCTTTTTGCTCAGTGGCTGTTCGCGCCGACCACGCCGTGGTTCGTCTTCGCTGCTTCGGAAATGGCGTTAGCCGTCGGGTTCGTTTTCCTGCTTCGACGCATTCCGGCAATCGCGCGCGTGTTCTCGATCGAATCGGGACAACGCGCAAGCCCAACTGCGGTCTAGGCCGGCCAGGCTGGTCAGTTCGGCATAGGCTCCGCGAGCCATAGCTGAAGAGTGCTATGCTCTTAGCCCTTTTGTCCGGCCAGCGCGAAAAGGCGTCTGCCGGGAGGCGCACGGTTTCATTAGAAGGCCGGCGCAGCGTTTGGGCTCCGATCGCTGAAAGAGTACTTCGCGGACGCGCGCGAAATCGGGACACCCTAAGCCGCGACGCCGAAAGGTTCTCACGAAATCCGACCGCTCTCGGCGCGCCTCCGTTTGCAGGAAAAAGGAAAGGATTTTGCCCGGGCAATTTTCGGGCGTCGGTCGGCCGCGATGACCGAGTCGTACAAGGATGTCCGAAGCCAAGAGTCGCGATTCGGACAAATTTTGGATGAACGTTAAACAGCCCCGCCCAGCAAGGGTTGCGGGCGTCCGGCATGTCATTTCCGCATATCGACTTACTTTATTCTGCCTCAGGTCTCGCAGTGGGTTTCCTGGTCGGCCTGACGGGCGTCGGCGGCGGCTCCCTGATGACCCCGCTGCTCGTCCTGCTGTTCGGCATACATCCGGCGACCGCCGTCGGCACCGATCTGCTGTACGCCACGGCGACCAAGACGGCCGGCACGCTCGTGCACGGCATCAAGGGTTCGGTCGACTGGCGCATCACCGGCCGTCTCGCGGCGGGCAGCGTGCCCGCTGCGGCCATCACACTCTACTTTCTGCACGAACACGGTTTGACAGCGCCGGGCACCGCGCGGCTCATCCAGCTGATACTCGGCACCGCGCTCCTCATCACGGCGGTTTCGCTGATCTTCCGGCCGCAACTCGCGCGCCTTGCCTACAAAAAGGGACATGGCCGCCCCGAACACCCGACGCGAACCGCCGCGTGGACCGTCTTCACCGGCGCGATTCTCGGCCTGCTGGTCTCGATCACTTCCGTGGGCGCAGGCGCAATCGGCGTGACTGTACTTCTGCTGCTGTATCCGCGTCTCGCGACGGCGCGCATCGTCGGCTCGGACGTGGCTCACGCGGTGCCGCTCACGCTGATTGCCGGCACCGGCCATTGGATGCTCGGCTCAGTCGATTGGTCCTTGCTCGCCTCGCTCCTCGTGGGCTCGATTCCCGGCATCGCCCTTGGCAGCATGCTGTCGACCAAGGCGCCGGAAGCGTTACTCCGTCACGTTCTCGCCGCGACGCTCGTTCTCGTCGGAGCAAAGCTCGTGTTCAGTTGATGTTAGTCACGGTCGTTCGCGCTTTCCAGTCGGCCAAAAGACATAGGCCGATTCGTACGATATTCCTGTTTTTTGCCTATGTCGTTCGGCCGGGTTTCCCGCGGCGGGACGATGCGGCATCATCCCCACTCAGTTGAGCCGCACGCAGAGCGGTTCAAGTCGGGGCGCCGGTAACGGGCGCGTCATCTTTCGGCGTCGATCATGCAGCGTGCGTCAACGGGCGTGGGCCGCATATTCACGAGGAGTCAGGCGATGAATGAAAACGATCATCCGCAGCACGAGCTTCCTTCCGGCAACGATACGCCAGCAGGCGACGCACCCGCCGACCCCGCGCGGCGGCGGCTGCTCGCCGCGGGCGTGGGCCTGGCGGGGCTGTCGCTCGGCGGGTGCAATCTGTTCGAAAACAAGCCGACCACCCCGAAAACTGCCGCCGATATCGCACTCGACCGCACGCTCGCCGCGAAAGTGCAGCACATCGTCGTGATTTACGCGGAAAACCGCAGCTTCACGAATCTCTACGGCAACTATCCGGGCGTGCAATATCCGCTGTCGGCGGTGCCGGCATCGCACTACACGCAACTCGATCGCGATGGCGTCACGCCCATGCCCACGCTGCCGAAAATCTGGGGCGGGCTTGTGCCGCAGGCGCAGGAAGTCGACGGCAAGCGCTACGCGATCACCGAGCAGCAGATCATCGATCTGCGCAACGCGCCCTTCCAGATCGCAGACGCGCACGGTGCGCCGCTGCCCAATTCCGTCATCACGCGCGATCTCGTGCATCGGTTCTATCAGAATCAGATGCAGATCAACGCAGGGCGCAACAACCAGTTCGCGGCGTGGGGCGATTCGGGCGGCCTCGTCATGGGGCACTACCAAAACTCACCCGAAACGCTGAAACTTTGGGGGCTCGCGCAGCAATACACGCTCTGCGACAACTTCTTCATGTCGGCGTTCGGCGGCTCCTGGCTGAACCACATCTTCCTCATTTCCGCGCAGGCGCCCTTCTATCCCGATGTCAAAGGCAGCCCGGCTGCGAAGCTGCTCGCGGTCGTCGAAGGCGACGATCCTGCCGGTTCGCGCCTGAAGCTCGCCCCGGATTCGCCCAAATCCGCGCTCGAGGGCCCGCCGAAGTACGTGCGCGACGGCGCGCTCACGGCGGACGGATACGCCGTCAACACCATGTTTCCGCCGTATCAGCCGAGCAACGTGCCGCCTCCGCAAGGCGGCGACTCGCGCTATGCGGACCGCTCGAACGCGCTGGTATTGCCGCCGCAGACGTACGCGACGATCGGCGACCGCCTGTCGGACAAGAACGTCGATTGGGCGTGGTACAGCGGCGCGTGGCAGTACGCACTGGAACATCGGGACACCGGCGCGGTGCCGGACTTCCAGTACCACCATCAACCGTTCAATTACTTCGCCAACTTTGCGCCGGGCACGGCCGCACGGGCGCAGCATTTGCGCGACGCGGGACTTGGCGACGATCCGTCGACGAACAAGCTGCTCGCGGACATCGACGCGGGCCGCCTTCCTGCCGTCACGTTCTACAAGCCCCAGGGCAATCTCAACATGCACGCAGGCTATGCGGATGTCGCTTCGGGCGATCGGCATATTTCGAACGTGATCGAGCGTCTGCGGCGCGGGCCGCAATGGGAGAACACCGTGGTGATCGTCACCGTCGACGAAAACGGCGGCTGGTGGGACCACGTCTCGCCGCCGAAGGGCGATCGCTGGGGGCCCGGTTCGCGCATCCCGGCGCTCGTGATTTCGCCGTTCGCGAAGAAGGGCTACGTCGATCACACCGTGTATGACACGAACTCGATCCTGCGCTTCATCTCGCGCGTGCACGATCTCGCGCCGCTGGACGGCGTGGCCGCGCGGGATCGCGCGTTCGCCGCAAGCGGTCAGGCGCCGCTCGGCGACCTGACAAAATCGCTCGATCTCGCGTAACGGCTAGACGCGTTCGACCCACGCTCGCGCGGAAATTTCCAGCAGATAGCCGTAGTGCAGCGCGCCGACCGGCACGACGGCGCGTGCCGGTTTCCAGGCGCCGAAGTGACGCGCGTAGATCTCGTTGAACGCTTTCCAGTGTTCGACGCCGACGAGATACACCGTCACCTCGATGCAATCCGCGAGGCTCGCACCCGCGGCTTCGAGCACGGTGCGCAGATTCGAAAGCGTCTGTTCGGCCTGCTCGTCGAACGGGAGATCGCCGGTATGCGTGCCGTCCGCGCGCATCGGCAATTGACCCGAAACGCAGACGAGATTGCCGGCGCGCGTCGCGTGGCTGTAGTGTCCGGCGGGAATCGGCAGGCCCGGAGCGTTGATGAGTTCGATCGGTGGCATCGTCGGTCGCGTTGGGTGGATGGCCTCGGATTATTGATTCCGAGTCAAGTTTCATTTGAGACTATCACCGTTTTTGCGAAAGTCGAAGCGGCTCATACTGTGTTCATCGCAGTTTGAACTTCAACGGAGCAAGAACATGGACGTTTTCATCACGGGCGCGGGCGGTTTCATCGGCGGCTCGATCGCGGCGGGACTCGCGCGGGACGGACATCGCGTGCGCGGCCTCATCCGTCGCGCGGAACAGGCCGACGAACTGAAACGCCTGAACATCGAACCGGTGATCGGCAGTCTCGACGACGCGGCCTTGCTCGCCGCCGAAGCGCACGCGGCCGATGCCGTCATCAACGCGGCGAGCAGCGATCATCGCGGCGCGGTCGAAACGCTGATCGGCGCGCTCGAAGGCACGAACAAGCCGTTCCTGCATACGAGCGGATCGAGCATCGTCGGTGACGCATCGGGCGGCGAGGCATCGGAGAAGATCTATACCGAGGACGACCTGCCGGAGCCGACGCCCGACAAGGCGCCGCGCGTAGCGATCGACAATCTCGTGCTCGACGCCGCCAAGCGTGGCGTGCGCTCGACGGTGCTCTGCAACACGCTGATCTACGGCCACGGCGCGGTGCGCGATACCGCGAGCGTGCAGTTGCCGCGTCTGGAACGACAGGCGCGCAAGAGCGGCATCGTGCGCCATGTGGGGCGTGGCCTCAACATCTGGTCGAACGTGCATATCGACGATGTGGTGACCATCTATCGGCTCGCGCTCGAAAAGTCGCCTGCGGGCACGTTCTACTTCGTCGAAAGCGGCGACGCGCAATTCCGCGACATGACCGTCGCGATGGCGAAGGCGCTCGATCTGCGCGGGCCGGAAGACTGGCCGCTCGAAGAAGCGATCAAGGAATGGGGCTACGAGATGGCCTCGTACGGCCTCGGCTCGAACAGCCGCGTGCGCAGCAAGCGCACCCGCGAGATTCTGGGCTGGCAGCCGTCGCGCACGTCGGTGGTCGAATGGATCGAAACGGAATTGACTGCTTGAGTGAAGTTCGCGCGGCAAATTGGCTTGACCAATTTGCCGCGGCTACCGCTTCGCGCAATTACTGCAGCGCGGCCGCGAACTTTTCGATTTCCGCTTCCGGCATGCCCGATTTCGTCGCCGAATCGCGGATTTGCTGCCACGTCGTCGGATCGATTGCGATGCCGTTCGCGCCGCGGTCCGCACGACGCGCCTCTTCCGGCTCGCCCGGCGCGTAGATCGCATCGACGCCTTCCGCGCGCGGCGACGCCTTCATCCATTCGAGGAACGCTTCGGCCTCTGCTTGCGCGGCGGGCGCATCGAACGCGTTCGGATCGACGATCACCGAAGTCATGCAGTTGATGATCGCACTCGATTTCTCCAGCGTCTCTTCGTGCGTCGTGTAGCCGCCCGAGAGCGCGCCGCCGAAGATCTCGCACAGCGCGGCCAGGCCCGAACCCTTGTGCAGGCCGAACGCGGTGAGCGAGCCGAACGGCTCCTCGTGCATCACCTTCGGCTCGATCGTCGGCTTGCCCTCATGATCGAGCAACATGCCCGGCGCGACCTTTACGCCCTTGTTGTAGGCGACGCGCGTCTTGCCGTACGCGATGCCCGCCGTCGCGAAATCGAGCACGAGCGGGCTCTTGCCGTCGCGCGGATAGGCCGCGCAGAACGGATTCGTGCCGAAGCGCCGGTCGATGCCGCCGAAGGGCGCGACGAGCGGATCGCCCGCCACGTTCACGAAGTGGAACGATACGAGTCCGGCCTTCGCGCACTGTTCCGCCCAGTGGCCGATACGCCCGATGTGGTGCGCGTTGCGCAAGCCGACCGCGCATACGCCGAGCTTCTTCGCGCGCTCGATGCCGTGCTCCATCGCCTCGTAGGCGACGACCTGACCGAAGCCCTTGCGGCCGTCGACGGTCAGCACCGCGCCCGCATCGCGCACGATTTCGGCGTGCGTGTTGAGCTGCAACTGACCTTCGGAGAGCGACGCGACATAGCGCGGGATCATGCCGACGCCGTGGGAATCGTGGCCCGAAAGGTTCGACATCACGAGGTGATCCGCGACCAGTTCCGCCTCGCGCGGCGCGCTGCCGGCCGACTCCCAGATGGCGCGGACGTACGCGTGCAGCGTGTCGGCGGCGATGCGCCGTTCAGTGGCGGATGGGGTGGACGTGGGGGATGCATTCATTGCGACACTCGTCTCCATAGTTGATGGCTCGCGCTCTGCTTTTCGAGATGCGCGCGGATTATCACTTTACAGACGATCAACTGGCCTTACCACTTTGTTTTTACGAAATCGCTGAAATCGGCCGAAAAAAAGCCCGGACGAACCGGGCTTTCTCCAGACAGAAGTTCGGCCGTCCGGCCTCAGGGCGCTGCCGCGATGACCTCGGCCACCGACGCCGTCAGCTTCTTCGCGTACGGCACGTGCAGGAATTCGTTCGGACCGTGCGCGTTCGATTTCGGACCGAGCACGCCGCACACCATGAATTGCGAGCGCGGGAAGCCTTCCTTGAGCGTATTCATCAGCGGAATCGTGCCGCCCTGCCCGATGTATGCGACATCCGCGCCGAAGTGCCGTTTCGACGCCTCATTCAGCGACGAGCGCAGCCACGGCGCGAGATCCGGCGCATTCCAGCCCGTCGCCGCGCCCGCTTCGGGCTTGAACGTCACCTTGGCGTTGTACGGCGGATCCATTTCGAGCAGCCGCTGCAGGCGGACGATCGCACTGGCAGCGTCGACGAGCGGCGGCAAGCGCAGCGACAGCTTGAACGCCGTGCGCGGCGCAAGCACGTTGCCGGCATCGGCCAGCGGCGGCAGGCCCGACGCGCCCGTCACCGTGAGCGACGGCCGCCAGGTCGAATTGAGCAGTGCCTCGCGCGGATCGGTCGTCGTGGGCAGAACGCTGCCGCCATCGGCGCCGCACGCCCACGGCAGCTTCTTCCAGACATCGTCGCCGAGAATGCGCGCGGTCATTTCGGCTTCGCGCCGGCGCAGCATCGGAATCGGGCAATGAAAACTTTCCGGCAGCAGATTGCCGGTGCTCGAATCTTCGAGGCGCTCGAACAGTTGCCGCAAGATTCGAAATGCCGACGGCGCGATGCCGCCATAGCCGCCCGAGTGAATGCCCTCGTCCAGCACCTGCACTTCGAGATCGCCGGCGACGAGGCCGCGCAGGGACGTCGTGAGCCAGAGCTGATCGTAATTGCCCGCGCCCGAATCGAGACAGATCACGAGGCCGACATCGCCGAGCCGGTCGCGCAAGGCATCGATATACGGCAAAAGATCGTAGCTGCCCGATTCCTCGCACGTCTCGATGATGCCCACGCAACGCGGACGCTCGACGCCCTGCGCATCCAGCGCCGCCAGCGCGGTGATGCTCGCGTAGGTCGCGTAGCCGTCGTCGGCGCCGCCGCGGCCGTACAGTTTGTCGTCTTCGAGCTTGGGCGTCCACGGACCGAGATCGCTGCGCCAGCCTTCGAATTCCGGCTGCTTGTCCAAATGGCCATACAGCACGACTGTTTCGGTGCTGCCCGAGCGCGTGGCGGGGGCTTCGAAGAAAATGACCGGCGTGCGCTCCGGCAAGCGGACGATTTCGACCTTCAGGCCTTTGACCGGCTGCGTCCTGATCCAGTCGACGGCGTCCGTGACCACGCGTTCGATGAAGCCGTGACGCGCCCAGTCGCTGTCGAACATCGGGCTTTTCGCGGGCACGGCGATGTAGTCCGTCAGCGCGGGCACGATTTCGTCATTCCATTTGCGATCCACGAAATCCCGCAGCGCGACGGAATCGAGCCGTACTGCTTCGTCGTGATGCGTGCTGTCGCCGATAGTCATGACCGTGTTTCCCTTCGAGGCAAACTTCCATCATAGACGGGATTTGCCCGCGGTTCGACCGCCGCCGCGCCGCGCGCGCACGTTTTCCGCGACTTTTTTCAACGTTTCGGCGCGCCCGGCCCTCCGTCGCGCGTTCCCGAAACGACGACGCGCGTCACCGCCGGATCGGAGTCGATCGACTGTTCGGTGAAGGGAAAGCGCGCCCAGCGTTTCGCCGCGAACGCGCGCGTCGCGTCGCCCGAATGGGGCGATGCCGGATCGTCCGATTCGGAGTGCGACAGCATCGTGTCGGCTTCGACGCCGTTTTCGCCGAAGGTGACGACTTGCACGTAGCTGTCGCCCTGGCCGCTTGAGTCCATCGGATAGCCCTTCGGATCGAGCGGACGCCGCGCGCAGACGATCGTGAAATAGCCCGCTTCGTCGCAGCCGCCGTAAAGCGGCACGCGCGCGCCGTTGCGCGTCGTGTAGAGGATGTCGCCGCGCCGCGAATCGAGCGCGAAGCCGTTCAGCTTCAGCGCGAGCGCCGCGCCGCCCAGCGCCTGACGCAAGTCCTGCACGACGGCAGGATTGTCGATGTTGAAGCCGCCCGGCGTCGCGAGCGGCTTGTTCGGATCGAAGCCGGATTCGTACAGGCGCTCGGGCGCGATCTGCATCGCGCGCTGCCAGAACTCGTCCCACAGGTTCGCGCCGCGCGCGTCGATATCCGCCGTGCCGTTCCACTTGCGCAACACCTCGCAGGCTTCGTGCAGCGGCCCGCCCGCTTCATTCACCGTGCACACGGCGTCGAGCAGCGGCCGGCGGAACAGCCGCTCGGACATCGAGTGCGTCTCGAGCACCGCCGATTCGAGCGCCTCGCGCGTCACGCCGCCGCGTTCGCGCTGCAGACGCGCCGCGAGCAGATGGCCGTAGCGCGTGCGCAGCGATTGTTCGACGCGCGCCGCGCCCGCAATACGCGGATAGCCAGACATCGGCGCATTCGCATTGGTGAGCCAGTAGCTGTCGTTGAAGTTGCCGACGTAGTCGCCGCGCACGGCGCTCGGCAGTTGCTCCAGCGGCAACGCGCCCGGCTGCGCGCTCGTCGCATCGACGCGCCACGCGCACGCGCTTTTCGAGCCGTCGAGGAACGGCACGCCCGGCGCGCGGGCCGCGAACGCGCGTCCGGCGGGCGGCGTGCACGATTGCGCGAGCGCGTCAGGCACGTTCGGGATCGGGCCGATGTCCGCGAACCAGACGCGCACGTCGTCGCGACCGATCGCGAACGTGTTGACCCACGGCATGCCGGCGTAGCGCTTCTGGATCGTCATGAAATCGGCGAGCGAGCGCGCCTGATTCCACGCGAAGAAGTTCTGAAAGGCGCGCGTGTTGTCGGCGTTCACGTCCGCGATCGCGAAGGCGGTTTGCGCGGTCCAGCCGAGGCCTTGCGCCATCGCGGACAGATCGACGACCGGCCCGAAGCGCGTCCTGTACAGCGTGCGCGACACGGACTCATACGTGCCGTCGGCGCGGCGCGCGCGCACGGTGAGCGGCACGGGCGTCATCGCTTCGCTCTGGCCATCGACGAGATAGCGCGTCGGATCGGCGGGATCGAGCGTCAACTGAAAGATGCCGAAACGCCGCGCGCTCGACACCGTATGCGTCCACGCGATGTTTTCGTTGAAGCCGAGGACGATCAGCGGCACGCCGAGAAAGGACACGCCCGCGACGTTCATCTGGCCGGGAATCGTCAGTTGCGCCTGATAGAAACGGTCCGGGCCGCGCCAGAACCAGTGCGGATTGCCGAACAGGATGCTGCGCCGGTCGCGCGTGATCTGCGCGCCGAACGCGAGCGCATTGCTGCCGACGCCCGGATTTTCGCCGATCGGAAACCGCAGCGACTCGAGCGCGGTACGCGCGGTGTCGGCGTCGGCGTTGTCGCCGCGCGGGGCCGCCGCGCCCGGTTTCGGCGGATGCGCCAGCGCGATCGGCGTCACGAAACGCGCCGAGCCGCCCGCGAGATTCGCCGCGATCAGACGCAGGTAGATATCGTCGGCGCTGATCTTGTCGACCCACGGCTTGCCCCGGCACGCCGCATGTGCCTCGGGAAATTTGCCGGCGTTGAGGCCGTCGAGATAGCGGTCGTAGCCGTTCGCGAAGCCGTCGATGAGATCGCGCAATTCGGGCGATTGCGCCGCGCGGTAACGCTCGACGGCCGCCTGATCGCCGACCAGACGAAAGAAGAAATCGGCGTCGATATTGCGCGGCTGACCGAACGTCGCCGCCGACGTCGGGCGTGCATCCGCGCCGAAATACGCCGAGCGCTCGCCGCGATACGTGACGAAGCCATCGGCGAGCGTGCAGAGATTGTCCTGCGCCTGCGCGTAGCCGAAACCGAAGCCGAGGCTGCCCCAATCGGCCGCTCGGATATGCGGAATGCCGTCCTGCGTGCGGCGGATTTCGGCGTGCCAGGCTGTTTGAGCGCCGGACTCCGGCTGCTGGCCGGGCGCCGCGCAGCCGCCAAGCAAAGCGCTCGCGAGCGCAGCGGAGATCGCAAGGCTGACGATCTGATTCATCGCGTGAGTTCCTCGATCCGATCGACGTGATGACGGGGCGCAATCGCCGCCCCGCGCGCAGTATCGCATTGCGCATGACGCGCGCCGCAGCCAAAGTCTAGCCGCCCGCGTCCGCTCAGCGAAGCCGATGCACAATGAAGCGATGAACGATCCATCCCACCCCGCCGACGATCCTCGCCCGACGCCGCCCGAGCGTCCGCTGCCGGAAGACTGCTGCCGCAGCGGCTGCAATCAGTGCGTGTTCGAGTTGTACAGGGAAGCGCTGGAGCGCTACGAGGCGGACGTGCGCGCGTGGGAAGCGCGGCATGCGCAGGCTTCCCGTTCGTGAGTGACTCCGGCCGATTCGAGCAGGCAACCGGGCGCGGCGCTATGCTTGTGACCCCTGTCGCTGTCGAATCCGAACCTCAAGGAGCGCAACCCATGTCCCTCACGATGTATCGCGCATCGATTCCGGTCTTCATTCGCGGACTCGAAGTCTGCGCGGATCTGCTGAAGAAAGGCGCCGCCTTCGCCGATGAAAAAGGCCTCGCTCACGCCGATGTGATCAACGCGCGCCTCGCGCCCGACATGCTGCCGCTCGCCGCGCAGATCCAGCGCGCGAGCGACACGGCGAAGCTCTCGGCGGCGCGTCTCGCGGGCATCGAGGCGCCGCGCTTCGAGGACAACGAGGACAGCTTTCCGGCGCTGCAGGCGCGCATCGAGAAGACGATCGCGTTCCTGAAGAGCATCGACAAGGCTTCGCTCGCCGGCTGCGAAACGCGCACCGTCACGCTGAAATTCCCGGATTTCTCGCCGTCGTTCTCAGGCGACGATTATCTGTTCGGCTTCGGCTTGCCGAACTTCTATTTCCACGTCGTCACGACCCACGACATCCTGCGCCATCTCGGCGCGCCGATCGGCAAGCGGGATTATCTCGGCCCGCTCAAGTAAGCCGGTCGCGGCGCTGCGCTATTGCTGCCGCGCCGCGATCTGCTTGCGCCAGCCCGCGAGAATCCGCCGCGCGAGCACATCGTAGTCGCCGCCGAAGTGATGATCGCCCGGCAGCTTCACCACTTCGATGCCCGTCTTCGTCAGCGCGGGACACAGCGTGTCTTCTTCGTTCGCGCCGTAGATGCACTGCACCATCGATGGCGGCAGTTTGTCGAATTCCGGCCGCACCTTCAGCGCCTTGTCGCTCGCCTTCATGCCGAGCCAGCCCGTCACGCGGATCTGGAAGTCGGCGTCGGGCGCGAAGCCCATCAGCGAGATATACGACACCTGCGCGCGGACTGCGTCCGGCAGACGGTTGTACGCGAACGGCATCACGTCCGCGCCGAACGAATAGCCGACGAGCGCGACATGGCTCGTATGCCAGCGCGCGTTGTACGTGCGGATGATTCGCGCCAAATCGTCGGCGGTTTGCTGCGGCGACTTCTCGCTCCAGAAGTAACGCAGCGAGTCGACGCCGATCACCGACACGCCATCGCGTTGCAGCGCCAGCGCCATCGTTTTGTCGAGATCGCGCCAGCCGCCGTCGCCGGAAATCACGATCGCCAGCAAGTCGGTCGGTTGCGCGGCGCGCAGTTCGATCAGCGGGAGATCGGAGACATCGTTCTCGGTCGGACGCCCGGCTTTTTTCAGACGCGGCGCCGTCATCGCGACGAGCGCGTCGGCCTTCGAGCGGTTCGCTTCCAGCACGGCCGTGTATTCGAAGAAGCCCGGCAAACCCTTTGCGTGGATGATGGTCGCATCCGGCGCGCACGGATTGAAACGCGGGTCGAGCATCGGGTCGGCCGCAAGCGAGACCGCGCCCGCGACGGTGTTGTCCGGCGCCTGCTTCAGCGCGCTTTCCGCGACCATCGCGCCCTGCCCGGTGCCGACGAGAATCGGCGAAAAATATCGATTCGACTGAACGGTGCGTTCGAGCTGATGGCTCATGTTTTCCGCATCGCCGACGAGGTTGTGGCAGGACTTCTCGGTCTTGTCGGCGGCGAGGCGCGCGGCATAGCGCGGCGTGTCGACGCCGATGACCATCGCGCCCTTGGCGGCGAGCGCATCGGCGGCCTGCTGATCGGCCGGCGTCCAGCCGCTCTTCTCGGAAAACAGCACGACGAAGCCGGTCATGTCGCCCGCAGGCTTCGTGAGTTGGACTTGACCGTAACGTCCGCCGGAGATCGACTCGGCGGCATGCGCCATACCCGTCACGGACACACCACAGACGGCGGCCACCACGAGCGCCGCCGCTTTCTTGCAAAGGAATTTCATGAACGCCAGCCGCCCGCGAGGAGCGAAAGATCCGCCAAAGTGAAAAATACGCCGACCGAGCCGGACGCCGCCAGATAGCGCGGCTCCCAGCGCGGCTGGAACTTGCTTTTGAATCCGCGCAGACCGCGGAAGTTGTAGAAACGGCCGCCGAAGCGCCACACCAGTCCGGCCATCCGATGCCACGGCGATGCGAGCGGCGTCGGCTCCATGCCCGACAGCGGCGCAATGCCGAGCGACAGCGACTTGAAACCCGCTTCCTTCAGATGCAGCGCGAGCTTGGTGAAGAGATATTCCATCGCATAGGGTGACGCGGCCGAAACATGGCGCATCACGCCGACGGTCGCTTCGGTGTTCATGTCGGTCGTCATGAAAGTGACGAACGCGACCGGCTCGCCCTGCTGGCGCACGAGCAGCACCGACTGCGCCGCGAGGTATTCCTCGTTGAACGCCGCGACCGAGAAGCTCTTCTCGCGCGCCGAGCGGCTGCCGAGCCAGTCGTCGGAGATGGCGCGCAACATCGGCATGCTTGCTCCGATGCGCTCCGGTCCGATGACTTCCGTGTCCAGACCGTCGCGCTCGCCGCGTTTGATCGCATAGCGCAAATGCGAGCGATGCGAGCCCTTCAGATCGAAGTCGGACAGAGCGACATGCGCTTCCTCGCCGAGCTTCATCAGCGTGAGGCCGGCGTCGAGATAGAGCGGCAGCGCATCGGCGCGCACCTGATAGAACGCCGCGCGGCCGTTGTGCGCGTGCGCGAGCTCGACGAACTTGCGGATCAGTTCGGCCCACTCGCGGCGCGGACCGACCGGATCGTGCAGCGCGGCCCACGTGCGGCCGTGTTTCGCGTACATCAGAAAGGCTTCGCGCGACTCGGAGAAGAGGAAGCTCTTGTCACCCATCATCGCGAGGCCGGCGTCGCTGCGTTCCTGCGCGCGCAGGATGCGTGCGGCATCGGCGAGATCCTGCGGCGCGGGCTTCACGAAGCGGCCCGCCGCCGGGCGCAGCAGTTGCCACACCGCGAACGCGGACGCGAACAGCGCCGCCGCGAGCGTCGCGCGCAGCGCACGCGGGGCGCGCTCGTCGAATGCGAACTGCCACCAGAGATCGCGGCTATAAGGCACGTCGCGGAAGGCGAAGAACATGATCCACACGGCGAGCGCCATCACGACGCCGATCGAAATGAGCCACGTCGCGGTGAAACGCTCGGCGAAGAGCGATGAACGGCGATTGAAGCGCTCGCGCGTCAGGACGAGCAGCACGACGAGAAACGCGAGCACGCCCACTTCGACGAACGCGAGACCTTTCGCGAGCGACAGCGCGAGGTTGGCCACCGCGAGAATCAGCGCGAGCCACCAGGCGGCGTCGAGGCGGCGCATGAGACCGCGCGCGACGAACAGCAGTAGCACGCCGAGCACCGAGCCGAGCAGTTGCGAGCTTTCCAGCACCCAAAGCGGCACGATGGTCTGCAACAGCGCGATACGCATCTTGAACGCGGGCGTCGCGCCCGAGATGACGAGCATCGAGCCTGCCGCGAACGTGACGATCGACAGGAACAACGGCGCAAGCTGCGAAACGTGATGCGGGCTCAGAAAATTGAAGCGGCCTTTCAGCGCGCGGCCTTCGAAGGCCGCCATGACGCCGGCCGACAGGATCAGCGGCAAGCCGAAGTAGATCGCGCGATACGCGAGCAGCGCGGCGACGACGTCCGGCGTCTGTGCGCTGCCGCCGAGCGCGAAGACCATCGCCGCCTCGAACACGCCGACGCCGCCCGGCGTATGGCCGATCATGCCGAGCAGCATCGCCGCCGAGAAGACCGTCATGAATTCGCCGAAGCCGACCTGGGGATTCGGCAGGAGCGCCCAGAGCGCGAGTCCGGCGCCGAACACGTCGACGACGGCGAGCGCGGCCTGCGCGACGAAATCGCGGCGCGCCGGCACGGTGAACGACAGCCACTTCCAGCGCGAGTGCAAAGTGCGCGGCTCGCGGCCGCAGACGATGACCATCGCGGCGAAAACGGCGAGCAGCGCCGCGCCGGTCGCGCGCAACGCGGCCGGCGGCAGGTGCATCATGCCGGAGAGCGTCTCCGCGCCGAACACCATGCCGGCGGCGGCCATGAACGCGAGGGACAGCGCGAGCGTGATGCTCGTGAAAATCGTCAGACGGCCGACTTGCGCGGGCGTGACATCGGCCGCGCCGTACACGCGGCAACGCACGGCGCCGCCCGTCAGCGCGCCGAAACCGGTCACGTTGCCGAGCGCCGAACCGACCGTCGCGCCGACCCACAACAAAGACCGCGGCACCGCGACGCCGATGTGACGCAGCCCCACGGCGTCACGCCCGACGAGCGCGGCGAAGCTGAGCGCGGTGGCGAACAGCGCGGCGAACCACGCTTGCGCCGTCATCATGCGCAGCGAGTGCATGACCGACTTGTAATCGACCGAGCGCGAAAGATGCTGGAAGACGACGAGCAGCAGCACGCAGATGACGACCGTGAGCACGGGCGCGGCGAGCCGCTGAAGATCGACGCCGCCGGACAAACGTCCGATCGGGGAAATGGCGCGAAGCCGGGCGAGCAACTTTGTGCGAGACATGCGTTCTATGAAACTGGCTCACGCTGCGTTTCGTCAGCGAATCGACGACGGCAACGGTACGTCAAGGTTATCGGGGTCCACGCATTGCCGGGACTTCGCGCGGACGGAGAGCGCCATTTCGGCTCCCGCCGCCCGCGCTCGCGCCATACAAAAGGCTTCAACGTGTGAAACGCCTATATAACGGCCATGGTTGACCCGACTTGACCAATATTGGGAAAACTACGGATCGAAAGCTTGCTTTCAGATCTGGCGCGGAGTTCCGGACAGCGCGACCGGCACGAACGAGCGGTCGCCCATGCTTTACGGTTTGTCAGGGAAACGGTTAGGATCGACGGCCGTGAAGCTTGTCGGGCATCGAATAGACGCGGGTCGGTAGCTTAAGCGGATACTACAGAAAAAGGCATCGGAATCATGAGAAAAACCACATCGATCTTGTTCGCCGCCATCGGCGCGTGCGCCCTGAGCGCCTGCGTTTCGACCGACGACGCCCTGCTCAAGACCGTCCCGTTCGGGTCGGGCACGTCGCAGTACAAGCCGTACGAGTTCATCCGCTGCGTGAAGGAAAAATGGACGCCGATCGCGCCGCGCGTGCGCGAATACTCGCCGAGCTCCGACACGCTGGCCGTCTCCGTGCCCAGCGGCGGCCTGACGAGCCAGTCGCTGGTGCTCGTCATCGCGCAGGCGTCGGCGAACGGCACGGGCTACACGATCTACGGCGACATCGCGGCGGCCGGCCGCTACGTCACCGCGACGCACACCTGCGATTAACCCCGGTTTCCGCGCTTCAGGAGGGCTTGCCGTTGCGCATGTCGACGCCGGCGAGATGCGTCC
Organism: Caballeronia sp. ATUFL_F2_KS9A; assembly: GCF_023630765.1. Lineage (NCBI taxonomy): Bacteria > Pseudomonadati > Pseudomonadota > Betaproteobacteria > Burkholderiales > Burkholderiaceae > Caballeronia > Caballeronia sp. ATUFL_F2_KS9A. Next base: position 158,596 of record NZ_JALQEK010000029.1, on the reverse strand, counting down.
CGACGACACGCCCGATCAGATAACCATCCGACGCGCACGCGTTGACGCGCTCCTTTCCTTCCCACTGGATCTTGTATTGATCGTCCTGGGAATGAACGGCCGATGCGTCGAACTTGCGCTTCGCCTTGCCGCCGTTGCGCACGTCTTCGCTGACGAGCCGGTTCCATGTCAGCGCATAGCCGTAGCGCACGCCGTCGGCGAACGCGTTGTCGTCGCAGACTTGCGATGGCGGCGTCGTCTTGAGCATCAGGTGATAGCCGTTCGCGGTGCCGACCATGATGCGCCTTTCCCCCGGCGGCGCCGGCGCGACGGGCGCCTTGACCGCCGCCTGAGCCGCTTGCGCGGCCGATGCCGCCGATGCCGCCGCGGCCGCGTCCGTGTCGTTCTGCTGCGGAAGCGGCGCACATGCGCCAAGAAGCAGCGCCGCTGTCACCGTGAATGCCGTGCCGGCGCCTTGCATTTTCGTGAACGTCATCCTGCGAATCACCTACGCTGACCCCATCTCAAATTTAGTCCGGGCTCTACCTTACCATCCCCGGGATGATTCATCGGACCGATGAAAAAAAGACGACGCGGACGCCCTTTCGGTGCGCCCGCGTCGAGGAAGAGAAACGGGAGGCTCAGGAGGCCGACGACGTATTGCTCATCGGCATTTCGATCCCGCGCCGCGCCATTTCGACGATTAGAAACGTTCGCCGCGTGACGTGAAAGCGCGCGAGCAGATCGCTCGAATATTCCTTCGCGGTGTTTTCGCTGATGTTCATCTTTCGCGCGATCGCCTTGTTCGACAGCCCTTGCAGCAGATAGCGCAGCGTCTCGGTGAGGCGCGGCGGCAGTTCGAGCGATTCGATCGTCACGCCCGCGTGCGGCGAAACCGGCTTCGGGCTGTGACCGCCCTTGCCCAGCACCGTATTCGGCAAATACACGCGCCCGTTCAGAATCGTTTTCAGCGCCTCGCGAAACACGCCCGCGCCCTGCTCACTGCCCTTCGAGATGAATCCGCACGCGCCGTTCTTGATGCATTCGAGCACCGTGTCGCGGTCATCCTGCGCCGACAGCATGATCGTCTGGACCTCGCGTTCTTCTTCGCGGATCCAGTTGAGCAGATCCATGCCGGTCGCCTGGCCGCGCAAGTGGTAGTCGAGAAACATCAGATCGTAGGTATTGGCGGAAAGCTTGGCTTTCGCCTGCTCGACTCCATCGGCTTCGTCGATTTCGAGCAAAGGCTCGTTCGCCAGGATCAGGCTTTTCATCGCGCTCCTGGTGAGCCCTTCGTCCTCTACTAGCAACACAGTTTTGAAATAGCCATTTTCCATTGCGACGCTCCGAGAACGGTTCCGATATTACGCGCGCCTTGCCCGACTTCCACCCTCCTTTCGCAGGGATACATTCGGCAGTCTCCCAAAATCTCCCGCGTTCCCCTCCCGCGCCGGGTTTAGCGACCGCCACGTTCGGCCGAAACTGAACGCAGTCGAATCACCACGTAACCCAAAACGAGAATGGAGGATGAGATGTCAAGCCGTCTGGCCGCCAGCGAAAGCGAATTCGCATTGTGGCGCATCAAGCGGGCGCGTACCGGAGACGCATCGCGCCGTGTGCTGATCGCCCACAAGGACAAGTCGATCGGCGATTCGCTCGCCGTGCAACTTCGGCTCAAAGGCTTGCAGGTCATCCTTTCGCAGGATCTGAAGTCGGTGCGCGCGCTGGTCAATAGCTGGCATCCGCACGCGCTGCTTCTCGACACGAGCCTCGACAACGAATCCGGCTACGTCTTTCTGCGCACGTTGAGTACGGACGGCGATGTCACCGGCCGCCTGCTCGTCGCGATGAGCAACGTGTGGCCCGCCGATCCGGTGCAGACGCTCAAGGACGCCGGTTTCGACGCCCATTGCCGCCGGCCTTGCGCGACGTGGCGCATCGTCGATCTCGTCGAATCGTTCTTTTCGATGCCGCTCACGCGCTGAGTCGATGGAGGTGCGCCATGAACACGGATATTTGCATCGTCGGGGGCGTGCTGCCCGCGAACGCATCGCGCTGCCGCGCGGTCCGCGAGCGCGCCTGTGTCGAAGCGCGCGTCAGGCGGCGGCGCCGTCGTGCCGGGCCGGGTTCGCGCCGGCTGCCATCGAGAGCGACGCCTGTATTTCACTACCTGGCTCGATGACGGCGATGCCCGTCCCGCGCAAGCCCTGCGCCGCGAGATTGAAGCCGTCGCTCACGTGCGACACCGGTTCGACGCACAGATAACCCGCCCCGGCCGGACAATGCACGACGACGTGACCGAGCGCGTCGTCGGCGATCAATCCGAGCGTGCGGCCGTCAGCGTAATGCAGCGTCGCACGGCCGTCCCAGCCGCTCAGATAGCGCGTGTACCCTTCCGTCTCGCGTTGGTGGAGAAGCGCGGGACGTTCGTCCGTCGGCTCGATCGCGATCTCGGCTTCGTGACGCCAATGCGTCGTCGTATGGAGGTCGGCTTCCAGCGCGCCGAAATACGGATGAAAACCGAGGCCGACCGGCATCGGGCTCGACGACCGGTTCGCGACACGCATCGACAGCCGCGCGCCATCCGCATTGGCCTCGATCAGTTGCACGGCCTCGAACGCCCACGGCCAGCCGTGCTCGCCCTCGCCATGCGTGTAACGCATCACGACGCAATCCGCCTCGTGCAACTCGACGCTCCACGCCGCGTACTGGCCGAATCCATGCAATGCGTGCGTCATGCCTGGAAACGTCGCCAGTTCGACGACGGAACCGTCCGGCGCGGGAAAACGCGCATCGCGCACGCGATTCGAAAACGGCATGAGCGGATAGCTGCCGCCCTTGGGCCACGCATCGCAAGACCAGCTCGCGACTGTCACCGGCGCGAGCCAGTCATGCAATCCGCGCGCATCCCGCGTGGCGAAGCGCGTGATGCGCCCGCCCGCCATCGGCGCGATTTCGATCACATGCGGCCCGCTCGCGATACTCAGGCGCGGTTCCGCGTTCAGCTCTCCAACTGCACGAAATTTCGTCACTGCTTCTGTTCCTTCACGCGCGACACGAGCTGCGTCGGGCTCACGAACTGCAACGCGATCAGCACCCAGATCATCGTGATGGCCATGTAGATCATCGCCATCGCGTCGATGGACTGCGGCGCGCGCACGCCCGTCGAGAACACCGCGTAGTACAGCGCGACGACGAGCGTCTGCGTCGTCGGGCCGGCGGTGAAGAACGTCAGCTCGAACATGCCGATGGTCCGCACCAGCACCAGCAAGCCGGCAGCCAGCATGCCCGGCACGAGCAGCGGCAGCAGCACGTAGCGGAAATACTTCGCCGTGTTCGCGCCGAAGATGCGCGCGGCCGATTCCAGATTCGGATCGATCTGCTCGATGAACGGCGTCATCACGAGAATGACGAACGGCAGCGCAGGCACCAGGTTCGCGAGGATCACGCCGGTCAGCGTGCCCGCGAGATGGAACTTGTACATGACCGTCGCCATCGGGATGCCGTAGGTCACGGGCGGCACCATCAGCGGCAGCAGGAAGACGAGCATCGCGAAACGCTTGCCGGGGAATTGCACGCGGGCGAGCGCATACGCGGCGGGCACGCCGAGCGCGATCGACAGCAGCACGACCGCGCCGACCACTTCGAGCGTCACGAGCAGCACGCTCGAAAGCTGGAAGTCGCTCCACGCCTGCGCGTACCAGTGCAGCGTGAAGCCTTGCGGCAGCAGCGTGCCGAACCAGCGCGTCGCCACCGAATTCACGGCGACCGTCGCGATCAGCAGCAGCACGTTGACGAGGAAGAAGGCCATCGTCGTCCAGACGAAGAACTTCCATAGCCTGGCGCGCAGGCTCGCTTGCTGTTTCATCTGTTTGCCCGTGCTTCGAGTCGGGGCGCCGGCCTGCCAGCCGGACGCCGCGCGGTTATCGGTCGTCATTATCCCTTGCCTCCCGTCACCGGACCCGTATAGAAGAAGCGGCGCGCGCCGAGCATGCCGCCGACCACGAGCAACTGCACGAAGCCCATCACGATCGCGATGGTCGATGCGAGCGCGTAGTCGTAGTTTTCGAACGCAGCCTCCGATGCGGCGATCGAGATCACGCGCGTCGGGCCGGCCGGCGCGCCGAGCAGCACCGCCGACGGAAACACCGAGAACGCCTGCACGAACGAGAGACACGCGGTCATCGTGAGGCCGGGCAACAGCAAGGGCAGATAGATCTGACGGAACTGCTGCCACGGATTCGCGCCGAGCGTGGCCGCCGCGCGCGCGAGCGTCGGATCGATGCCGGTCACGTACGAAAGCGTCAGCAGAAACGCGAACGGAAATCCCGACACGATCAGCGAAATCAGCACGCCCCAGTAGTTGTGCGTGAGACGCACTTCATCGCCGTAGAGATGCAGCGCCTGCAACGCCTGCGGGAACCAGCCGTTCGGACTGAAGTACGTGAGCATGCCGTCGGCGATCAGCACGGTGCCGAGCGTCACCGGCACGACGAGCAGCGTCGTCGCGAACTTCTGCCACGGCGACGTGCGGCGCAGCGCGAACGCGACGGGCACCGATACGCCGACGTTGATGATCGTCGCGGGCACGGCGAGCCTGAGCGTGACGATGATCGTCGGCCACATCGACGAATCGGTGAAGAACGTGACGTAGTTCGCCCATATGCCGCCGCCGTTCATCGGATTGAACGACAGCATCAGCCCGTAGGCGAACGGATAGATGAACAGCGCGAGAATGAAGATGAGCGCGGGCGCTACGAGCCAGCCCTTCGGATCGCGCTGCGCGGGAAGCGCGATCATTTTTCTTCTCCGTACACGAGCGTCTTCGAAGGCGCGACGCGCAGCGTGATGCGCTCGCCTTCGCTGCATTCGCCCGCGATGCGCGCCCAGAGCTTGCCGAACGCCGTATCGATGATGATGAGCGAATCGCGTCCGCCGTACTCGACGACTTCGACGTGCGCGTCGAACGCGTTTTCCGTGCCGGGCGCGACGCGCTCCATGTCTTCCGGACGCAGCGCGACCGCAACGCGCTTGCTGTCGAAGCCTTCCATCGGCGTGCCGAGCAGCCTGACGCCGTTCGCGTTCACCGCGACGCAATCGCCCTGCGTGCCTTCGAGCGTCGCCTGCACGACATTGCGAAAGCCCATGAACCGCGCGACGTGCAGGTTCTTCGGACGCGAATAGACTTCCTTCGGCGACGCGACCTGCTGCACGACGCCCTCTTTCATCACGACGATGCGATCGGCCATCGAGAGCGCTTCGTCCTGATCGTGCGTGACGTAGATCGTCGCGCGCTCCAGCTTGCCGTGGATGCGGCGAATCTCGGCGCGCATTTCGATGCGCAACTTGGTGTCGAGGTTAGAGAGCGGCTCGTCCATCAAAACGAGCGGCGGTTCGATGACGATCGCGCGCGCGATCGCCACGCGCTGTTGCTGGCCGCCGGAAAGCTGACCGGGCAGCTTGGCGTCGTGGCCGATCAGCTGCACGAGTTGCAACGCGGCTTTCGCCCGCTTCGTCGCTTCGGCCTTGGATACCCCGCGCATCTTCAATCCGAAACCGACGTTGTCCAGCACCGACATATGCGGAAAGAGCGCGTAGTTCTGAAAGACCATGCCGAAGCCGCGCTTTTCGGGCGGCAGCACGTCGATACGTTTGTCGTCGAGCCAGATGCCGCCGCCGGTCAACGGCTGCAATCCGGCGATGCAGTTCAGCGCGGTCGACTTGCCGCAGCCCGACGGTCCGAGCAGCGCGATGAACTCGCCGCGCTGGATGTTCAGATCGAGTCCCTTCAACGCCGCGAGTTGCTGACCTTCGGCGTTGGTGAAGCTGCGCGAGACCGAGTCGAGGCGCAACTGCTCAAAAGTGTGCTTCATGACATTTCCTGCGCTTTTTTGTACAAGCGGCGACGCTCCTCGCGAGGAACGTCGCCGTCTCATCACACCGATACGTCGACTTACTTCGTCTTCGCCGCGCCGATTTCGCGGTCCCATTTCTGGAACGCGGCGACCATCGCCTGCGCGTTCAGCGGCAGTACGTGCGGACGGTCGGCGAGGAGCTTCGCGTATTCCGGACGGCCGAACTTCTGGATGACTTCCTGGCTCTTCGCGGGCGCCATCGAGAGCGGCACGTCCTTCACCGCCGGGCCAGGATAGAAATAGCCATCGTCATATGTCAGCGCCTGCTGCGCCGGCTCGAGCATGAAGTTCATCAGCTTGTAGAGCACGTCGAGCTTTTCCTTCGGCACGCCTTTCGGAATCACCATGTAATGGGCGTCGTTGACCCACGTCATGTTGTCGAATGCGCCGACCTTGAATTCCGCCGGCACGATGCCGAGCGCGCGCGGATTGATGTCCCAGCCCGTCACGGTGACGGTCATGTCGCGCGTGCCTTCACCCAGCTCCTTCATCACCGCCGACGTGCCGCCCGGGTAGTACGGAATGCAGTCGTTCAGTTGCTTGAGGAACGCCCAGGTCTTGTCCCAGCCGTTGATCGGGTTTATCGGGTCCTTGTCGCCGAGCACGTACGGCAGGCCCATCAGGAAGGTGCGGCCCGGACCGGAGTTGGCCGGACGCGCGTAGATCAGCTTGTTCGGATGCGCCTTGCACCACGCGAGCAGTTGATCCGGCGTCTTGGGGACATCGGTGACTTTGGCCGGGTTGTATTCGAGCAGCGGACCCGCTGGCATGTACGTCACTTCCAGACCGTAGCCCTGCGCGATGTCCTGCATCTTGCGCGGACCGGGCGCGTACTTGTCGAGCACGCCGGGGAATGCCTTGGCGTTGTCGGGCAGAAGCTTCTCCCACAGACCTTGCTGAATGCCGGCCGCGAGCGCGTCGGTGCCCGTCACGACGAGGTCGATGTCCGAGCGCCCCGCCGCCTGCATCGCCTTGATCTTGCCCGGCAGTTGCGGCGCCGGCGCATTCGTGAACGTGATGCTGGACACGAGGTCCGGATACTTGGCCTTGAACGCCTCGAAGCCCTTTTGCGTCAGTTGCAGATTGCCTGCAACGTCGACGATGTTGATCGACACGGGATCGGCCGCGTGGGCCGCGCTCGTGCCGAAAGCCGCGCTCACGGCGACGCAAATCGCCGCCAGTTTCACTGACAGTCCTGCCTTGAAAGCCATGTTGTCTCCTCACTTCTCTCGCAACCGCTGGTCGGGAAGAGGTCCGGTCGGATCGTCGATGTTGTCGATTGTGTTGATCGCCGGCCTGTTTGTACTTCGTTCTGATTCTTGCGTGTCTATCGTGCGCGTGCGTCCTCGTTGCGGCTTGGATGCTGAAAAATAGCTAACGAGGTTATAGGATGTCAAGCAAATCGCAACCCGCCGATGCTGTTACCGAAACAGCCGAACCGGCTTTTTTCCTCTGCCGATAGCGCTTTGCAAGCCGTCTCGGGATATACCCCGAGCGCTTGTTACCTCCCGCTTTAACCTGTATTTAACTGGGGTTTCCTGCACGTTTCCCGGAAACGCGGAGGGTTTCATCGAATGCGAGCAGCGCGCGCGCTGCACGTTCGATGGCCGGCAACGCAGCTTCGGGCGACGCGCTCAGCAACGGCAGTATCGGGCCCATGTCGGCGATGCCCGATAAGGTCACGGCGTCGTGCAGAACGCGGATCAGCGAGACTTCGTCGCGAAGGGTTTCGAGCGGCATAAAGTGCTCGTAGATGGAATCGGCCCCGGTGCCGCCTGCTTTCGCGGCGCGCAGCAGCGCCATCACTGCGTGCGGCGCGATGCATCCCGAGCCGGTCGTCCATGACGCGAGACCGAAGTCGCGCGTGTGAACCAGCGCGGGGCGCTCGCCCATGCCCGACACGACCTTCGACGCCGGCACGTTTTCGAGCAAGCGCCGCAGATAGCCGTCGTCCGCTGGATTGGCCCGCCGAATCGCGTATTTCACCGCGAGCAGCGTGCCGTCATCGACGAGGCCGGCAAGCCTGTCCACGTCGATGTAACTCTCGCTCTTGATATAGAGCGTGAACGGCATGCCGGCCACATCGGCAAGACGTCTGAGGCCGTGCGCGACGCCCTCCGGCGTGGTGAAACCCGCGAGCGGCAGGATCATCGCGGTGCGGTAGCCCGTCTGCGCGAGGATGCGCGCCTGATCGAGCATCTTCCCGTAGTCAGGGCCGATGGCCGGAATGACGCGAGTCCGCGGACCAGCCGACTCGGCCAGCATGTCAAGCAACTCCCGGAACTCGCTGACGGCGACGTGGTACAGATTCGCGTTGCCGCCGTAAAGCAGCGTGGAGACGCCGCCGGCCTCGATATGAGCGATCAGCCTGCGGTTGGCTTTGGGATCGAGCGAATAATCCGGGCGACGCGCCAGGGGCGGCACCGCCATGACGGATGCGGAAAACTCGCTGACGACGATGGGATCGGTATACATGACGCCTCGCTGAATCGACGGAAAAGGTCCGCAGAAGGTAGCAAGGCGGGTAAAAGTTGTCAAACAACTTTGCCGTGAGGGAGCCGGTTTATCGCAAGTTGGCTAAGGTTGTGTGACAACTGTCGGGTCGAAATTATTCACCGAACATGCGCTCGACCGCGTTCTCGAGGTGCGCCTTCATCGCTTGCCCGGCTCGGGCGGAATCGCGCGCGCGGATCGCTTCAAGGATTTCGCGATGCTCTCTCTGAACGAGACGCTGGCGTTCGAGCGTCTTCACGTACGACAGGTTGCGTGACAGGTTCATGCTGACTTCGACCTGTTCTTCGATGAACGACAGCACGGTGATGAAGAACTGATTTTTAGACGCTCGCGCGACCGCGAGATGAAACGCGAAATCGTCTTTCGCGCCGATGCCCTCCTGCGTTTCGACGACGCGTTCGAGCTGATCCCACGCGTCCTGAATCGCGCGGACGTCTTGCTCCTCGGCCTTGACGGCGGCCAGTTCCGCCGCGCCCGACTCCGTCACCACGCGAAATTCGTAGCAGCGACGAATGTCGGATAGCGTTTCCAGCGGAGCGAAGCGGCGCACGTCGGGATCGGGGCGGCGACCCACGATCGTTCCCGATCCGCGCCGCGTCACGATGATGCCGTCTGCGCGCAACCGCGCGAGCGCCTCGCGCACGGTCGGACGCGAGGTGGCGAATCGTTCCGCGAGCGCGTGTTCGGTGAGGAGCCGGTCGCCCTCCTTGAACTCGCCTTCGATGATGCTGTTGAGGATGTCGCTATAAATTCGGTCGGCGAGGCCGGATGACTTACGCTCGTTCATGTTCGCGCGTGACGTGCTTGTCAGGGTGGAGACCGATTGTAAGGCAGATTTTGTCAGGCAGATTTTTCGCGCGAGGCACCGCAAGCCGCCTGTCCCATGCTCAGTATTTCACCGCACGCGAAGTGCGAGCGTTGAATGACATTTCGGCATGCGAAGCGATATTGCGCAGCGTAAACAAAAACGCGCCCGCGGTCTCCCGCAAGCGCGCTTCGGCCATCGCCATCGAAATTCAGATCGACAACAGCTTCCTCGCTTCCTTCGCCGTCGCCACCGGCCGACCGTACTCCGCGCATAACGACGCCACCCGGCTCACGAGTTGCGCATTGCTCTTCGCGAGCGTGTCCTTGTCCCAGCGCACGTTGTCTTCGAGTCCCGTTCGGCAATGTCCGCCCAATTGCAACGTCCAATGATTCACTTCGAGCTGATGGCGCCCGATGCCCGCAGCCGTCCACGTGGCATCCGGCAGATTCTTCTTCAACTGCTCGACCTCGAACTCGAGAATCTCGCGTCGCGCGGGCAATGCGTTCTTCACGCCGAGCACGAACTGAACGTGCACAGGCGATTTCAACAAACCCTGATTCACGAGATCGACGGTGCTATAGAGCATCGCCAGATCGAAGATCTCGATCTCGGGCTTCACGTTGTGATCGAGCATCGTCTGCGCGAGCGAGCGCACGAAATCGGGCGGATTCTCGTAGACGATCGTCGGAAAGTTGACCGATCCCGTCGCGAGCGACGCCATGTCAGGCTTCAAGTCCAGCATCGCGCCGCGCTGCTCGAACGAACGCCCGCGCCCGCCCGTCGAGAACTGGATGATGATGTCCGGGCAATGCTTGCGGATGCCTTCCTGCAATTCCGCGAACCTGTGCCGGTCCGAGCTCGATCGTTCATCCTCGTCGCGCACATGCAGATGCACGAGCGTCGCGCCCGCTTCATACGCCTCGTGCGTGCTTTCGATCTGCTCGGCAATCGTGATCGGCACGGCAGGATTGTCTTTCTTGCGCGGCACCGAGCCGGTGATCGCAACCGATATGACGCAAGGTTCTTTCGTAGGGGATTGGGTCACGCTTCGCTCCTTGACGGCGCCATGCTTGAAACAACTTCGCGGAGATCGAATATGGCGCTCAAATTTGAACTAACTAGTACATTTGTGATGTTGAGGCATTCTCCGTGCCGCTGCAAGCCACGCAAACCCTAAGCTCCCGACGCGCGTTCGTACGACGAATCGGGCCGCTTGCCCCGCTACTGTCGCTGCGCATACTCGGCGAGCATTTTTCCGACCTGCTCGTCCGTGATCGCCGGCTTGATGTCGAACATGAACAAATCGGCCCATTCGTGCGCCCATTGCGCGAGCGGCTCGACGTTGTCGCATTCGCACACGGCGATACCCCAGATCGAACCGATCGCATGCCAGCGGCCCAGCAGATGAATGCCGTCGGGCGGCGCGCCGCGAGTTTGCAGGAATCGCTCGGCCGCGAGTCGTTCGGCGTCGGGTTGCGCAGTCCAGTTGACGATGAATAGCATGGCTCGATCCTCCTGTTGGAACGCCATGAAACGGCGCGACGCGCCGGGCTCGCCGCCGCATCGGCAGTTGCGCCGATGCGGTTCATCCAGTATAGGAGGCGGCCGTGGATCGCATTGATCAATGCATGACGACGACGGGCGTCGCGAGCACCGGCTGCGCGTAAGTCACTCTGACGGCAGGCGCAACTCCATACGGCGTCACGATGACCGCAGGCTGCGGCGGCAGAGGCGGCGGCGCGGCGACCACCACCGGCGCGAACGCCGGCTCGACGACGATCGTGCGCGCGGGCACGTAGTAATACGGCGGCCTCGGCGGCGGCGCGTAGTAGTACACGGGACGCGGCGGCGGCGCGTAAACGACGGCGGGCGCGACGTAGGAAACCTGCACGCTCGTTCCAGCCGATGCGGTCTTCGCGCAGGTCAGGCTGATGGCGGCAACGGCGGAAACGCTGAGCAAACGGCAATTCATGTTGAAGTCCTCATGCATCGTGAGACGTTGAATACGGCAGCAACAAAGAAATGCAACTGCCGGCGATGAGAACGATAGCGAAGCCCTGCCCGATGCGTGAGTCGTAACTTATGTCGCGGGATGTCGGCGCGAATGCGCGGCATCGAACGCGAAATACGGCGACATGATTCGTAGCATCCCCAAGATTGCGTTCGCGGCGCGGCTCAATAGAATGGCATCACCGTCGACGTTCATCCGTAGCGAATCAGGGGAGAGAGCCATGCGAAAGATTCTTGTCATCCTTGCGGCATGCGCGGCGTGCGCCACGTCGAGCGCGGCGTTCGCGCAGACCGCTACGCAGCCGATGGGCGCGAGCCCGCGCCTCGAACACGTGCTCGGCCAGTTGCAGACGCGCTTTTCGAGCGCCAACACCACGCACGACGGCAAGCTCACGCGCGAGCAGGCATCCACGGGCATGCCGATGGTCGCCAAGCACTTCGACGAAATCGACACGCAGAAGAACGGCTACGTCACGCTGCCGCAAATCGAAGCCTTCATGCACGAGCACGCCGCGCAACGCTGACCCGGAGCCTCCATGGAAACCCTGCCGAAGATCATCGTGCTTGACGACGAAGCCGAGTTGCGCAACATGCTGCAGCGATTTCTGAGTTCGCAGGGTTTCGAGGTACGCGTCGTCGAAAATGGCAAGCGGCTCGACCGCTATTTGCAGCGCGAGCCTTACGACCTGCTGGTGCTCGACTGGATGATGGAGCCCGAAGACGGCCTTTCGGTCTGCAAGCGCCTGCGCGCCGAAGGCCAGACGCTGCCGATCCTGATGCTCACCGCGAAAGGCGATCCGGTCGACAAGGTCGTCGGCCTCGAAACCGGCGCCGACGATTACCTTGCCAAGCCCTTTCTGCCGCAGGAACTCGTCGCTCGCGTGCGTGCGTTGCTGCGCCGCCAGAAGATTGCGGCGGGCGACCCGACGCATACGCAGCAGCGCATCCGTTTCGGCGATTTCCGCCTCGATCTCGCGAAGCAAAAGCTGTATCGCGGCGGCGAGCCGTTCGAGATTCATTCCGCGCAGATGCAGTTGCTCACGGCGCTCGGCTCGTCGCCGAACCGCGCGGTCAGCCGCGACAACCTCATCGCCCGCACGCGCGGCCGCGATCACGACGCGCTCGATCGCAGCATCGACGTGCAGGTGTTGCGGCTGCGTCAGATCGTCGAGGAAGATCCGGGCAAGCCTCGGTTCATCAAGACCGTGTGGGGCGTCGGCTACATGCTGCTCGCGGAAATCGAATCGTGAAGTGGGCGCCGCGCTCGCTCTTCGCGCGCAACATCCTGCTGCTGGTCGCGCTGGTCGCGGTGAGCCAGGTGTGCGCGATCGCCGTGCTGCTCCATTTCATCCAGACGCCGCGCATCGAGCGCGCGGCGGCGACCTTCGCGAGCTATATCGTCACGCTCGATACGCTCCTGAAAACTTCGCCGCCCGAAGCCGCGCAAGGCGTCGCCGTGAACCTCGACCTTCGCGCCGAACTGCCCGCCGGCGCGCGCGACATGGCGCCGGGATCGCGCTTGCGCTTCTATCAAACGTATCAGCGCCGGACGTTCATCGAGAGCCTGCGCGCGCATCTGCCCGCCGACATGCTCGTGCGCTGGCAAGGCGCAGAAGCGTCCGACGACGGTCAGCAGCGCTTGTGGATCCGCGCGCATCTGGCGGGCGAGCCGCGCTGGCTGGCGCTGCCGGTGCCCGAAGCGGCGCACGACGACGGCCTCGCGACCGCCCTTTTCCTTTCGCTCGGACTCGGCGCGCTCGCGTTCGCGACGGCGTACTTGATCCAGCGCCATCTGAACCGTCCGCTCGCGCATCTCGCCGATGCCGCGCGGCTCGTGTCCGCGGGCGGCGAGCCGGGCGTCCTGCCGACCGACGGTCCGACGGAAATCGCCCAGGTCAGCGGCGCCTTCAATCGCATGACGGCCGCGCTGAAGGAAGCCGACGCCACGCGCGCGCTGATGCTCGCGGGCATCTCGCACGACATTCGCACGCCGATGACCAAGCTGCGCCTCGCCATGGCGATGTCCGCCGTGCCATCGACGGACGCGGCTTTCGCGGCATCGGCGGAAGGCTATCTCGACACCATCGATACGATTCTTCAGCAGTTCATGGACTACGCGGGCAGCGGCGCGAAGGAAACGCCCGTCGTCGGCGATCTCAACGCGCTGATCGCCAATCTGGCCGCCGATTTCGCCGGACTGGGGCACGAGTTCGCGCTCGATCTCGGCGAGATCGAACCGTTCCCGTTCCGGCCGATCAGCATGATGCGGATGCTCATGAACCTGATGCAGAACGCAGTGCTCTACGGCGTAGTCGGCCTGGAAGTGCGGACGTGGACAGATCGCGAGGCGAACACGGCCTGCGTCGTGATCGCGGATCGCGGAAAAGGCCTCGGCGGTCAGGATCCGGAAGCGCTGAAGCAGCCGTTCAAGCGCGGCGGCGGCGAAGGCCAGCCGAAGGGCACGGGCCTCGGACTTGCAATCGTCGAGCGCATCGCGCGGCTGCACGGCGGAACGCTCGAACTGAGCGCGCGCGACGGCGGCGGCGCGGAGTCGCGCATCGTTCTGCCGCTCTCGAGCTAGCGTTATTCGGGATCGGCGATCGCCTGTTTGTCATCGCCCTCGTTCGCCGTCTGCGCCTGATCCTCGGCGACCGTGGATTCGCGTGCGAGCGGCGCGATTGCGTGCAAGGGCACCATCGGCTGCGTGCGCGCATTCACACCGGCGGGACTGGGCTCGTTGTCGTGGATCAATGCGCGGATGCGCGGATAAATCTGCTGCTCCCAGCGCTTGCCGTTGAACACGCCGTAGTGGCCGACGCCCGTCTGAACATGATGCGCCTTCAGATACGGCCGCAGCTTGTCGCACAGATCCTGCGCCGCGAGCGTCTGGCCGACGGCGCAGATATCGTCGCGCTCGCCCTCGACGGTGAAAAGCGCGGTGCGCCGGATCGCCGACGGATCGACCTTGCGGCCGCGCACTTCGAGCTGCTTCAGCGGCAGTGCGTGCCGCTGAAACACGGTGTCGACGGTTTCCAGATAGAACTCCGCGGTGAGGTCCATCGTCGCGAAGTATTCCTCGTAGAAAACGCGGATCGCATCGGCCTTCGCGACGTCGCCCTTCGCGCGTTGATGATGCATCTCCTCGAACGATTCGATGTGACGCGCGAGATTCATCGACATGAACGCGCCCAGCTGTACGAAGCCCGGATAAACGCGCCGCATCGCGCCCGCGAAACCAAACGGCACCATGCTGATGAGATTGCGCTCGAACCAGTCGATCGGCTTGCTTTTCGCGAGTTCGTTCACGCGCGTCGGGTTCACGCGCGTATCGATGGGACCGGCCATCAGCGTCATGCTCGCCGGCTCGGCGGGATGCCGGTCCTCGGCCATCAGCGCAACCGCCGAGAGCGCCGCGACGGTCGGCTGGCAGACGGCGAGCAGATGCGCGCCCGGCCCGATCGTCTCGATGAAATCGATGATGTGCTGCACGTATTCGTCGAAGCCGAAGCGGCCGTGCATCAGCGAGACGTCGCGCGGATTGCGCCAGTCGGTGATATAGACGTCGTGATCGGCGAGCATCGTCTGCACGGTGCCGCGCAAGAGGGTCGCGAAGTGGCCGGACATCGGCGCGATGACGAGCACGCGCGGCTGCACGATGGACGCATCGTCCTTGCAAAAATGCAGCAGATCGCAGAACGGCGTCGATGCCGCGACTTCTTCCACGACGCGCATCGTTTTGCCTTCGGCTTGCACCGGCGCGATATCGAATGGCGGCCGCGCGTGCGTCAGGCCCGTGAGCGCGACCTGTTCGCAGAGCGCCGCCATACCGCGGGCCTGCGGCGTCTCGCCGATATCCTTCCAGACACGCAGCGCGCCTTCGACGAGCATAGCGGCGTGGCGGATCGGCAGCATCGAATCGGACCAGGCCTGATAGCCCGCATAGGTGAACGGATTCATGGCGACGAAAGGAGGCAATAGCCATGCCAATCGATGGCTACATGGGCCTTCATATGTCACGCGATTGGCATAGGCTTTGCACAGATGCCATTCACGAGCGCGTTTTGCCGCGCTTCGGTGCTTGGGCGCACCGCGCTCGATCCGTCTTGGTGCACGACGCGCGAGGAACGACTCATGGCGAACGCCACGCTCACCATCAGCAGCAAGAACTATTCGTCCTGGTCGCTGCGCGGCTGGCTGCTCACGAAGTTCAGCGGACTGCCGTTCGAGGAAGTCGTGATGCCCGCCGACGATCCCGGCGCGCGCGCCGAACTGCTTTTGCTGTCGCCATCGATACTCGTGCCGTGTCTCTTTCACGATGGCATCAAGGTCTGGGACACGCTCGCCATCGCGGAATATCTGAATGAAGTATGCCCCGATGCCGGCCTGTTGCCGAAGGAGCGCGCCGAACGCGCGCATTGCCGCGCGATTTGCGGCGAGATGCACTCGGGTTTTGCCGCACTGCGCTCCGCCCTGCCGATGAACCTGAAGGCGCACTTTCCGGGCTTCAAGGTATGGGCGCGCGCGCAGACCGACATCGAGCGGATCGTGACGATCTGGCATGAATGTCTCGCGCGGTATGGTGGTCCGTATCTGTTCGGCGAACGGACGTGCGCGGACGCGATGTTCGCGCCGGTCGTCACGCGCTTCGTCACCTACGATGTCAAGCTCGACGCCGATATCGTCGCGTACGGCGAGCGCATTCTCGCGATGCCGGAGATGCGCCGCTGGATCGCCGATGCGCAACAGGAAGCCGAGGAAATCGACGAACTCGATATCGAGTTCTGAAACGGTCGCGCGAGTCAGGCCGATTTTCTTTTCCTCCATTCGTGAACCATACTGGTCTTGAAGGAGGAAGTCGCAATGGAACCTTCAATCGATGCAGGCGCTTCGACCCGGCGCGCGCCGACGTTGCACGTCCGCTTTTCGGACACCGACGCGATCCCGTTTCCGACGCGCACCGTCGAGCGTGGCGATGCGTTGTATTGCGCGGGGGAGCCGTTGCGCAGCCTGTATACGGTGCAAAGCGGTTGCTTCAAGACCGTTGCGACATTCCCCAGCAGCGACGATGACAGCGCGCCGCACACGCAGGTCACGGGCTTTCACTTCGAAAACGAAACGCTCGGTCTCGACGGCATATGCACGAACCGGCACGAAAGCGACGCCGTCGCGCTCGAAGCGAGCGTCGTGCGGATCATGCCGGTCGGCATTCTGGAACCGCTGTGTCGCGAATACGCGGGGATGCAGCACGAACTGCTCGCGATCATGAGCGCGGAAATCGTGCGCGCATCGCGTCTCGCGCTGATGCTCGGCACCATGCCCGCGCGCGAACGCGTCGCGGCGTTCCTGCTCGATTTCGCCGAACGCCTCGACGCGGGGGCAACGTCATCCGGCGGACATCCGGTCGATCTTCTCTTGCCGATGACGCGCGCGGATATCGGCAGCTATCTCGGGCTCGAACTCGAAACCGTGAGCCGCACGCTCTCGAAGCTGCAGCGCGAAGGCGCGATCGGGCTCAACGGGCGTCAAGTCCGCATCGTCGATCGCGCGATGCTCGAACATCACTGATTCACGCGCGGACCGTCAGCACCGCCGCGCCCGTCAGCTTGCCGTCGCGCAGATCGGCGAGTGCGCGGTTCGCTTCGTCGAGCGGATAAGGCGTCGTGTGCAGATCCAAATGAAACTGCGCGGCGATCCCCATGAACGCGCGGCCGTCCTCGCGCGTGAGATTCGCCACCGACATGACGCGCCGCTCGCCCCAGAGCAGCGCATACGGAAACGAAGGAATGTCGCTCATGTGGATGCCGCCGCACACCACGGCGCCGCCCTTCGCGACCGCCTTGAGCGCCGCGGGCACGAGCGCGCCGGCGGGCGCGAAGATCAGCGCGGCGTCGAGTTCATCGGGCGGCGTCTCGTCGCTGCCGCCCGCCCAATGCGCCTTCAGGGCGAGCGCGAGACGTTGCGCCGCGATATCGCCCGGACGCGTGAACGCATAGACCGCGCGCCCCTGATGCTTCGCCACCTGCGCGACGATATGCGCGGCCGCGCCGAAGCCATAGATGCCGATGCGCTGCGCGTCGCCGGCCATCGCGAGCGTGCGATAGCCGATCAGTCCCGCGCACAGCAGCGGCGCGGCTTCCACGTCCGAATACCGTTGCGGCAGATGCAGGCAGTAGCGCGCATCGGCGACGACGCGTTGCGCATAACCGCCGTCGATCGTATAGCCGGTGAAACCCGGCGCATCGCAGAGATTCTCGCGGCCGGCGATGCAGTAGCGGCAACGGCCGCAGGTATGGCCCAGCCACGGCACGCCCACGCGATCGCCGGGCGCGAAGTTCGTCACGCCCGCGCCGAGCCGCGCGACCGTTCCCACGATCTCGTGGCCCGGTATCACGGGCCGCTTCGGATGCGCGAGCTCGCCGTCGACTACATGCAGATCGGTGCGGCACACGCCGCACGCATGGACGTCGATGAGCAGTTCACCTGCGCGCGGCACCGGATCGGGCAGATCGCGCAACTGCAGGAAAGGACCGTTGCCGTCGAAGACCATTGCGCGCATGAATTCATCTCCATCGATATTGCAGCGCAGCGTGTTGTCCGTCGCAGCAGCAAACGAACGGCACGCACGCGCGATGCGCTGGGGCGCGCGAAGCCGCCTTGGTGCACCGATGCACGCTCGCCGGGCATTCTGGTTACGCCACATCACGCGATGATGCGGCGCACGCATCGCGCATCGGTTGCTCGCGCGTGCGGCGATTTGCCTCTGATGACTGTCGCTGAACGGTCAGATTGTCGTACTAAACTTGACTCATGCAGTCACGAAGCGAACATGTGTCGGCGACACATTTCGGCATCGGACTTGCTTGTGTGGTTCGGACATCATCGCTGTTGCGGCGCGGCAAGTTCGCGATCCGAAGCGTGCCTTACGAACGCATCGGCGATGGAACCCATTACATGCGGCGCGATTAAACTTATCTGCGGCGTCCAGTTCGAACCTCTCATCGCGGTCTGAGAAGATCGCGTCGCAACGCCTCAACAATACGCGCGGCGCAAGCCGCCATTCAACCGAGGACGCTCATGGCCGGCGAAAGCGCCGAGCGTCTTCGTCCATCGAATTTGCTTCATGGAGGATGACATGCGTATCACGGTCAAGCTGGATGGCTTCGAAGGCGCTCAATCGGCGGCCTACGCCATCCTGTGGCTCGACAAGGAAACCCGCCGATGGTCGCGCGAGGGTCATCAGTCCGTCGATGTGCCGGACTGGGGCGGCTTGCGCACAGGTTCGAACGGCACGATGATTTGCGGCCAGCAAGTGGGCGATCCCATCTGCGTTCTGGAGCGCCTCGATGTCGACGCGCCGGATGGCCCATGCGAGGGTCTCGCGGGACGCGTCCTCTGGTATGCCGACGGCGCGGGCATGAAGAGCACCGGACGCTGGCACGTCCAGTGCATCGATCGCGAGCAGATCAAGGCGGAGCACGGCGTATTCGCCGACGAGGAGAGAATCTGATCGGCACGCGCTCAATCGTCAAGGCTCGTCGCTCGGGAACGGTGTCAGCATCACGACGAACGACGCAGCCCCGATGAGTATCGCGAGCACGCCGTAGTACATCACCGACGTCTCGTCGAAGAGCAGGCCGCGCAGCGCCGCATTGATGCCGCCCAGCGTCACGAACACCGCGCCCAAAGCCGCGACGATGCGCCCTTCACCCCTGATCATGATGTTCTCCCGACCGTCGGGCGCACCGATACCGCGCCGCGATAATTCAATGGTCGCTTGCTCGGCGCGGCACGAATTGACCTGCATCAACCTCAATCGAACGTCGCGCGCGCCGGGGAGGCGACCGCTCGTTCTGGTGTTTTCCCTTGCCCCATTTCCACGGCTTATATTGGTAGTATCAGGTGCTGGCTGCGCGTTGGCATGGCTTCGCGCACACGGCGCATGCTGCCCGGGCCATCCTCGCTTTTGCCCGCAAGAATGGCTCGCATTCGACCGACAAAACCCTGGGGAGGCACGATGAACCAAAATTTCAGCGATCCGTTCAGCCAGTTTGCAGCCATGTTCCAGCAGTACCAGCTTCCTGGGTTCGACGTCACCGCGATCATGGAATCGCGCCGCAAGGACGTCGAAGCGCTCGCGGCGACCAATCGCGTCGCGTTCGGCGGCATGGAGGCGCTGCGCGACAAACAACTCGAAATCCTGCGCCGGACCTTGAGCGATCTCGAAGGCATCGCAAAACAATTCGCCACGACCTCGACGCAACCGCCGTTCAACGCCAACGAAGTCGTGCAACGCGCGCTGCACAACGCGCTCGCGGACATGCAGGACATCGCGCGCACGACCCAGCAGACTCAGGCCGAAGCCTATGCGCTCGTCAGCAAACGCATGGAAGACGCCCTGAACGAACTCAAAGCTTCTATCGAGAAGCCCAAGACCTAGCCTCGCGCGGTCCTGACGAGGCCCGGCCTCCGGCAACGACGAGCCGCGCGTGCGGCGAGCGGAGGTGCGTCATGCAATTCGACGAATTCGCAGCGTTCGAGAAGGACGGCTGGGAGCATGTGGTCCCGTCGTACGAGGACTATTTTGGAAGGCTGACCGTTCAGGCGCATCCCGCGCTGCTCGATGCGCTTTCGGTCGCGCCGGGCATCCGCATGCTCGATGTCGCCGCCGGGCCGGGCAATCTCGCCGCGGCGGCGATCGAGCGTGGCGCGACTGCGGCGGCCGTGGATTTTTCCGCGTCGATGATCGCGCACGCGCGGCAGTTTCATCCCGAGATCGAGTTTCATCTCGCGGGCGCGGAGCAGTTGCCGTTCGGCGACGAAAGCTTCGACGCCGTCGGCATCAACTTCGGCATGCTGCATTTTCCCGAGCCCGAGCGCGCGCTCGACGAAGCGGCGCGCGTGCTCCGCCAGGGCGGACGCATTGCGTTCACCACGTGGGCTGCACCCGAACGCGCGGTCGGCTTCGGCATGGTGCTCGACGCGGTGCGGCTGCATGGGACGCTCGATGTCGGACTGCCGCCCTCGCCGCCCTTCTTTCGCTTCAGCGATCCCGACGAATGTGTGCGCGTGCTCACCGAAGCCGGCTTTGCCGACGCGCGCGCCGTCGAAGTCGAGCAAACGTGGCATCTCGTGCTGCCCGAAACGCCGCTCGACGCCTTGATGCACGGCGGCGTGCGAATGGCGGCGCTGCTGCGCGCGCAATCGAAAAGCGCGCTTGCCGCAATCGCGCAGGAAGTGCACGCCCGCGTGACGGCGTACGCGCGGCACGGCGAGCTGCTCGTGCCGATGCCCTGTGTGCTGGCGTCCGCCACGAAACCCTGAGCCGGCGCTACTTTTTGGCTTGCGTCGTGATCTGAAAGATATCGACGGCGACGCGCTCGCGGCCGTATTTGCCCGCGAGCGCCGAGAGCCGCTTGTCGACGGCGCGCAGATATTCGGACTTCGCTTCGCTGTCGGGGCGCGGCGAGTCGAAGAGCGGCGCGGGCGTGACTGTCAGCACGATCATCTCCGAACCGAACGGCTTGCCGACGACCCAATCGCCCATTGTGCCGATGGTCGCCGTGTAGTTCGCGGGCGCCTGGTTGTCGCGCGAGCGCGCGTTCGGCAACAGATGCACGACGCTGCCATCGAGCATGAAATAGTCGACGTTGACGTAGGACTCGAACGCGGGCGTCATCAGATCGACGATGAGCGGGTCGCCTTCGGTGAGGCTCGTCGCGCGCGAGCGCGTGTGCACCGATGCCGGTCGCCCCGACTGGCGGTTGGCCGTCCAGAACGGGCCGTACACCTTGAGCAGATCGCATTTGTCGTCGGCGACCGGCTGCACGCCGAAGTTCGTCGTTTTCACGCCTGGCACGCGGCCGAGCGCTTCCTTCAGTCGCGCGAGACCGTATTTCTGCGATACGAAGCCCTGCACGTCGACGGTCTGATCGTGCACCGACGCCACCAGCGCCGAGCACGGCACGCTCCCGAGCACGGGCGTGACGGCGGCCATAGTGAGTTCGGGAACGGGCGTCGCGGGCACGGCGGGCGTGACCGCCACCGCCGCCGAAGCGGGGGGCGCGCCGGGCGAATGCGGTGTCACCGTGCCCGCGGCGCTGCCTTCTGCCGGCGCGGGCGGCGCTTCGTGCGCAACTTCCTCGCCGCCCCTCGACTGATCGTAGAAGTAATATCCCGCGCCCGCCGCCAGCAGGGCCACGAGCGCCGCCGCGCCGATCGCAAACTTCGGCACGCCGCCTTTTTTTCCCTTGCGGCCCGCGGGCGACGCGGCATTTTCGTCGGCGATATCTTCGAGAAATTGCGTGACGCTCGGCGTCCTCGCTTCGCGTTCGAATGCGAGCGCGGCCTTCAGCGCTTTCCACTGCTTGTTGCCGAGATGCTCGGGACGCTGCGGCTTCATGCCCGCGCTTCTCGCCTGCAACGCGGGCACGCGATCGAACGGATGCTTGCCCGTCAGCAATTCGTAGGTGATGCAGCCGAGCGCGTAAATGTCGTCGCGCGGATCGGGCTCGCGATGCTCCAGCATCTCCGGGCTCGCGTACGCGGGCGTGAGCGCGCCGAGGCTGCCGGGATCGAACACGGTCGCCTCGGTTTCCTCCTCGGGCCGCTGGATCACGCGCGAAATGCCGAAGTCGATCACCTTCACTTCCGACGTGTCCGTGAGAAACACGTTGGCCGGTTTGAAATCGCAGTGCACGAAGCCGCGTTCGTGCGCGTAGGCGAGCGCGTTGGCCATGCCCTTGAAGATCGGAAAGACCTCGGAGAACGGCATGCCCTTGAAGTTCGGGTTCCGAAGCAGACGCGAGAGAGGCTGGCCGGACAGATATTCCATCGTCAGATAGACGACCTGACCGTCGCGGTCGAAGTCGTACACGGTGACGATATTCCGATGCGCGAGCTGCTGCGCCTTGCGCGCCTCGCGCTGCAACGCGATCAGCGATTTCGGATTGCCGCGGAACTGGAGATTGAGCACCTTGATCGCGACATACGGCCGCCGGTCCGACGCTTCGAGCTTGCGCAGATCGAGCGCCTTGTACACGGTCCCCATTCCGCCGATGCCGAGACATTCTTCCAGCACGAAGCGGCTGTTGAGCGTGTCGCCGACGCCTTTCATCTGCTGATCGTGATCGACCATCACTTGCGTCGCCTGACTCCCGGTGCCGCCGCTCGGATCGCGCGAAGGCGGCGGCGCGAAACCCGGCGACGTTTGCAGACGCGTCTCGTCGCGGCTCGCGGGCCCGGTAGGGGAATCGGCTTCGGGACGCATGCGCGCCGCATGCTCGATGCGGCGGCGGATGGCCGCATAGATGTCGGGGGGCAACGGCCGCGCCGCGTGCTCCTCGTCGAGGATCTCCATGAGCCGCCTTGCCGGAGTCTGTTCGGTCGCCAGTGCGCCGTCCACTCCCGCAAAGAACTCGTCGCGCGACCCGCCGTCGCCCCGATAAGTACGAATCGCTTGCGCAAAACTTGTCATCTGTGCGACGCGACGCGGCTCCAATCGATCGACAACTACTTGTCGTAACAAAACCCCGGTGATCGTTCGATACTAGCCTTCACATGGAGCTTTCGCAAATGGCGTTTTCGATCATGAGCGGCATCGCGCACATGTCGTTCGGAGACCGACACATCGATGACGAGTGTTGGCGTCACGCCATCGAAATACGCTTGGCACGAACTCGCCGCGTGGCAAAAAGGATCGAAAAATCAACGCACTGGACAGTTCATGCCGCTCGCACGCGGCGTTGGCACGCGATTCGCATCGGTCTTCACGAACGTCTTTGCGGCAGAAGGCACGCGCCTTGTGCCGCCATTGGCGTTCACGCGCGATCGGTGTTGCGGATTACGGAGTCGCTCCGGCACATCGAAGACGATTGTCTATACTCGATTGCGACTCCCCACTCTGGAGGAAGCATCCATGGCCGTCATCAAAATCAGGGATCTCGCCGACAGCGTCGAACTCGACAGGCAGGCGATGCATACGATCGTCGGCGGCGCGCGCGATGGCGTGCGTCCATTGTTTCGCATCCGGCCGGCATCGGCGACGAATCGCGTCGTCGATTATCCGGGCGTGCCGGTGAAGGACGTGCCCGCTACGCAGGCCGGTCCGTTCACCACGAGATTCGTCTCGAAGAAATAACGTCGATAGCGGCGAGGGATCGCGTCCTTCGCCGCTTCAATGGCGCGTCGGCATGCTCGCGCCCGTCACTCCGCTGCCGATGGAACTGCCGAGCGAACGGGCCGTGCGCTTGACGAGCGCGAGACGCATGCGCTCGCGCCCTTCTCCATCGAAATCGCCGAAATAGCGCGTCTTGCCCGCGACCACCGCGCCGACCGGCACGCCGTCGAGATACAGCACGCGATTGGCCGCGAGCGCCGGCACTTTTTCTCCCGGCAGCAAGGTGCCGACGAGATTGAGCGGATCGACCGCCGACAGCACCACGAACACGCCGTCCTTCGGCCGCTTGCGCATGTCGCGCAGCAGCGGCACGGCTTCGGGCAGCGCGAATTGCTCGCCCGCGAGCCCGGCGACGAAGCGCCCGCCGCGAATCTCGCCGCGCGCTTCCAGCCGGTGATAGACGCGCAGCAGATCGCGCCACGGCGGCAGCCATTGCGCCTCGCGCTCCAGAAGACGCCAGAACACGACGCCGTAGCGCCGCAAAAGCGTCAGCGCGATGTGTTCGAGATCGCCGTCTTCGCGCGCGTCGTCCGGTTTCGCGCGGCGCAGGAGCGCCCAGCGGCCCGCGTCGTCCATTCCGCCGATGAAGAGGCCACCGCGCCTCGGACGCCGCGCGAACGCGTTGCGCTTCGCCGCCGGAGCGAGCAGCGCGCGCAGGCCCGCGAAACTGTCGGCATTGACGAGTCCGAGCGCGACCAGTTCGCCGAGCGCGTCTTCGAGTTCGGTGCGCAGAAGGCGCACGTCGGAGAGCAGTTCGTCGAAGAACATCGCGCCGTGCGCTTTGAGCGCGTCGAACACGCGTTCGGCGCGCGATGACAGTTGCGGCGCTTCGTCGGGACGCATGAGCGCGTTCCATGCATCGAGGTGACGGCGCGGCAGCAGCACGATCGGCGTGCCGCGCACCGGACCGCCCGATGCGCGCGAGCGTCCTGCCGGACGCGTCCACACGAGTTTGCCCGCGCGGCACAGATCGTCGAGCCACATGCCCGAATAATCGGCGATGCGCGCCGGCAGTATTTCTTCCTCCCACGCGACGGCGGGCGCCTCGAAACCTTCGAGCTGTTCGAGCACGGCGCCGAGCGCGTCGCGGCCCTCGCCGCGCGAATCGGGCGCGACGCGCTGCCATTCGAGCAGAAAGCGCATGAAATCCTGCCGCTCGACCGGCTCGATTTCGCGACGCAGCCGCCGCACCGTATAGCGATGAATCCGCGCGAGCAAATGCCGCTCGCACCACTCTTCGACCTGCGCGCCCGGCGCGAACCGTCCGCGCATCACGTAGCCCTGCGCTTCGAGCCGCGTCAGGGCGAGCGCGATCGCCGACGCGGGCAGCGCGAGCGGACGCGCGATCTCCGGCACCGTCAGCGGCCCGAATCCCGACAGACGCGCGCGCACGATTTCGACGAGCGCGTCGTCGGTTGTCCACGCATCGTCGAAACCGGGCGGCGGCTGCAGCGACGGATGCATCGGCGCATGCTCGTAGACGGCGCGCACACACGCGAGACGTTCGACGGGCGTCCACAGCGCGTCGTGCTCCGCGATCTGCAGACGCGTCGCTCGGCCGGAGCGCGCGAGCGCATCCAGCCACGCGATCCATTGCGGGTCGCGTTGCGCTTCGGATTCGGCGATGCAGGCGAGCGTCGAAAGCGCCTCGTGCATTTCATCGGCGCTCGTGACTTCGGGCCAGGCTTCGTCGCGCACGCTCGCGATGGCGTCGGGATCGAGCGCGCCGAGATCGTCCGCCGATTGCGGATCGCTCCATCGGCGCGCGAGCACGGCCTGCGTGCGGCGTTCCTCGAGCGGCGCATCGTCGAGAAACGCATACGGCCGCGCCGACAGAATCTCGGCCGCGAGCGGCGACGGCGCGGGCAATTCGCGCGTGACGAGCCGCACATCGCCTGCTTCGATGCGCCGCAGGAGCGCGAGCCACGCGTCGGCATCCATCGCGTCGTGGAGGCAATCGTCGATCGTCTGCTCGACGAGCGGATGCGTCGGCACGTCGCGCTCGCCCGAGATGTTTTCCGCGCACGCGACCTGATCCGGGAACACCGCCGCGAGCAGATCCTCGCTTTTCATGCGCTGCAACTGCGGCGCGACCTTGCGCCCGCCGGTATAGCGCGGCAGCGCAAGCGAGTTGGTCGCGTTCCAGCGCCAGCGCACGCCAAAGAGCGGCGCGTCGAGCAGCGCCTGGATCAGCACGTGCTCCGCAGTCGCCGATTTCAGATAGCGCCAGACGTCATCGAGCGCAAAGCTGTGGCTGCCCGTCAGCGACAGCACGATCGCGTCCTCGGTCGCGGCCGCCTGCAGCTCGAAGTTGAACGTGCGGCAGAAGCGCTTTCTCAGCGCGAGTCCCCACGCACGATTCACGCGGCTGCCGAACGGCGCGTGGATGACGAGCTGCGTGCCGCCGGATTCGTCGAAGAAGCGCTCCATGACGAGCGTGTCCTGCGTCGGCAGCACGGTCAGCGCGGCGCGCGAACGCGCCAGATAATCGACGATCTGCCGCGCGGCTTCGATGTCGATGCCACTTTCTTGTGCAAGCCGCGCGACCGTCGCTTCGACGCCGCCATCGAGCCATGCGTCGACATCGGCGCGCAGACGCGAAATCGCATGAGAAAGCTCGTCGCTGCGGCCCGGCGCTTCGCCGAGCCAAAACGGGATGTTCGGCGGCTGGCCGTTCGCGTTTTCGACGCGCACGCGCCCGCCTTCCACGCGCACGATCCGGTACGACGTATTGCCGAGCTGAAAGATGTCGCCCGCGAGACTCTCGACGGCGAAATCCTCGTTCACCGTGCCGATCTGCAAGCCTTGCGGTTCGAGGATCACGGCGAAATCGGCGTTGTCCGGTATCGCGCCGCCCGAGGTCACGGCGGTCAGCTTGCCGCCGCGACGGCCGCGCAGCGTGCGCGAGACCGCATCGCGATGCACGTACGCCGCGCGCACGCCCTGCCGTCCGGTATAGCCTTCCGCGAGCGTGCGCAGCACGGCCTCGTAATGCGCGCGATCGAGCGTCGCGTACGGATACGCGCGCGTGATGCGCTCGAACAGTGCGTCCTCGCCCCACTCGCGGCACGCGACTTCGGCGGTGATCTGCTGCGCGAGCACGTCGAGCGGCGCGTGCGGGATCGTCAGGGCATCGAGTTCGCCGCGCCGCACGCAATCGAGGAGCGCCGCGCATTCGATCAGATCGTCGCGCGAGATCGGGAAAAGCCGTCCTTTCGGCACGCCGCCGACGTGATGCCCGGAGCGCCCGACACGCTGCAAGAATGCGCCGATCGAGCCGGGCGAGCCGATCTGGCAGACGAGATCGACATCGCCGATATCGATGCCCAGTTCCAACGACGCCGTCGCGATCAGCACGCGCAGTTCGCCGCGCTTCAGACGCTGCTCCGCGTCCAGCCGATGCTCGCGCGCAAGACTGCCGTGATGTGCGGCGACGGCTTCCTTGCCGAGGCGCTCGGTCAGATGCCGTGCCGCGCGCTCGGCCATGCGCCGCGTGTTGACGAAGACGAGCGTCGTCCGATGCAGCCCGGCAAGCTCCGCGAGTCGGTCGTAGACGCGCTCCCACATGTCGTTGGACATGATCGCTTCGAGCGGCATCGGCGGGAGGTCGAGCGCGAGATCGCGCGCTCGAACATGTCCGGCATCGACGATCTCGCAGGGCTGGTTATCACCGACGAGAAACTTCGCGACGAGTTCGATCGGCTTTTGCGTCGCCGACAAGCCGACGCGCACGGGCCGCTGCCCGCCCGCTTCCTCGCACAGCGCGTCGAGGCGCGCGAGCGACAGGCTCAGGTGCGAACCGCGCTTGCTGCCCGCGACCGCATGAATCTCATCGACGATCACCGTGCGCGTGGTCGAAAGCATCGCGCGGCCGGAATCGGACGACAGCAGCACGTAGAGCGATTCCGGCGTCGTAACGAGGATATGCGGCGGGCGCTTCCTGACGGCGTTGCGCTCTTGCTGCGTCGTGTCGCCGGTACGGACGGCCGCGCGAATCTCGGGCGCCGCCACGCCGGATTCGCGCAAGGTCTGGGCGATGCCCGCGAGCGGCTCCTCCAGATTGACGTGGATGTCGTTCGACAGCGCCTTCAGCGGCGACACGTATACGACGCGCGTCTCGTCCGGCAGCGTCCCGCCGCGCGCGACGCCGTCACGCACCAGTTCGTCGATGGCGGCGAGAAACGCGGTAAGCGTCTTGCCGGAGCCGGTCGGCGCGGCGACGAGCGTCGAGCGGCGCGCGTGGACGAGCGGCCACGCGCGCGCCTGCGCCGCGGTCGGCGCGGGAAAGCGGGCGCCGAACCACGCGGCGACGGCGGGATGAAAGCCGTGCAGCGCGTCGGCGATGGAAGCGGATTTTCGGATCATTCGGACATTCTATGGGCGCTTGAGAAACGGCGTATTACTGGCGCTTTTCGGACAGTTCCCATGCGACCCGGAACGCTTTACAGCGATGCTAGGCGGTTCGCCCAAGCAATCCGTTCAAACGCTTTCCGCCTCTCATGATCGTCCTAAGCCTTCTGTCCGACCACGCGCCCGGCGCGCTCGCCAACCATCGCCACTACGCACGGGAATTCGGCTATCGCCACATCGAGATCGACTTGTCCGATTTGTCGGGAAGCAACAAGCACCTGCAATGGGTCTACAAGTACGAAGCGTTGCTGCGTCATTTGAGCCGCGCCGCGCCGAACGAAATCCTCATGCTGCTGAGCGAGAACGCCGCGATACTGCGGCCCGTCGCATTGCCCGATCTCATGGCCGGGCGCGACTGGCTCCTGACTTGCGCCGAAGGCCATATCCCGCAGACGGATATCCTCATCTTCCGCAATACAGAACCGGTGCGCCGCAAGCTCGCGGATCTCGTCGGCCGCTGCCGGCTCGGCGTCGCGTTGCCGGAAAACGAAGGCGAAATGCTGCATGACTTCACGATTTGCCCGCAACAGTTCCGTGTCGGCGACGTGTACGTTGTGCTTCCGGCCGCGGTCAATCTCGAATGCGTCTGGGCGACGTGGAACAGCTTCTCCACCTGCTTTCGCGACGAGAAACATCATCGGCGGCTTCGTGCGGCAGCGTTTGAACACATCAACGAATGCAGGACGCGCGCAACGCCGTTTCTCTCGCTCGCCAATCCGGGCGTGCATGAAACCGAAACGCAAAGCGTCTATCAACCGAACCACGCGATCGCGATCGTCATGCTCTATACGCCGAATATCGCGCAGTACGGGCGCATCGCCGAGGCCAACATCAGGCAATATTGCAAACGCCACGGTTACACGCTTTACGTGCATCGCGATGTTCCGCCGCGATTGAACGACGGAAAGACGTCGGCGAACTGGCACAAGGCCGCGTTGCTGCACGCGTACTTGCCGCATCATCAATGGGTGTTCTGGCTCGATGCCGATGTGCTCATCAACGACATGAACCGCCGTCTCGAACCGCTCACGCGCGAACGCGACACCGTGTTGGCACGCGATATCGGAACGTGGGCGTTCAACTCCGGCATCATGGGCTTTCAGCGCAATCAGCAGAACTACGACGCTCTCGCGCGCGTGATCGAAAGGTGCCGGAACCTGGACGACAGATCCCACATCTATGCGAACCAGGGCGATCAGTATTACTTCATCGATGTCTTCCACTCGCTGCCGGACTTCGATGCGACGCGCATTTACGATTTCATCGAACTGAACACGCCCTGGGTCTATCGCCGCCCGGACAGCTTCATGGTTCATTACATCGGCATGTGGGAAGATAACCGCGCGCTTATCATGGACTACGACCTCCGCCACGCCGCGATGGAATGACGCGCTCGCCACCATCGTTGCCGCGCCGCCGGTAAGATGTACCGGACGGCGCCGCGCGTGCCCTGCAACCAAACCGCCACAATCACAGCCGATCATTAACCAGCGCGCAGGATTCGATCTGCGCAAGCCGCACGCACGACGCTCGACCAATCCTCTCACTCATCAGGAGAACCAATTGAACGACGACGTCACTGGCACGACCGCCCTCGAGACGCCTCTCGATCCCGATCTTCTCGCGAAGATCGACGCCTACTGGCGGGCCTGCAATTATCTTTCGGTCGGCATGATTTACCTGCGCGCGAATCCGCTGCTGCGCGAGCCGCTCGAGCGCGAACACATCAAGCGGCGTCTGCTCGGACACTGGGGCTCCGATCCCGGCCAGTCGTTCGTCTGGGTGCATCTGAACCGGCTCATCAAGCGCGATGATCTGAACGTCCTGTTCGTCTCCGGTCCCGGCCATGGCGCGCCCGCGACGCTCGCGAACTCGTGGCTCGAAGGCCATTACTCGGAGATTTACCCCGATCGCAGTTTCGACGAGCGCGGCATGCTCAAGCTCTTTCGCGCGTTTTCCTCGCCGGGCGGCATCGGCTCGCATTGCACGCCGGAAACGCCGGGATCGATTCACGAAGGCGGCGAGCTCGGTTACAGCCTGTCGCATTCGTTCGGCGCGGCGTTCGACAATCCCGATCTGATCGTCGCGGCGGTCGTGGGCGACGGCGAAGCGGAAACCGGCCCGCTCGCCACATCGTGGCATTCGAACAAGTTTCTCAATCCCGCGACCGACGGCGCCGTGCTGCCGATTCTCCACCTGAACGGCTACAAGATCGCCAATCCGACGATCCTCGCGCGCATTCCGCACGACGAGCTCGAAGACCTGTTCAGGGGCTACGGCTACGCGCCGCATTTCGTCGAAGGCGACGATCCGGAAACGATGCATCAGCGCATGGCCGCGACCTTGGAACGCTGCATCGCCGATATCCGCGCGATTCAGGCGAACGCGCGCGCCAATCCTGAGAACGTGACGCGCCCGCGCTGGCCGATGATCGTGTTGCGCACGCCCAAAGGCTGGACCGGACCGAAGGAAGTCGACGGCCGGAAGGTCGAGGATTACTGGCGCTCGCATCAGGTGCCGATCGCGGATGCCGTAAGCAATCCCCGCAGTCTCGCGCAACTGGAAGCGTGGCTGCGCAGCTACAAGCCCGAGGAACTGTTCGATGAAGACGGCCGTCTGATCGAACCGCTGCGCGCGCTCGCGCCCGAAGGCACGCGCCGCATCAGCGCGAATCCGCACGCGAACGGCGGCGCGCTGCGGCAATCGCTCGACATGCCCGATATCCGCGACTACGCGTTCGAGTTCAAACGCGCCGCAAGCGTCTACACGTCGCCGACGGCCGTGCTCGCCACGTTCCTGCGCGAAGTGATCCGCCGCAACATGACGAGCTTCCGTCTCTTTGGCCCGGACGAGACCGCGAGCAACAAGCTCGACGGCGTGTACGAAGTATCGGGCAAGCGCTGGATCGCACAGACGCTGCCCGAAGACGAAGACGGCGGCGCGCTGTCCGTCGACGGACGCGTCATGGAGATGCTGTCGGAGCACACGCTCGAAGGCTGGTTCGAAGGTTACGTGCTCACCGGGCGTCACGGTCTTTTCGCGACCTACGAAGCGTTCGTGCACGTCATCGATTCGATGTTCAACCAACACGCGAAGTGGCTCGAAAAAGCAAAAACCGAAGTCGGCTGGCGCGCGCCGGTGCCGTCGATCAACCTGCTCATCACGTCGCTCGTGTGGCGGCAGGATCACAACGGCTTCACGCATCAGGATCCCGGCTTTCTCGATGTCGTCACGAACAAGAGCCCGAACGTCGTGCGTATCTATCTGCCGCCCGATGCGAACTGCCTGTTGAGCGTCGCGGATCACTGTCTGCGCACGCACGACTACGTGAATGTGATCGTCGCGGACAAGCAGCCGCATCTGCAATATCTGAACATGCAGGACGCCATCGTGCATTGCGCGAAGGGCATCGGCATCTGGGACTGGGCGTCGACGGATCAGGGCGCGGAGCCGGATGTCGTGATCGCGTGCGCGGGCGATATCGCGACGATGGAAGCGCTCGCCGCCGTCGAAATCCTGAAGGCGCATTGCACCGATCTGAAGATTCGCTTCGTCAACGTCGTCGATCTCTTCAGGCTGCTGCCGGACACCGAGCATCCGCACGGCTTGTCGCATCGCGATTTCGATTCGATCTTCACGCGCGACAAACCCGTGATCTTCAACTTCCACTCGTACGCGTCGCTCGTGCACAAGCTCACGTACAACCGCACGAATCACGCGAACATGCACGTTCACGGCTATCGCGAGCGCGGCAACATCAACACGCCGTTCGAACTCGCGATCATCAACGGCGTGGATCGCTATACGCTCGCGATCGACGTGATCGACCGCGTGCCGCGCATCGCGGGCAGCAGCGCGCATACGAAGGAATGGCTCAAGAACCAGATCATCGAGAGCGTGCGGTACGCGCATGAGGAAGGCATCGATCGCGACGAGATCCGCGAGTGGACGTGGAAGGATTGATGCGAGACTGAATGCGGCATGCAAGATGCCATCTGGCCTGATGAATGCAAAACGCCAGATGCAAAATGCAAAAAGCGCCCGGGGACATTCAGTCCGCCGGGCGCTTTCCCGTTCGGAGAAGCCTTGGCGTCAGGCTTTGCCCTCCGAATGATCCTTCTGCCTGAGCGTCTGCGGCAAGCCGAAGAGCAGCAACAGCGCGCACAGCACGCTCATCGCGCCGATCGCATACAGCGCGGGCGTCGTGCTGCCCATCGTGTCGCGGATGCGGCCGACCATCACCGGGCTCACGATGCCGCCCAGTTGCCCCAGCGTGTTGATCAGCGCAATCCCGCCCGCCGCGCCAGCGCCGGTCAAGAGCTTCGGCGGCAGCGCCCAGAACGCCGGAATCGAGGCGATCACACCCGCGCCCATCACGCCGAGCGCGGCGATGAGCAGCGTCGTCTGCTTGTCGAAGATGCCCGCCGCGAAGAAGCCGGCAGCCGCCATCACGAGCAGCGTCGCGACGAACTTGCGGCGCTCGCCCGACCGGTCCGACATGCGGCCGACCACGACCATGCAGATCGCGCCGCAGATATAGGGCACGGCCGTGAGCAAGCCGATGATCGTCGGATTCTGCGTGCCCGCCGCGCGGATCAGATGCGGCGCCCAGAAGTTGAGACCGTACGACGCGATCTGAATCAGGAAGTAGATCAGGCCGAGCATCAGGAAGCCGGGCGTCCTGATCGCGCCGAACAGCGAATGGCCGGTGTCGGTATGCTGACTTTGCGTCGAGATCTGGCTCTTCAGATACGTCTTCTCGTCGCTCGTGAGCCACGCGGCGTCATCGACGCGATCTTTCAGCACCTTCAGCACGAGAATGCCGAGCAGCACGCACGGCAGGCCGCCGAGCAGGAACAGCCAGTGCCATCCCGCGATGCCCGCGACGCCATTCAGATGCCCGAGCACGAGCCCCGACAGCGGCGCACCGAAAAGCCCCGAGAAGGCCGACGCGAGAAACAGCATCGACGTGATGCGCCCGCGATAGCTCGCCGGAAACCACAGCGTCAGGTAATACAGCACGCCCGGCGCGAAGCCCGCTTCCATCGCGCCGATGATGAAGCGCAGTCCGTAGAACTGCCATTCCGTCTGCACGAAGACCATGAGCGCGGTCGCGATGCCCCACGAAATCATGATGCGCGCGATCCAGCGGCGCGCGCCGACCTTGTAGAGCAGCATGTTGCTCGGCACTTCGAAGAGCACATAGCCGATCACGAAAAGACTCGCGCCGAGACCGTATGCGGTGTCCGACAGGCCGAGCGAACTCTGCATCTGAAACTTCGCGAAGCTGATATTGATGCGGTCGAAAAACGCGAAGAAATAGCACAGCATGATGAGCGGCATGAGCCGCAATGCCACCTTGCGGATGATGTGCGAGGTGTTGCCGACAATGTGCGGCTCATCGGCCGCGTGGACGCTTAGATCGCTCATGTTTTGTCTCCAGTGTTGTTTTGGTCTTTTGAATTAGATCGCTTGCACGTAATCGGGCGCCGGATGCCGATCGCAATTGCGTCCCGCCTTCGCGACTTGTCCCGACACTTCGTGTCCGACGAGCGCGGGCAACGTGCGCGACAGCGCAATCAGCCTTGGCAGATCGATGCCCGTCGGAATGCTCATCTCATCGCACATGTTCACGAGGTCTTCGGTGCAGATGTTTCCCGAAGCGCCCGGCGCGAACGGACAGCCGCCGAGACCGCCGAGCGCGGCGTCGAAACGGCGCGCGCCGGTGTCGTAGGCAGCGAGGACGTTGGCGAGGCCGAGGCCGCGCGTATTGTGAAAGTGCAGCGTCAGATCGGCGGCGGGGACGTGTTCGAGCACGCGTGCGACCAGCCGCGCGACCTGACGCGGATTCGCCATGCCGGTGGTATCCGCGAGCGTGATGCCGTCGATGCCCATTTCGCGATACGTCCGCGCGATCGACACGACGCGCTCTTCGTCGATGCGCCCCTCGAACGGGCAGCCGAACGCGGTCGCGACGGTCGCGTTCAGCGAAGCCTTGCCGGAGGCGAGCCGAACGACATCGCCGAAACCGGCCAGCGACGACTCGCAACTCATACGCATGTTCGCGCGATTGTGCGTCTCGCTCGCGGACATCACGAGGTTCAGTTCATCGGCGCCCGCGGCGAGCGCGCGCTCGGCGCCCTTCACGTTCGGCACGAGCGCGACGTAGATCACGCCTCGCCCGCGCCGGATGCCGTTGAAGACCGCGTCGCCATCGCGCAGCGCGGGAATCGCTTTCGGCGACACGAACGAGCCCGCCTCGATGCGCGTGAAGCCGCACGCCGACAATGCGTCGATCAGCGCGATCTTGTCTTCGGTCCCGACCCACTGCTTTTCGATCTGCAGACCGTCGCGCGGCGCGACCTCCTGCACGACCAACGGTTCTTTGTATTCGTAATTCATTGCACCGCTCCTTCGGCACGCAGCCGTTCCACTTCATCCGCGGCGAAGCCGAGCGATTCGAGCACCGATTGCGTATGCTCGCCGAGCGCCGGGCCTTGCCAGTGCACTTCGCCCGGCGTATCGGAGAGCTTCGGCACGATGCCCGGCATCTTCACCGATGCGCCGCCCGGCAGTTCTGCCTTCAGCAGCATGTCGCGCGCTTGGTAATGCGCGTCGTTGACGATGTCCGCGACGGAGTA
The DNA here is from genome assembly GCF_023630765.1 of Caballeronia sp. ATUFL_F2_KS9A. Taxonomy (NCBI): domain Bacteria; kingdom Pseudomonadati; phylum Pseudomonadota; class Betaproteobacteria; order Burkholderiales; family Burkholderiaceae; genus Caballeronia; species Caballeronia sp. ATUFL_F2_KS9A. The sequence continues at coordinate 124,144 of NZ_JALQEK010000029.1, read as the reverse complement.
GATGCGACCCGACGGCACTTCCTCGCGTTCGAGCGTCGCCAGGACATCGTCCATCGAGTGATGCGAGGTCCACGCGGTGATCGCTTCGTCGAGCATTGCGCTGTGACGCACGCGGCCGTCGTTGCGGGCAAGCGCGGGATCGTCCGCGAGATCGGGACGGCCGATCACGTTCATGAGCCGCCTGTAGATCGGGTCGCTGTTGCCCGCGATCACAACGAAGCCGCCATCCTCCGTGCGATACGTGTTCGACGGCGCAATGCCCGGCAGCGCCCCGCCGCTGCGCTCGCGCACATGGCCGAGCAGATCGTATTCGGGCACGAGGCTTTCCATCAGATTGAACACGCTTTCGACGAGCGAGACATCGACCACCTGGCCGTCGCCCTTGCCGGTCTTCACGCGCAGCACCGACATCAGCGCGCCGATCACGCCGTGCAGCGAAGCGAGCGAATCGCCGAGACTCACGCCGACGCGCGCCGGCAGCCCTTCTGCGTCGCCCGTCGTGTAACGGATGCCGCCCATCGCCTCGCCGATCGCGCCGAAGCCCGGCCGGTCGCGGTACGGACCCGTCTGGCCGTAGCCGGAGATGCGGACCATCGTGAGCTTCGGGTTTATTGCATGCAAAACGTCCCAGCCGAGACCGAGTTTTTCGAGCGCGCCGGGCCGCATGTTTTCGATGACGATGTCGGCATCGGCGGCGAGACGCTTGATCACGTCCGCGCCTTCGGGCGACTTGAGATTCACGCACACCGACTTCTTGTTGCGCGATTGCAGATACCACCAGAGCGAAGTGCCCTCGTGCAGCTTGCGCCATTTGCGCAGGGGATCGCCGGTATTCGGCGCTTCGATCTTGATGACTTCCGCGCCGAATTCGGCCAGCATGCGCGCCGCGAACGGCGCGGCGATCAGCGTGCCGATTTCGATGACGCGAATGCCCTGAAGAGGTCCGCTCATGCCGCTGTCTCCTGATGATGTGCTTTTCGATGGAGACAAGCTTATTGGCGAACGCTCGGGGGCGTCCAACCGCATTTCGGCAAGCATCGTTCGTCAAACGCGAACGCTCGCCGGTTTTTTGAATGCTAAATGCCTGCTTCGACGGTCCGCAGATGATCGAACAGCAGCCGGCTCACGGGCGATAGCGCATCCGAATCGCGCACGACGATCACGAGGCTGCGCGCTGCCCAGTCGTCGTCGAGCGCGACGGCCGCGAGTCCGAGCTGACGACCCATCGCTTCGAAGACCTGCATCGGCAGCACGCCGACGCCCATGCCCGCCTGCACCATGCGGCACACGGCGTCGAAACCGGGAACGTGGATGCGCAACCGCAGTGCGCGCCCCGCCTGACGCGCCGCGAGATGCGTGCGCTGGTTGATCGAACTCGCCGAATGCAGCCCGATGTGATCGAAGTCGAGCGTCTGCGCGAATGCGATGCTCGCGCGCTTCGCCAGCGGATGATCGCCGGGCATGACGAGCGCGAGCCGGTCGTGCCGGTAATGCGCGGTTTCGAGGCCGCGCGTGTCGGCGTCGCCGGAACAGATGCCCAGGTCGACGAGACTGTCCGCGACGCCTTCCACGATGCCGCCGCTCGGGCGCTCCTCGAGATCGATCTTGATCTGCTCGTGCACGGACGAAAACGCGCGCAAGTCTTCCGGCAGGAATTCGACGATCGCCGAGAGATTCGCCATCATCCGCACGTAGCCGCGGACGCCGCTCGCATGTTCCGCGAGTTCGATGCCGATGTTCTCGACATCGCGCAGCACGCGCCGCGCGTGATGAAGCAGCGTTTCGCCCGCCGGCGTCAGCGCCATGCCGCGCGCCTTGCGTTCGAACAGCGCGGCGCCGACGGCCTGCTCCAGTTCGAGCAGACGCTTGCTCGCCGCCGACACCGCGATCGCCTCGCGTTCCGCCGCGCGCGTGAGCGTGCCTTCCTCGAACACCGCGAGAAAGAGTTGCAGCGTCGTGAGATCGAGACGCCGAAGGAGATTGCGGGTAGCCATCAGCGCGCGTATTTGAAGGTGCCTTGCGCGCTCGCGATCATCACGCGATCGTCGACCCACGCTTCGCCGCGTGCAAAATAGACGGAGCGTCCCTGACGTTCGAGAAAGCCTTTTGCGACGACCTTGTCGCCGATGCCGCGATCGAGATAGTTCACGGTCAGCGAAAGAGTGAAGCCGTGCACAGGCGCGGCGCCGGTCGGAAAGAGACCGGCGTAGCCGCAAGCGGCGTCGAGCAGCGTGGCGATCGCGCCGCCTTGCAGGATGCGCTGCCGGTTCAGATGCCCGGCGTGTATCGGCATCGTGAATTCGGCGTAGCCCGCGCGCCATTCCGTGAGCGTCGCGCCGAGCGCTTCGAGAAACGGATTGTCCAGATCCAGGTTCGCCACCTTTGCTCCTGATTGCCTGCGTTGCGGCGATTGTGCCATCGGCGGCCAGGCGCTGCCGGGCGGCACGAACCTGTTTTCCGGACATCCAGAATGGAAAAACCCGCACGCGGCGGGTTCGATTTACGCAGTTCCGATTTACAAACCGACCGGACCGCGTTCTGTTTGGCAACGCACACAAAAATTCGCTATATGCGTTTCATGAGGTTCCGTCATGAATCGCATGGCGCATCTTTGTGCGCGTAAATATGCGTCGTGACAAAGCGTCTCACGAACGCAACACACTGCATTAAAGGGCGTCAGTTATATCCGCGAATGACGCAGGAGTTTTTTTCCTCATCGGTCTTGCCGAAACGTCCGCAAATCTCTGCGATATATTCGGGTTCCGCCGATACCTGACTCGAACGATGCGACACCGGAACGCTCGTGTCGTGCGGCAGCTCGCCGTCGTCGATCCAGGCGTAGAAATGCGCGCTCGTATTGGCTTCCATGTTTTGTCTCCTATCTATGAAGCGCGAAAAAAGCGTTTTGACAGATTCAGAATGCACTCATCGAAAGCGGCTGGCCCTAGTGGATTTCATTAATGGACGAAGCCCGCCAGCCTGACGATGATGATAAGAATGCCCGTTCGCAACGCAAATCCGAACCGGTTCCAATCCGCCTGTCTGTTTCGTAGCGAAAAAAATGCCCGGTGCATGACCGGGCAGACTTGAATCATCGATTATGGAAAGCGGCGTTGGCAGTCTTCTATCAGTTATACGACATTCTTTTCGACGATCGGCCGGCCTTCCAGCACGCGAGTCCAGTCGAGCGGCGATAAATCGAGCGTTTCGTAACGCCCGCGCAAAATCAGTTCGCTGACGCCGCGCCCTGTTGCCGGGCCTTGTTGCAGGCCGTGTCCGCTGAACCCGTTCGCGAAGATGCAATTATCGACATCCGGATGATGGCCGATGATCGCGTTCTGATCGAGCACGTTGTATTCGTAATAGCCGGACCAGCAACGCTCGACGCGCAGCGCCTCGAACGCCGGCACGCGATGCGCGAGCGTCGGCCAGATCACGTCGTCGAAGAGCGCGTGATCGACTTCGTCGAGCGGCAGGTCGTCGGGATCGTTGTCCGCCGAGGGCGACGTGCCGCAAATATACGTGCGCCCTTCAGGACGGAAATAGACGCCCGTGGGATCGATCAGCAACGGCGCGCGTTCGAGCGTCGCCGGCGACGACACATTGAAGATGCTGCGCCGACGCGCGAACACCGGAATGTCGATGCCGAGCATCGCCGCGACCGGACGCGACCACGCACCCGCCGCGTTCACGACGACATCGCATGGATACGTTTCGCCGTTGGCCGCGCGCACGGCGTTCGCACGCCGTCCTTCGCGTTCGATGCCGACGACTTCCGTGGTCACGTAACGCGCGCCGAGCGCCTGCGCCTTGCGACGCAGCGCCTGCACGAGACCGTAGCCGTCGAACCAGCCTTCGCCGCTCTCGCCGAACGCGCCCGCCGCGAGATCGTCCGTGTTGAGCCACGGAAAACGCGCGCGCAGTTGCGCGGCGTCGAGCAGGCTGATGTCCGCGCCGAGCGCTCGCTGCAACGCGTGGTTTTGGCGCAGCGTCGACGCGCCCGCCGCCGTCGCCAGAAAGAGATAACCGCCTTCGTGCAGATCGATCGACGGGCGCTCGCCGTTCACTTCGAGCCGCTCGCCGATCGAACGCAGGAAGTCGATGCCGAAGAGCGACATGCGTACCGAAAGCGGCGTCGAGAACTGCTGCCGGATCGAGGCCGCCGACAGCGCCGACGACGAACGCGCGTAAGTCGGGTCGCGCTCGATCACGGTGACGTGCACGGTCGGGTCCGATGCGCGCAGAAAGTACGCGACCGAGCTGCCGATCACGCCGCCACCTACGATGACAACGCTCGAACTCACGTTGGCCTCAGCTCAGATTGAAGTCGATGCCCTGCGCGAGCGGCAATTCCGACGAGTAGTTGATCGTGTTGGTCGCGCGGCGCATGTAGGCTTTCCAAGCATCCGAGCCCGATTCGCGGCCGCCGCCGGTTTCCTTCTCGCCGCCGAATGCACCGCCGATTTCCGCGCCGCTCGGCCCGATGTTCACGTTCGCGATGCCGCAGTCGCTGCCCGATGCGGACAGAAAGCGCTCGGCCTCGCGCAGATCGGTGGTGAACGCGCACGACGACAATCCGTGCGCGGCGGCGTTGTTCGCGGCGATGGCTTCGTCGAAATCCGTGTAGCGCATCACGTAGAGAATCGGCGCGAAGGTCTCCTTCAGCACGACCTCCGTCTGCGACGGCATTTCGACCAGCGCCGGGCGCACGTAGTAGCCGTTTTCGTGGCCCTTCACGGTCACGCGCTCGCCGCCCGTCACCTTGCCGCCTTCGCCCTTCGCCTGTTCGAGCGCGTCCTGCATGCGCGCGAACGCCTGCACGTCGATGAGCGGGCCCATCAGCACGCCCTGCTCCAACGGATTGCCGACGGGCACTTTGGCGTAGAGATCTTTCAGACGCGCGACGGTTTCGTCGTAAATGCTTTCGTGCACGAAAAGACGCCGCAGCGACGTACAGCGCTGCCCTGCCGTGCCGACCGCCGAGAACAGGATGCCGCGCAGCGCGAGATCGCGATTGGCCGTCTGCGACACGATGCCCGCGTTATTGCCGCCGAGTTCGAGGATCGAGCGGCCGAAGCGTTCCGCGACCGCGACGCCGACCTTGCGGCCCATTTCCGTGCTGCCCGTCGCGCTGACGATGTCCGAGCGCTTGTCCGCGACGAGCGCCGCGCCGACCTCGCGCCCGCCGATGACGACCGACGCGAGGCCCGCAGGCGCCGCGCCGAATTCATCGATGGCATCGCGCAGGATGCGGTCGACGGCGAGCGCGGTGAGCGGCGTTTTCTCCGATGGCTTCCACACGACCGCGTTGCCGCACACGAGGGCGAGCGCCGCGTTCCACGACCACACCGCGACCGGGAAATTGAACGCCGAGATGATCGTGCACACGCCGAACGGATGCCACGTCTCCGCCATGCGATGACCCGGCCGCTCCGACGCGATCGTCAGGCCGTACAACTGGCGCGAGAGACCGACGGCGAAATCGCAGATGTCGATCATTTCCTGAACTTCGCCCAAGCCTTCCTGGAGAATCTTGCCCGCTTCGAGCGACACGAGCCGGCCGAGCGCCTCCTTCTTCTCGCGCAGCCGATTGCCGAGCAGGCGCACGAGTTCGCCGCGGCGCGGCGCGGGCACGTTGCGCCACGAGGCGAACGCGGTGCGGGCGGCGGCGAGCGCGGCGTCGACGTCGGCGGTGGTGTTCTGCTTCACGCGGCCGATGACTTCGCCCGTGATCGGGGAAGTGACGGCGATATCGCCATCGGTGACGAGGCTCGCGATGCCGAGGTCGGAAAGAATCGATTGTGCATTCACGATGAAAGTCCTTGCGAAGCGGGTTCGTTCGTCGGAGCAAAAGTTTCTGATAAGAAACTTTCGGAAGTCAGGAGACTATACGCGCTGCCGATGGCGCTCACAACAGCCGTCAATATTAGGGTTGTCACCAGATGCGGGCCGTTCGCCGCCGTTTTGCGCGATGTTATTATCGGAAACAAAGCGCTCCCACACGTTCCCATGTCCAGCCCCGGCACCAAGAATTCGCCCGAACAATCCGCGTCCGATCTCGGTGCCCGCGTGAAACGCGCGCGGCTCGCGCACGACCTGACGCTCGAAACCGCAAGCCGCATGTGCGGCGTGTCGCGCTCGGCGCTGTCGAAAATCGAGAACGGGCTGATGTCGCCGACCTTCGACGTGCTTCAGAAAATCGTGCGCGGCCTGCAGATCGATCTCGCCGAACTCTTCGGCACCGCGCCCGCGTCGAATGCGAGCGGCCGGCGCGCGCTCACGCGCCGCAACGAAGGACAGCGCCACGCGTATCGCGGCTATCAGATGGAATTGCTCGCCACCGAACTCGCGCACAAGGCGATGCTGCCGTTTCGCATCCGCATTTCGGCGCACACGCTCGATGCGTTCGACGACTGGGGCCGTCACGAAGGCGAGGAGTTTCTTTACGTGATCAGCGGCAGCGTGTGCCTCTATTCCGAACTCTACGCGCCGACGCATCTGCATGCCGGCGACAGCATCTACTTCGACAGCCGCACCGGCCACGCGGCGATTTCGACGAGCGACGAAGACGCCGAAGTGCTGTGGATGGCCACAGGCGGCGTGCCGGCGCCCTCATCCGCGCGCGATGCCGTGGACGCTGGCTGACGCGTTCATCGCAGGAAAAGAGGCATCGGCATTTCGTTCGGGCCGACGGTGAAGGTGCAGACCTCGTGGATATCGGCGGGATTCGTCACGAGTTGCGCGGTGAAGTTCGCCGTCAGCATCGACACGACGAGACGCATTTCCACCGCCGCCAGACAGTGGCAAATTCGGACACGATCGGATCGAGTGGAGTAGGCATTTCAAATTCTCGTTTCATGATGAAAACGATGATAATGCAGGCGTTTTCCCCGCGTCCCCTCGTCCATTCGGGCTAATCCAGCATCAGCCTGCACTGACAGCCTTCCCCTCCACCTTCGCCGCCGACCGCTTGAAATAGGGCGAACTCAACGTCGCCGCGCCCATGTCCGACGCCGCTTCCAGCAGCGCGGGCGCGAGCTCCTTCAGACGCGCCTCCGGCAAACGGCTCGTCGGCCCGGCGAGGCTCACGACGCCCACGACGACGCCCGTCACCGGATGATGAATCGGCGCGGCCATCGACGTCATGCCGGCCTCGTACGTCTCGCTCGCGATGCCGTAGCCGCGTTTGCGCGCCGCCTGCAGATCGGCGAGAAACTGCTGGATCGTCTTCGGCGCCTTCGGTCCGCCCGAGCCGGGCTTGCCGAGCCCGCCCTGCTTCGACACGAGTTCGAGCGCCTCCTCATCGGAAAGCGACGACAGCCACGCCTGTCCGCTCGCCGTGCAATGCAAGGGCGGCTGGCTGCCCATGTCCGGGTCGTAGCGCAGCCCCGACTTCGCGCCCTGCGCCTTGCCGACGAACGTAATGTGATCGTCCTCGACGACGCCCAGCCGCGCCAGTTCGCCGGATTGCGCCGCGAGCCGGTCGAGCACGGGCTGCGACACGTCGAGTACGCCGCCCGTCGACAGATAGATGAGCGCGAGCGACACGAGCTTGAGCGCGAGCATGTATTCGCCGTGATCCTCGTCCTGCCGCACGTACCCTTCGTCGATCAGCATCGCGAGCAGGCGATGCGTGCCGCTGCGAGGAATATTGAGCGTGTCGGCGATGGCGGCGAGTTGCATCCGCCCGCCGTTTTTCGCCAGCAATTCGATGATCGACAACGCCCGCTCCAGATTTCCCGCCATCTTTCAGTCTCTCGAAGTTCCGATGATTCGGAATGAGAACACGATTCCACCTCGGAATTCAACCGGCGTATGTTTCCTCCAGCCATGCAATCGTCGCCTCGCGCAGACGTTTTGCACGCGTGAGCGCGCTCGCCGATTTCGCCCATTCGTTCATCGGCACTTCGAGCGAGAGCGGAAGATCGTCGGGCAACGCGCGCAGAATGCCCGCGAGATCGAGGCCGCCCTCGCCCGGAATCATCCGCTCGGCGCGCGCCTGATACAGCAACGTTTCGAGATCGCTCGGGCGCTCGGCGGGCGCGTCGCAGAACTGCACGTAACCGAACCATTCGCGCGGCAATTCGCGCAGCGTTCGCGTCGACGATCCCGTGCGGTCGAAATGGATCGGATCCACGATGAGGCCCGTATTCGCGCGCTGCGCCGCTTTCACAATGCGCGCGCCCTGCACGATGTCTTTCGCGTCGGTCCAGGGCATCGGTTCGAGCGACGGCGACAGGCCATACGGCTTCGCGAGATCGCACAGCGCGGCGAGCCGCTCGGCCGTGCGGGCCTCGTCGGGATCGTTGCCCGCGACGAGCACGTAGCGCGCGCCCAGCTCGGCGGCGGTTGCGAGCATCGGTTCGTAATCGGCGACGTTCGTGTCGGGCTTGAGGCGCAGGATTTCGGCATCCAGCACGCCGATGCCGGTATCGCGCAAAGCCGCGAGCGTCTCGCGTTTCAGCGGCGTCGCGCCGACGATCTCGTGGCGCACTTCCGTATCGGTCGCGGGCACGAGGCGCAGGCCGACGAAGTCGTAGCCCGCCTGCGCGGCGCACTCGACCATCTGCGGCGGCGTCAGTTCGAGGATCGTCAGCGCGGACAGAGATAGCTTGCGTCGTGACATCGACAATCTCCGGTTAGCGCAGCGGCGAGAACGGCGCGGGCACGTAGATGGTCGATTCCATCGTCGTCAGATGCGCCGGTCCGCCCTTCGGCGGCCAGATGCCGTCCTTCACGGCTTCCGCGCGAATCCGCGAGCGCTCGTCCACGCTCTTGTACGGCCAGATGTTGAGAAAGCGCGGCACGGTGCCGTCGAGCGCGTACATCGCGCCGATGAGCGGCGAGCGTTTCGTGCGCTCAGGCACGGCGTTCTGCCATGCGTCGATCGTGTGTTGCAGGCTCGCGAGCTTCGTGCCGTAGACGCGCATCTCGTAGATGCCGCCGTGCACGGCCGGCTCGATCGGCGGCAGGAAGGGAAAGAGCGCGTAGCTGTTCACTTCGACATCGGTGATGAACTCGCCGCAGCCGAACGGATTGCCTTCGAGCAGCAAGCGCCGGCGTTCCCCGATCAGCGCCGCTTCGGATTCGAAGCCGCGCAGCACCATGACCTTGCCGAGCGCGCCGATATCCGAATACCAGCAGCCGAGCAGCTTCGAGCCGGACGCATCGCCGCTTGCCTTGATGTTTTCGAAGACCTGCGCGTTCGCGCCGATCTTCACCGTCAACGTGACCGTGTCGTACAGAGTCATTGCAGAGTCCTTGCCTGATGGAAGTTGGAGAGATTCGTGATGCTGTCCTCGCGCGCCGGTTCGGCCAGTTCGAGGCCCGCGAGATAGCCGAAGGTCATCGCTGGGCCGAGCGTGATGCCGCCTGCGGGATAGTGGCCGCCCATCATGCTCGCGGCGTCGTTGCCGACCGCGTAGAGGCCGGGAATCGGCGCGCGCATGTCGTCGAGAACACGCGAGCGCGCATCCGTCGATAAACCCGCGAACGTGCCGAGGCTGCCCGGCACGATCTTCACCGCGTGAAAAGGCCCATCGACGATCGGCGCGAGACACGGATTCGGCTTGTGCGATGCATCGCCCTGAACGCGGTTATACGGCGTCGAGCCTTTGTGGAACTGCGGATCGAAGCCGTCTTTCGCGTAGCCGTTGTACGTGGCCACGGTATCGGCGAGGCCGCGCGCATCGATGCCGCATTGCTGCGCCAGCGCTTCGAGCGTCGGCGCGGACTTGAGATATCCCGAGCGTTCGTAAGGCCGCAGCGGAAACGGAAACGGCTTCGCGAAACCGAGGCCGTATCGGCGCTGAAACCGGTGATCGCAGACGAGCCACGCGCACGTCTCTTCGCCCGGCGACGTCGTGCCGATGAGCGCGGAGATGAAGTCGTAATACGACGACGCCTCGTTCGTGAAGCGCCTGCCCGCGCGCGTGACGGCGATCAGACCCGGCTTCGCGCGCTCGATCAGATGCGGAAACGCGACTTCGCGTCCCGTGGATTTCGGCACGAGCGACACCGGCGCCCACGCGGCGGGCGCTTCGAGCGACGCGTCGAAATGCGCGCCCGCCGCTTCGCCCAGGCGAATGCCATCGCCGGTATTGCTCTTGGGCGCGGCGGACCAGTGCGGCATCACGGGAAACGTTTCGGTCTGCCGCTTCGCGTCGTGCGGATAACCGCCGCACGCGAGCACGACGCCGCGCCGCGCGCGCACGTCGTGCATGACGCCATCGATCTCGACGCGCGCCCCCGTCACGCGATTCGCCTCGCGCGTCAGCGATACCGCCTTCGCCCGCGTGCGCAGATCGACGCCGCGATCCGCCGCCGACTTGAGCAGCCGCGCGACGAGCGCATTGCCGTTCACCAGATGCATCGAGCGCCGATAACGCAGCATGTGCCACGCAAACGCGGCGAAACGCTTCGCGACGTGCCACGCCGACTTCGCGCTGCGCGTCGCGTTCAGGAAGTGCGCGAGGTCTTGTCCCGACGCGATCGCCATGCCCTTGATCGTTACTTCGGCGAGCGGCGGACGCAGCTTGTCGATGAGCGGGCCGAGCTCGCGTCCGTCGAACGGCATCGCGCAGACCGAGCGGCCGCCCGTCGCCGCGCCTTGCGTCGTGTGGAAATCGGGGATGCGGTTGCCGTCGATGAAACGCATCGACGTATTGCGCTCGAAGAATTCGATCATGCGCGGACCGTGCTCGATGAGCGCATCGGCTTTCGCGGCATCGAAATGCGCGCCGAGTTCGCTCTTCAGATACGTGCGCGGCGCGCTTTCATCCTCGACGATGCCCGCGCGCGTCGCGAGCGGATTGCGCGGAATCCACATCCAGCCGCCCGACCACGCGGTCGTGCCGCCGAACACGTCTTCCTTCTCGCAGACGAGCACGGACTGGCCGCGCGTGGCCGCCGTGACCGCGGTCGACAAGCCGCCCGCGCCGGAGCCGAGCACGAGGACGTCGCATTCGAGAATCGGTTCGAGCTTCATTTGGCGTGCGCGTGCATTGAAAGATCGACCGGAAAATCGAGCGCTTCGTCCTGCTTCGGTTGCTTCGCGCGCGACGTCGCGTGGCGCGCCGCGAGATAGCCGAACGCGAGACCGGGTCCGAGCGTGATGCCGGGGCCGGGATACACGCCGCCCATCACCGATTGCGCATCGTTGCCGCAGGCATAGAGGCCGACGATCGGCCGGTCGTCGCGGTCGAGCACGCGCGCGTCGGTATCGATAACGAGGCCGGTCGCCGCGCCGATATCGCCCGGATAGAGCCGCACCGCATAGAACGGCGCCTGGCCGATCGGACCGAGGCACTTGTTCGGGCCGGTCCAGTTGGCGTCGCCGTTGGCGTTCTGATAATCGGTCGTGCCGCGCTGGAAATCCGCGTCGACGCCGGTTTGCGCGTAGCGATTCATGCGCGCGACGCTATCGGCGAGACCGGCCTTGTCGATATCGAGCTTGTCCGCCAGTTCGTCGAGCGTCTTGCCTTCGACGAGATAGCCATCGGCGAGAAACGGCGCGAGTCCCTTGCCGCCCGGACGCACCATGCCAAGGCCGTACTTGCGCAATCCTTCGGAGTCCGTGACGAGATAGGCGGGCACGGCGGGCGTCGTCTTGTTCGCCGTCTGCATCGCAATCCCGAACAGGTGATACGACGTGTTTTCGTTGAGAAACCGCCTGCCGGACTTGTCGACGGTCATCATGCCGGGCTTGCCGCGATCCATGATGAAGTGCGGAAACACGGCGGTCGTACCGTCGGCGCGCTTGCGCACGGAGACCGGCGCCCAGAACGCGTTCGACAGCGCGCCAACGCCGAAGCGCGCGCCCGCCGCGAGCGCGAGATCCTGCGCGTTCCCGCTGTGGCCGGGCGCGCCGGGACACCACGCCGCATCGGCGCCCGGCAGCATCTCGGCGCGCCGCATCGGATGACGATTGAATCCGCCGCTCGCGAGAATCACGCCGCCCTTCACGTTGACGCGCCGACGCTCGTTGATCTGGCTCAGCGTCACGGCTTCGATGCCATTCGCGCCCGCGTGCAAAGCCTCCACCTTCGTGCTCGTCAGCACGGTCACGCCGCGCTGAAGCAGCGAGTAAAGCAGACGCCCGATCAGCGCGTTGCCCATCACGAGACGCGTGCCGCGCGGCGAGCTCATGCGGTCGCGTGCATGACGCGCGAGCAGTTTCGCCGCGTGCCTGAACGATGCCAACGACTTCGTCATGTTCAAAAGATGCCCGACGTCGTCGCGGTCGACCATCATGCCGCCGAGCACGGTGAATTCGGGAATCGGCGGACGAATCAGCGAGAACGCGCGGCCGAGCTTGCGGCCGTCGAACGGCAGCGGCTCCAGCGCGCGGCCTCGCAAGGTCGAGCCTTCGATTTCCGACAGATAGTCCGGATGGAACGGCCGCGCGCGATATTTGACATCGGAGTTCGCTTCGATGTGCGCGACGGCCTTCGGGCCGGCGTCGAGGAACGCGCGGCGCATCGCGGCGCTGCTGCGCTCGCCGACCGCGCGATTCAGAAAGCCTTCGGCATTCGCGGACGAATCGTCGCGATTGACGCTCGCCGCGTGCTTCGACGCGGGAATCCACGTCGTGCCCGCCGAGTACGCGGTCGTTCCGCCGACGTATTCGGTGCTCTCGACGAGCAGCACCCGCGCGCCATCGACCGCCGCCACCAGCGCCGCCGACATGCCCGCGCCGCCCGCGCCGACCACGATTACATCGAAGGTCTCGTTCTGTTCCAGTTTGTCCAGTGTCTCCGCCATGTGCGCGCTTCCTGTAGAACTCTCTTTGATATTGGAATACTATTCCACAAACGCGACGTAAGCCAAGTTCTTTTTGAGACGATGGAGAAACGGTATGCGAGTGCTGGTTACAGGCGGAAGCGGCTTTCTGGCAGCGTGGGTCATGCGGCGGCTGCTCGCGCGCGGCATGGATGTGCGCGCATTCGATGTCCGCGAGGACGCGCGCCTTCTGTACGCGCTCGCGCCCGAACGCGCCGGTGACGTGCAATGGCGGATCGGGGATATCGGCGAGGCGCGCGATGTGGCGAACGCGCTCGACGGCTGCGATGCCGTCGTACATCTCGCGGGCGTGCTTACGCCCGCGTGCGCCGCCGATCCTGTGCGCGGCGCGCGCATCGATCTGATCGGCACGCTGAACGTGTTCGATGCGGCCATCGCGTGCAATTTGCGCTCGGTGCTTTACGCGAGCAGCGCGGGCGTCTTCGGCCCCGACGATGGCGCGACGCCCTTTCCGCTGACGCACTACGGCGCGTTCAAACTCGCGTGCGAAGGCTCGGCGCGGGCGTACTGGCACGATCATGGAATCGCGAGCATCGGATTCCGGCCGCTCGTCGTGTACGGCGCCGGACGCGAGACCGGTTCGAGCGCGGGTCCGAGTCTCGCGTGCCGTGCGGCCGCGCGCGGCGAGCCGTACACGATTCCCTTCACGGGCGCGACCGGCCTCGTCTACGCCGATGACGTCGCCGCCGCCTACGAACTCGCGCTCGTGACCGCGTTCGACGGCGCGCACGCGTTCACGCTCGCAGGCGACATCACGCCGATGCAAAGCGTGATCTCGACGCTCGAGCGCATCGCGCCCGGCGCGCGCATCGACGCAGAAGGCGCGCCGTTGCCCATCGCGACATCCTTTCCCGACGATCCCGCGCTCTCCCGATCGCTGCCCGGCCTTCCGAAAACGCCGCTGATCGACGGATTGCGGCAAACCGTGGCGTTCTATCGATAGATGAAGCGGGTCTTGGCACCGCCTGTTCCTTGGGGCACGATCGCCTCTTCAGGAACACGGTGCCAGCATGCAAAAAACGACACTGCTCAAAGGCATCCTGCCGATCAGCCGCGCCGCCGCGTGGCGCGACGCGCTCGCGGGCATCTCGCTCGCATCGATGGACATTCCGCAAGTGCTCGGCTATGCGCGCATCGCCGGCATGCCCGCGGTGACGGGCCTCTACACCGCGTTCCTGCCGCTCATCGCGTTTGCGCTGTTCGGGGCGTCGCGGCATCTGGTCGTCGCGGCCGATTCGGCGACCGCGACGATCTTCGCGAGCAAGGTTTCGTCGATGGCCGCGATGGGCAGCCCGCAATACGTCGCGCTGGCGGGCATGGTCGCGTTGCAGACGGCCGCGCTGCTCCTCGTCGCGCGGCTTTTCAAACTCGGCTTTCTCGCCGATTTCCTGTCGCGCACGGTGCTCACCGGTTTTCTCGCGGGCGTCGGCGTACAGGTGTCGATCGCGATGCTCGGCGATCTCTTCGGCATGACGGTGCCGTATCCGTCCTCGCGCAGTCTCGCCCAGCTTGCTTACGTGCTCGGTCATCTCGTGCACGCGCACGGACCGACGCTCGTGCTCGCGCTGGCCGTGGTCGTCGCGATTCTCGGCTGCAAGCGTTTCGCGCCGCGCCTGCCGATGCCGCTCATCGCGGTAATCGGCAGCATCGCCGCGAGCAAGGCGTTCGATTTCGCCGCGCACGGCATCTCGGTGCTCGGTCCGGTCGATGGCGGCCTGCCCGCGATCCGTTTTCCCGACATCACCTGGCAGCAATCGCTCGACCTCGTGCCGGTCGCGCTGTCGTGCTTCGTGATGATCATCGCGCAGAGCGCCGCCGCGGCGCGGGTCTTCGCGCAGCAGTATCGCGAGGACGTCGATACCAACAGCGACATCCTCGGTCTGGCCGCGGCGAACGCGGCGGCGGCCGTGAGCGGCACGTTCGTCGTCAACGGCAGTCCGACACAGACCGCAATGGCCGACCGCGCCGGCACGCGCAGCCAGTTCGGACAGCTCGTGTTCGCGGCAGTCGTCGCCGTCGTGCTGCTCTTCTTGAGCGGCTATCTGCGCTATCTGCCGCATTGCGTGCTGGCGGGCATCGTGTTCACGATCGCGATCGGGCTCATCAACGTGCAAAGCCTGAAGGACATTCGCGCGGAAAGCCCCGGCGAGTTCGCGCTCGCGCTCATCACGGCGGCTGCGGTGGTCATGGTGGGCGTCGAGCACGGCATTCTGCTCGCGGTGGCGTTATCGCTGCTGCGGCACGTGCGCCACAGCTATCATCCGCACACGATGGTGCTCACGCCCGTCGCGCCCGGCAAACCGTGGCAGTACGAGCCGACGAAGCCCGCCGCGATGACCGCGCCGCACCTGATCGTCTATCGCTTCGGCGCAGATCTGTTCTATGCGAACGATCACTTCTTCGCGTCCGAAGTGACGAATCTCGTCGATACGGCGCCGGACGAGTTGCGCCATTTTGTCGTCGATGCCGGCGCGATCACGGACCTCGATTATTCGGCGGCCCGCACCATCGGCGAACTGGTCGAAACGCTGCGCGCACGCGGCGTCGTCGTGATATTCGGACGCGTGAACCGCTTCCTGCGCAGCGACATGGACCGGCACGGACTGACGCCCGCGCTCGGCGCATCGAACGTGTACGACACACTTCACGAAGCGCTGGCAGCGGCTGGCGCAAGTCCGGGCGCGCACGAGCCGAACGTTCTCTGAATGCGCGTTGGCATCCGTCTGTCTGCCGGCGTTTTTTGGTGGTCGCGACTCGGGAAGACCGTTAGTTGCCTTCCTTCAAGTAGCAATTTTGTTGAATAGCATTCCATTTTCAACTAGCATTCAGCGAGTGCGGTCACACTATTTTCCGATCACGGATCAGGAGGCAATCGAGGCATGGCGCAGGACACTTCTTTTTCCGCATCGCTCGATGCGGGCTTGAGCGGCGCGACGCGCGTCTATTTCATCGTCGGCGATCCGATCGCGCAGGTACGCTCGCCTTCCGGCGTAACAGCGGCGCTGCGTGCGGCGGGACGCGATGCAATCGTGATTCCGGCGCACGTCGCGCCCGAAGATCTCGGCGCGTTTTTCGCGGGCATCGCGCCGCTGCGCAATTGCGACGGCGTGATCGTCACCGTCCCGCACAAGTTCAGCGCGACCGAATACTGCCGTTCGCTGACCGATGAAGGCGCGTTCCTCGGCGCGGTCAACATGCTGAAGCGCAATGCCGACGGCACCTGGCACGGCGGCGCGTCGGACGGCATCGGCATGGTGGCGGCGTTGAGAGATGCGGGCTGCGACCCGAAGGGCAAACGCGCGCTGCTGATCGGTGCGGGCGGCGCGGGTTCGGCGATCGGCCACGCGCTCGTCGATGCGGGCGTGGCCTCGCTCGCGATCCGCGATTTCGACGCCGCGCGCACCGGCGCCCTCGCCTCGCGCCTCGCTGCGCTGGGGCGCGGCGCGGTGAGCGTCGCCGACGATTCGGCTGCCGAAACCTACGATCTCATCGTGAATGCGTCGCCGGCGGGCATGCGTCCGGGCGACCCGCTGCCGATCGACGTCTCGCGCCTGCCACCGACGACCTTCGTCGGCGATGTCGTGACCAAGCCGCCGGTCACGCCTTTCATCGAGGCCGCCCGCGCGCGAGGCTGCACGACCGTCACCGGCACGCAGATGTTCGGGCGCGTGTGCGATGCGATCGTCGCGTATCTATTGAAGGGGTGAATCGCGGGACCGTTTGCCGTGCGAGGAATCGGAGCAATCTGGTTCAATCGCGAAACACGATCAGTCAACATTCCCGCCGCGCATTCGCGTCCCTCGCGAAGCGCGCCGGCTTGCAAGCTCCGGAACGAATCGGCGAGCGCCGCCCTTTAGAAGGCGGCGTTTTTCTGCGCCACGTTCCCGCCACGCCGGCGCTAGCGGCCGATTCCACAAGACTCGTGCGCTCGCATCGAGGGCAATGGAAGCAAGAGGCTGGAATGAACTCGGATCGAAAAACAATTCAACGCGTTGCGCGAGCTGGCTTCGCGGCCATCGCATGTGCCGTTCTCGCGGCGTGCGCATCGGGACCGGGCGCATCGGCGCCGCTGCCGGCTGACGGCACGCTCGCGACCGGCCGCATTGTCGGCAAACAGTATTTGACGACTGTGTCGACGAACACGGCTTCTTCTTCCGGACCGACCGTCGGCGTGGGCGGCGGCGGCATCGGCGGCAATGGATGGAACGGCGTGGGCGGCGGCGCAGGCCTGAGCTTCGACCTGACGAACCTGTTCCAGAAGGCCCCGGAACAGACCGCGAAAATCTACCGCTACAGTGTGCAGATGAAGGACGGCTCGAAGCGCGATATCGACAGCCCGCTCGATCTCAACGAGGGTGCCTGCGTGACGACGATCGACTCCAGCCAGCCCGGCTACCCGAGACTGACGGGCGCGGACGCCTGCTGATCTTCCGGCGCCGCTCGTCCGATGAGCCGCCCCGACACCGCCGCGGCGACGCGCCTGATAACCGGGGCCCAATCGCCCGGTTCGCGCTGACGAATGAGCCGCACCGAGTCGTACCACGGCTGCGTCTCGTCTTCACCCCAACACCAATGCGACGCGCGATCGATCATCGCCAGCACCGGCTTGCCGAGCGCGCCGGCGAGATGCAGCGGCGAACTGTCGATGGTCACGAGCACATCCAGCGCGCTGACGAACGCGGCGGAATCATGAAACTGCTCGCGATAGTCGGGCACGCCGGCGATACGCGCGCCCGCCGAACGCATTGCGGCAATATCGTCTTCGCGGCCCGGCGCAACGGGATGGAACGTGACGTTCGGCAGGCTCCAGAGCGGCGCGAGCGCTTCGACGGGAATGCTGCGCTGGGCGTCGCGACGATGCGTCGGGCTGCCCGCCCACACGAGACCGACGCGCAACGCATGGGTGCCGTCCGATGCGAGTTCGCGCCGCCACGCGTCGATGCGCTCAGGCGCGGCGTGAAGATACGCGCGGCCCTCGACGTGATGCGGCAACAGACCGATCCAGACAGGCAGGCTCATCATGCCGACGGTGTAATCGACCGTGCCGAAGTCGTGCGCTTCGATCTGCACGCAGTCCGGCACGAACCGCCGCACCAGCGGATACAGCGCCGAACGCACCGCCAATAGCGCCGCGCCGCCGTTTCTTCGCACGCCCTCCGCGAATTGCGGAAAGTACCGCACGAATTGAATGTCGTCGCCCAGGCCGAGTTCGCTGTAAACCACGACGCGCTTGCCGTCGAGCGGCTGCCCGCGCCAGCCCGGCGCGAGCCGCTCCATGCGCGCGACGACGCCGTTGTCGCCCTGTTCCGATGTGCGGCGATCGAAGCGCATCCAGCCGCTGCGCCACGCGCCGCGCCGCAATTCGAGGTCGGCGAGATCGACGGCGAGCCAGGCCGCATCGGGCGTCTGCGAGAGCGCCAGACGGTACATCGCTTCCGCTTCGCCGTAGCGCGACTGCTCGTTGAGGTACATGGCGATTGCGCCGGTCACGTGACCATTGTCCGGATGATGCCGCGCGGCCTCGCGCATGATCGCTTCCGCCGATACGCTGTCGTGACGCAGCCAATAGCAATGACTCAGTTGCCAGCGAAGCTCGTAGTCTCTCGGGAATCGTTCCAGTGCTTCGACGCAGAAACGTTCGAGCGCGAGCCAGTCGCCCGAGCGGCGGATGTCGAGCGCGACGGCCAGCGCGTGGGCCGCATCGGACAAAGAGAGCGGAGGTGCGAATGAATCGGAATACATGAATGACTGCAATAGAACGGTGTTTGAAACGCGTGCTGAGTTTATATGAATCGAGGTTCATAGGAATACCGAAAAGCACGAGATAAATCCGAAAATAGCAATGCCGGATCGTTTAATCTGCATATCGAACTATCTTCAGGTCATGCTGAAATGCAGTGATTCGAATCGGCGATTGTGTGCGGCGCGGCGCTTTGCCATACTGAGTTCATTCGCCCTGTCTCCTCAAGCGTCCGCACTCGACTAACGAGCCCACAAGCGGACGCTCTCGCCGCCTCCCCGGGCGGCGTTTTTTTGCATGCGGCCTATTACCTCTGGCGTAATTGTCCGGCTCACTTTCTCCTGCGACGATGCACTCACACTGTTCATCGACGAGGAGACGGAAATGCCTGCAAAGCACTCACGCCCAGGTTTCATCGCGACCGCAGACGGCGTCGAATTGTTCTATCGCGACTGGCATCCGCAAGGCACGCCGGGCAACGGCAGGACGATCGTCTTCGTTCCGAGCTATTCGCTGCCAGGCGACATGTGGGCCTATCAAATGCTGTCGCTCACGCGACAGGGCTTTCGCTGCGTCACCTACGACCGGCGCGGCCACGGACGATCGAGCGATCCGGGCGGCGGCTACGACTACGACACGCTTGCGGACGATCTCGCCGCACTCATCGATGCGCTCGATCTGTCGGACGTGACGCTCGTCGGCTATTCGATGGGCGGCGCCGAAGCCGTGCGCTATCTGACGCGTCACGGCAGCACGCGCGTTGCGCGCCTCGCGTTGATCGCTTCGACCTTGCCGATGCTCGCGAAGACGCCGGACAATCCCGACGGCATCGACCGCGACTACAACGATGCCTTCCTGCACGACTTGACGACGGACTATCCGCAATGGCTGGCCGACAACGCGCGTCCCTTCGCCGGGCCGGGCGCGTCCCAGGCCATGATCGACTGGATTCGGGAAATGGCATTGCGCACGTCGCATCAGGCGCTTTTCGCGTGCAACGAAACCGTCAATCGCGGCGATTTCCGCAACGAGTTGCGCGACATCGACGTCCCGACGCTCATCGTGCAAGGCGATCGCGACGAATCGAATCCGCTCGAACTGACTTCGCAGCGCACGGCGCGCCTGATTCCGAACGCGCGGCTCGTCGTCTATGAAGGCGCGCCGCACGGCATCTTTCTGAGCGACGCGGCGCGGCTGACGGCGGATATCGGCGCGTTTGCGTCGGCGTAGCGATTGCCGCTCTGTTGCGGCGGCTTAATAACAGGCTCGGCGTTTGTCGGATAAGCGCTGAGTCCTGACGCGTTTGAAAACACTCATAACAATAGACTCTGGAAGAATCCCGGCACACCATAGCACTGCGAACCGACATTCCACCGCGCGGCTCTGCAATCGCCGCGCAATCCGCCCCACGTCCACCGGAGTCCATCGCAATGATCTTCCACGCCTCCATTCCCGCCCACGATCCGAAACACGTCGCGCAAGTGCTCGCCGAACTGTGGGATGGCTTCGCCGCGCCCTTCTCGCCCTTTCCCGGCGCGTGGATGGCGGTCGCCGGCGACGATCGCGGCAGCATCATCGAGGTCTATCCGAGCGATCAGGTCATCACGCCGGGCGGCGGTCACGAGGAAAGCGTCAGCTATGGCGCGGACACGGTGAAGCGCCCGCAGTACAGCGCGTTCCACATGGCCATCGCGACGAAGCTGAACGCAGAGGAAGTCATCGCGATCGGCGAACGCGAAGGCTGGCGTGCGGTGCGCTGCACGCGCGGCGACAACTTCTTCCACGTCATCGAATTCTGGATCGAGAACTCGACGATGCTCGAATTCCTCACACCCGACATGCAGGCCGAATATCTCGCCTTCGCGACGCCGGAAAACTTCAAGGCGATGGCCGCGGCTGCGGCCTGACGCTCAATTGCCGCGCCGCAGCCCGAAAAACAGCGCGGCGCCGCTCGCGAAGAGCAGCAACGAAAGCAGATGCACGGCGAGATCCATGCTGCCCGTCGAGGTGCGGATCTGGCCGATCACCCACGGACTCACGATCCCGCTCGTGATGCCGATACTGCTGATGAAAGCGATGCCCGCCGCCGCGCTCCTGCCCGGCAGATGGCTGGCGGGCACGGCCCAGAAGATCGGCAGCGCGGCGAAAATCAGCGTCGCGGCGAGCGAGAGAATCGCGAGCATCAGCGGGAAGCTCGGAAAATGCAGCGTGAGGGCCGCGAGCGCGATGCCGCCGCCGATCGTGCAGCACGCGAAGTGCTTGCGCCGCTCGGCGACGCGATCCGAATGGCGCGCGATCAGAATCAGACCCACCGCGCCGATCGCGTTCGGCACGACGGTGTAGAGGCTGACCGACATGACATCGGTGATGCCGAAGTCGCGGATCATCAGCGGCATCCAGAAGCTCAGCGTCAGCGACGCGCACGTCAGCGAGAAATAGATGAACGCGAAGAGATAGACGCGCGGATTGCGCAGCGCATCGAGCATGCCGCTGTTATCGTGCTTCTCGTGATGGCCGGTCGCGCAGAGTGCCGTGAGCCGATCCTGCTCCGTTTGCGTGAGCCATTGCGCATCGCGCGGCGTGTCCACCAGCAGGCGCAACGCGACAAGACCGAGCAGCACCGCGGGCGCGCCCTCGATCGCGAACATCCACTGCCAGCCGTGCAGGCCCATCACGCCGGCCATGTCGCGCATGATCCAGCCGGACACGAGTCCGCCGAACACGCCCGCGACGGCCACGCCCGCGAAGAACACCGACATCACGCCCGCCCGCCGTTTCGCCGGAAACCAGTACGTCAGATAAAGCACGATGCCCGGAAAGAAACCCGCTTCGAACACGCCGAGCAGAAAGCGCAGCAGATAGAAATGGCCGGGCGTCGATACGAACATCATTCCGACCGACGCCGCGCCCCACAGCAGCATGATCCGCGTGAACGTGCGGCGCGCGCCGAACTTCGCGAGCAGCAGATTGCTCGGCACTTCGAAAAGCACGTAGCCGACATAAAACACGGCGGCGCCGAGGCCGTACATTGCATCGGAGAAGCCGAGATCGTGCTTCATCTGCAATTGCGCGAAGCCGATGTTGATGCGGTCCAGAAACGACACGACGTAGCACAGGAACAGAAACGGAATGATGCGCCACGCGATTTTGCGGAACAGCGCGTCGTCCGATTGGGCGTGCGCATCCGCGACGGCGCTGGGCTCAAGCGCCGCCGTGCTGATCGACTTCGACATGTCTCGCTCCAGATGGGCGTAATGAGGCCGGCGTCTTGCGCGCGCCTTTTGCCTTGAGAGAGGGAGAAGCGGCGCGTCAGTGCGCGCCGCAAGAAACGGCGGTCAGTCCTGCAATGCGGCCCACATTTCCTGGTCGCGCTGGGCCGTCCAGATACGCGGATGCTTGATGCCGCTCGCTTCGTCGTAAGCGCGCGAGACGTCGAACGGCAGGCAGTGCTCGTAGATGAAGACGTGACCGAATTTCGGATCCATCGCCTTGCGCGTCAGCGCCATCGATCCCTTCAGGTCGAGTTTCTCGGCGACGGCCTCGCGGCCCGCCTGCAAGAGCGTCGTGACGAAGTCCTTCGTGTAATCGAGGCCCTTGTCGACTTCCGCCGGCGAGAGCAGCGCCGGGCCGCGTCCCGGCACGAGTTTGTCGGCCTTCAGCGCGCGCAGCGCTTCGAGCGTCGCGGGCCATTCTTCGAGTTGGGCATCGCCGCAATAGCAGGCGGCGTCGTACTCGACGAGATCGCCCGAAAACAGCACTTTCTGCGACGGCAGCCAGACGACCGTATCGCCCTTCGTGTGACCCGCGCCGAGATGCGCGATCTTCACTTCGAGCTTGCCGAGATACAGCGTGATTTCCTTCTCGAAGACGAGCGTCGGCCACGTCAGGCCCGGCACCGTCTCGACACCGGCGAAAAGGCGCGGAAAGCGCTCGATCTCCGATTTCATGTCCTGCTCGCCGCGCTCGACGATCATTTCATACGTGCCGCGGCTCGCGATGACCTGCTGCGCGCCTTCCGCGAAATACGCCGACGCGCCGAGCACGCGCACCGCGTGATAGTGCGACAGCACGATGTACTTGATCGGCTTGTCGGTGACGCTGCGGATTTTCGCGATGAGATCCTGCGCCATTGCGGGCGTGGCGGTCGTATCGACGATGAGCACGCCGTCGTCGCCGATGATCACGCCCGAGTTGGGATCGCCTTCCGCCGTGTACGCGTACGCGTTCTCGGAGAGTTGCGTGAACGTGATCTTCTTCTCTTCCAGATCGGCCTGCGATGCGAATGCTTTTGCCATGGTCGTGTCTCGCTTCCATTCTCGTGGGGATGGGTGGATGATCGGCGTGATGCCGTTGTTTGTCAACAGCAAGCATACTTGCTATTTGCAAATTACGGGTAAGTACCGAATCGCTTCATCGGATGATTCCTGCTCGGCTAACATCTGCGGTTCGTTCATCCTTTATAGATCGCGGAGTGCTTTTGGCTCGTTCCGAAATCGGCGAAGAAAAGAAACAGCGCGGCATCCAGAGCGTCGAAGTCGGCGCGCGTCTGCTCGATGCGCTCGCCGCGCGCCGCGAGCCGCTTGCGTTGAGCGCGCTGGCCGAAGCGGCCGAACTGTCGACCGCGCAGGCCCACACGTACCTCGTGAGCTTGACGCGGCTCGGCCTCGTCAAGCGCGACGCGCTCACCGGCAATTACGAGCCGGGGCCGCTCTCGCTCAGGCTCGGCCTGTTGAATCTCGAGCATCAGCCGGCGTATCGGGCCGCCGCGCCGCGCGTGTCGGCGCTGGCGCTCGCGACCGGCATGAGCGTCGCGGTGAGCGTCGCCGGGCCGCAAGGGCCGACGATCGTGCGCTATGAGCGCGGCGGCTATCCGCTGCATGTGAATCTGCACGTGGGCACGGTGATGTCGCTCTCGGCGACGTCCACGGGCCGCGTGTTCCGCGCGTTCGACGACGACACCCGCGTCGCCGCGATGCTCGCGCATCAGGGCGAAGCCGATGCGCCGGAGATGGCCGCGTGCATCGAAGCGATTCGCGCGCGCGGCATCGAACGCAGCGTCGATGCGCCGAGTCCCGGCGTGAGCAGCATGAGCGTGCCGGTGTTCGACGGCGCGCATCGGATGCAGCTCGCACTGACGGCGATCGGACCGACCGGCCTCGTCGACGTCGCGTGGGACGGCCCGCTCGCGCACGCGCTGAAGGATGC
Organism: Caballeronia sp. ATUFL_F2_KS9A; assembly: GCF_023630765.1. Lineage (NCBI taxonomy): Bacteria > Pseudomonadati > Pseudomonadota > Betaproteobacteria > Burkholderiales > Burkholderiaceae > Caballeronia > Caballeronia sp. ATUFL_F2_KS9A. The sequence goes on along the minus strand of NZ_JALQEK010000029.1, from coordinate 100,398 downwards.
CGCGCGCGACATTTCCGGACTGCTTTCATGACGATCTTCGACGAGGACACGAAGCCGCAGCGCGGCATCAACGCGCTCGACGCGACCGGCGATCTGCTGCGCGCGCTGGTCGCCGCCGGCGAGCCGCTCACGCTGCGCGACCTCGCGGCCGCGGCCGGCATGCCGCCCGCGAAGGCGTTCGCGCATCTGGTGAGTCTGGTGAAGGTCGGCCTGCTCGCGCGCGACGACGCCGGGTTATTCCACGCCGGCCCGCTGAGCCGCGAGCTCGGGCTGATCGCGCTGCAGCGCCTTTCGCCGATCCGCGATGCCGAAGCCGAGATCGTCGCGCTCGCCGCGAGCACGTCGATGACGGTCGCCGCCGCCGCGCTCGGACCGCTCGGCCCGACCGTGATCCGGCTGGAGGAATCGGCGCGGCCGCAGCATGTGAGCTTGCGCGTCGGCACGGTGATGTCGCTCGTCAACACCGCGATCGGGCGGGTGTACGCCGCGCACCTTCCCGCCGACATGCTCGCGAGCCTGATGACGCAGGACGCCATCCGCCTCGCGGGCGCGCAAGCGGCTGCGGGAAGCGACGCCGCGTATCGCGCACGGCTCGACGACATCCGCGAACGCGGCCTCGATACGGCGCTCGGCGCGCCGGTGCCCGGCATCCATACGCTGGCCGCGCCCGTGTTCGATCACACCGGCAGCGTGTGCCTCGTGATCGCGTTGATCGGTTCGTCGGGGGGCTTCGACAGCGCCGCGGACGGCCCGCTCGCCCGCGCGCTGCTTTCCGCGACGCGGCGCCTTTCGTGGCGTTTCGGTCTGATGGACGCGAGCTAGCCGCCCTTGACCATCTCCGTGCCGGTCACGCGGATCGCGGGGAAACGGTCGGTCGGCTTCGCGATCTCGTCCTGCGATGCGACGATCTCCAGTTCGTAACGCCCGGCATCGTACGTTGCCTTGACGACGGCATTGACCGCCGCGAGCGTGTGCTCGAGCGCGGTGCGCAGCGAGTCGCCCTGCAAGGTGCGCGCGACGAAGACCGCGCTCGTCAGATCGCCGACGCCCACCGGCTGGCGCGCGAACGGATACAGCGGGCGCTGCGCGAACCACGCCTCGCCGGGCGTGACGGCGAGCATATTGAAGGTGTCGGCGCGGCTGTTGCGATCGAGCAGATGCTTCACCAGCACGATGCGCGGCCCGCGCGCGATCACTTCGCGGCATGCGTCGACGGCTTCCTCGACCGTCTCGATCGGACGCCCGACGAGCTTTTCCAGCTCGACGTGATTGGGCATGATCGCATCGGCGATTCCGGGCATCGTCGTAACGAGGAAATCCTCGATGCCGGCCGCGACCGTGCAGCCGCCCGTCTGACCCATGACCGGATCGCAAAAATAAAGCGCGCGCGGATTCACCGCCTTCACCATCTTCACGATTTCGACGACCGCGCGGCCCTGCTCCGGCGCGCCGAGATAACCGGAGAGCACCGCGTTGCAGCGCCCGAGCACACCGATCGCGCCGATGCCTTCGATGACGTTCTGCAATTCGTCGGCATCGAAGGCGCTGCCTGTCCAGCGGCCGTACTGCGTGTGATTGGAAAACTGCACGGTGTTGAGCGGCCAGACGTTCACGCCGAGTCGCCGCATGGGAAAAACCGCCGCGCTGTTGCCCGCATGGCCGAACACCACATGCGATTGAATGCTCAGGACGTTGTTCATGTTCTGCTTTCCCGATTGATCGTGTCCGGTCGGATGAAACGTCGAAACGCTCGTCGCGCGCCAGCGCCGTGCAGCGCAACGCAACGCAACGCGACGATGGTTTCGGAAAGCACGCCCGCGGACGCCGTGCGCGGGCAGTGCAACCTTCATATTGTGCCGTGCCTCGACGCACTGCGGCATGGCGTGCCCGTTATAAATTGCGCGGACGCGTTTTGTCGAGCGATGCGATCGACAGGAAGTCCAAAGGTCGCGCGTCTGCAACACCGCAGCACGCTCGTGCGCGTTCGGCACACGCATTGCTCGATGCGGACGGCGAAACGGTCCGCATCGCCCGGCGAAAAAAACGGGCGACTTCAGCACACGAATTCGAATGCGCGCCGGATAATGCTCCATCGACAGATACCAACAAAAGCATACGAGGACGCACACACGGCAAGACATCGAACATCAATCGTCGCAGGTCAAATCAGGAGGCTGACATGGAGATGCTGGCTAAGAATCGCACCGATTTGCAGAAGTCGACCCTCGCAATCGTCCTCGCCGGCGGGCGCGGCACCCGGCTCGGTCCGCTCACCGACAAGCGCGTGAAGCCGGCCGTCCACTTCGGCGGCAAGTACCGCATCATCGACTTCGCGCTGTCCAACTGCCTCAATTCCGGCATCCGCCGCATCGCGGTCGTCACGCAATACAAGGCGCATTCGCTCATCCGCCATCTGCAGCGCGGCTGGGGTTTCCTGCGCGGCGAGTTCAACGAGTTCATCGATATCTGGCCGGCGCAGCAGCGCGTGGATTCGAGCTGGTATCGCGGCACCGCCGACGCGGTCTATCAGAACCTCGATATCGTCCGCTCGATCGGGCCGGAGTTCGTCATCGTGCTGGCGGGCGATCACATCTACAAGATGGATTACACGCGCATGGTGCTCGACCATGTGGAAAGCGGCGCGGACTGCACGGTCGGCTGCATCGAGGTGCCGCGCATGGATGCGGTCGCGTTCGGCGTGATGCACGTCGATGAAAACCGCCGCGTCACCGATTTCCTGGAAAAGCCCGCCGATCCGCCCGCGATGCCCGGCAAGCCCGACATCGCGCTCGCGAGCATGGGCATCTACGTGTTCAGCGCGAAGTATTTGTATGACCTGCTGCAGGAAAACATCGAGACGTCGAACACGGATCACGATTTCGGCAAGGACATCATTCCGCGCGTCGTGACGACCGGCAAGGCGATCGCGCATCCGTTCAGCATGTCGTGCGTGACGTCGAGCAGCGATCCGGAAGCGCCCGCGTACTGGCGCGATGTCGGCACCGTCGATGCGTACTGGTCCGCGAATCTCGATCTCGCATCGACGATTCCGGAGCTCGATTTGTACGACCGCAAATGGCCGATCTGGACGAATCAGGAGCAGTTGCCGCCCGGCAAGTTCGTACGCGACCTGAACGGGCAGCAAGGCGCGATCACCAATCTGCTCGTGTGCGGCGGCTGCGTGATCTCGGGATCGCAGGTGTCGAAGTCGGTGTTTTCGTCGGCGGTGCGGGTCCACTCGTTCTGTAACATCAATGAGGCAGTCTTGTTGCCGCAAGTGACCATCGGGCCGAGTTGCCGTTTGCAGAAGGTCGTGATCGACCGCGGCTGCACGGTGCCCGAAGGTCTCGTGGTCGGCGAGGATCCGGACGACGATGCCGCGCGTTTCTTCCGCACGGAGTCCGGCGTCACGCTCATTACACGCGACGCGCTGGCGCGGCTCGGACAGCGTTAGACGCCGCGCGCCGGCCAATAAAAACCAATCGACGGGAGTGCCGATGACCGTATGCGTGCTGCATGCCGCAGCAGAAATGTTTCCGCTGTTGAAAACCGGCGGCCTCGCCGATGTGGTCGGCGCGTTGCCGCCCGCGCAATCGCAACTGGGCACGAACGCGCGCGTCGTGCTGCCGGGCTTTCCCGCCGTGCTCGCGGGTCTCGACGATCTTCAGCCCGTGGCCGATCTCGGCAGCGCGTTCGGCGCGGGCAATATCCGCCTCGAGCGCGGCGTGCTGCAGCCGCACGGCATCGTCGTGTATGTGGTGCGCGCGGATCAGTTCTACGATCGTCCGGGCAATCCGTATATGGATGCGACGAATCGTCCCTATGCCGATAACGATCGCCGCTTCGCGCTGCTCGGCTGGGCGGCGGCGCGCATCGCGACGGGCGTGGACCCGGCATGGAAGCCGCATATCGTCCACGCCCACGACTGGCATGCGGGACTTGCGCCGGCGTATCTGCGCGCGTTCGAGCGCGGCGGCGCGGCGCGGGTCGGCACTGTGATGACGGTGCACAACCTGGCGTATCAAGGCACGTTTCCGGCTTCGGAATTCGGCGCGCTGCAATTGCCCGGCGATTTCTACGCGGTGGAAGGCGTCGAATTCTACGGCCACGTCTCGTTTCTCAAGGCGGGGCTTTATTTCGCCGATCGCATCACTACCGTCAGCCCGACCTACGCGCGCGAAATCCAGACGCAGGCGCAAGGCGCCGGACTGCACGGTCTCCTGCAGACGCGCACGCACGACATCACCGGGATTCTGAACGGCGTCGATTATTCGATCTGGAGCCCGACCGCCGATGAATCCATCGCGTCGAAATACACGCAGGCGAAGATCGGCGGCAAGTCGAAATGCAAGACGGCGCTGCAGGAGCGCATGGGTCTCGCGAAGGACGACGACGCCCTGCTCTTCGGCGTCGTCAGCCGTCTGACGGAGCAGAAAGGACTCGACCTGCTGCTTTCGGCCGTGCCCGATATCGTCCAGCGCGGCGGCCAGCTCGTCGTGCTCGGCACCGGCGACCCGGCGCTCGAAACCGGCATGAAGAACGCGGCGGCGGCGCATCCGGGCGCGGTCGCGGTCGAACTCGGCTTCGACGAGACGCTTTCGCATTCGATCATCGCGGGCAGCGACGTCGTGATGGTGCCGTCGCGCTTCGAGCCGTGCGGGCTCACGCAGCTCTACGCGCTCGCGTACGGCTCGCTGCCGCTCGTGCATCGCGTGGGCGGGCTCGCGGATACCGTCGTCGATTCATCGCTCGAAAATCTCGCCGAGGATCTCGCGACCGGCTTCGTCTTCGATACTTTCGATCGCGCGGGCATCGTCGGCGCGATCCGGCGCGCGTTCGCGCTCAAGGCGCGTCGCACGGAGTGGAAGGCCGTCGTCAAGCGCGCGATGGGCCAGAGCTTCGGCTGGGAAGACGCCGCGCTCAAGTACGCGGAGGTTTATCGGGATTTGACGGGCGGCTGAGCCGTCCAGACGACGTCGCCATCCACCGCGTAGGGCGCGCAGCCGCGATGCTTGCGACTGCAATGCGCCATCGCCGATGCGATCGGGTCCGGCCCGAGTGCCGCGATCGACCACGCGCCATCCGACGCGATCACGAAAGCGCGCGGACGCGGCAACTTCAGAAACGCGTCGTAGCCCTTGCGACCGGCGGCGTCGATGAACGGCACGGCGCTCGCATCGGCAAGCGCGGCGAAACCGGTCGCGGGCGGGCCCGAGCGCGTCCAGACCACCTGGTCGTCGTACGCATAGAGACGGCAATCGGCCGTGAGCGCCGCACAGTCGCGCAGGGCCTGCGTCAACGGATCGAAGCCGCCGTGCGCCGCCGCGCCGCCGTTCGGTCCGATTGCAAACGCGCGCGGAATCGGCTTCGAGAGGAACTTCCGATACAGCGCGCGCATGCCCTCGCTGCCGAGATACGGCACGGCGGCGATGTCGTCGACGGCGGCGTATCCGCTCGAGGGCGGCGTCGCCATCGGCATGTTCTCCGGGTAAATCGACGCGAACGGCATGCCGATTTTCTTCAGGAACGCATCGAGTTTCGGCGTCCACACGCGCAAGCCTTCCCATGAACCCAGCAGCTTGTGGGAATCGGTCATGAAGGCGCCGTAGTTCGCCAGTTCCGCGTTCGCGCCCGCCGACGTGTAGCGCGCGAACATGTCCCGCCAGGTGCCGGCCGGAAAGAACGAATCGTTCTCGCCGTACAGCCACAGCGACGGAACGTGCGCACGCGCGCCGAGCGCCGCGCTGTCGCGGATGAGCGCAGCGTCGTCCGACGCGCATACGTCGACGCGCACGCCGCCGTAGAAGTTCACGACGCCCTTCACTTCCGGCGCGTTTCGCGCCCCGAACGCGAGGCTGTACCAACCGCCCGCGCTCTCTCCTGCGACAACGACGCGCGAACCGTCGACGTAAGGCTGCTGACGCATGTACGCGATGACCTTGCCGATATCGTCCGCCGCCTTGTTCCCGAGCCCCGCCAGATCGCACCCGTGCGCGCGCAGTTCGCCCGTCGATCCCGCGTAGCCGCGCATCATCGGCAGCGCAACCGCGTAGCCGCGCGACATGAAGTAGTTCGCCAGATAGGTGAGATGAAAGCGTGGCATCGTCGCCTTCGTTTTCTTGCCGTAACCGCCATGATTGATGACGGCGAGCGGAAACGGTCCCGCGCCCTCCGGCATCGCGATCGTCACCTGCAATTGCGCGGTATCGCCGCGCTCGCCGACCGGCACTTGCACGACGCGTTCGCCGGGCAATGCGGGAACCGGCGCACGCAACGCGTCGTAGGCGCTGGTTGCATGACTGTCCGATAGATGGAATGCCATCAGAAAGACGAAAAATAGCTGCAGTCGAAACATGGTTCCCGCGCGCGTAGCCTAAAGGCCGCATTATCGGCGTTTCCTGTTCGCGACCTTGCGCCGGCGGGCGCGCAATTTGCGTAAGGCACAAATTAATACAAATGCAGGAGCGCATATGCATAAACCCCTCGCAGGCCAGATTGCGCTCGTGACGGGCGCGAGTTCGGGCATCGGCGCGGGCGTCGCGACCGCGCTCGCCGATGCGGGCGCGCACGTCGCCATCAACTATCACTCGCACGCGGAACCCGCCGAAAAGCTCGCCGCCGCGATCACGGCGAAAGGCGGCGAAGCGTTCGCGGTCGGCGCGGACGTCTCCGACGAAACCCAGATCGACGCGATGTTCGATGCCGTCGTGAAGCGCTACGGCACGGTCGATATCGTCGTCGCGAATTCGGGCTTGCAGAAGGACGCGAAGTTCACCGCGCTCACGCTCGACGACTGGAAGACGGTCATCGAAACGAATCTCACCGGCCAGTTCCTCACCGCGCAGCGCGCCGTGCGCGAATTCGAGCGGCGCGGCATGCGCGACGTGTCGAAGGCGCTCGGGAAGATCATCTGCATGAGTTCCGTGCACGAGGTCATTCCGTGGGCGGGACACGTGAACTACGCTGCGTCCAAGGGCGGCATTCAAATGATGATGAAAACGATCGCGCAGGAAGTCGCGCCGCAGCGCATTCGCGTGAACGGCATCGCGCCCGGCGCAATCCGCACCCCGATCAACAAGGACGCTTGGGATACGCAGGACAAGCTCGACAAGTTGCTGACGCTGATTCCGTACGGGCGCGTCGGCGAGGTCGAGGATATCGGGCGCGCGGCGGTGTGGCTTGCGTCTGACGATAGCGATTACGTCGTCGGCACGACGCTTTTCGTCGATGGCGGCATGACGCTCTATCCGGGATTCGCGGATAACGGCTGATGGCGGACAACGGAATGAACCCAATCAAGGTGGACGTCGCCGTGATCGGCGCGGGCACGGCCGGCATGGCCGCGTTTCGCGCGGCGCGGCTCGCGGGCGCGAACGCGGTGCTGATCGAGGGCGGCGAACCGGGCACGACCTGCGCGCGCGTCGGCTGCATGCCGTCGAAGCTGCTGCTCGCGGCGGCCAACGGCTTGCACGACGCGCATTCGCTCGCCGCGCGCGGCATCGAAGGCACGCACGCGCTCGAAGCCGATCGCGCGCGCGTGCTCGATTACGTGCGGCGCGAACGCGATCATTTCGTCAAGGGCGTACTCGACGAGATCAAAGCGCTGCCGGATGGCATGCTGCTGCGCGGCAAGGCGCGCTTCGAAGCGCCGACGCGATTGCGGATGGGCGACGACACGCGCGTCGAGGCCAAAAGCGTCGTCATCGCGACGGGCGCCGCGCCGAGCGTGCCCGACGAGCTGAGGGTGTTCGGCGACAAACTCATCACGAGCGACGATCTCTTCGAACTGCGCACGTTGCCGAAGCGCATCGCCGTGTTCGGCGCGGGACCGATCGCGCTCGAGCTGGGGCAAGCGCTCGCGCGGCTCGGCATCGAAATTTTCATGTTCGGCAAAGGCGGCAGCGCGGGAGCGATTACGGACAAACCGGTGCGCGATGCGCTTATCGCCGCGCTCGCCGACGAGTTCTATTTCGATCCCGACGCGAAAATCGACGGCATGTCGCTAGAGGGCGGCCAGCCGACGCTGCGCTTCACGTCGCCGGACGGCGAGGCGCGCGTCGAACGCTTCGATCTCGTGCTCGCCGCGACCGGACGCGCGCCGAATCTGAAGCCGCTCGCGCTGGAAAACGCGGGCATCGAACTGAACGAAAAAGGCGCGCCGCTTTTCGACGAAACAACGATGCAATGCGGCGACAGCGCGATTTTCATCGCAGGCGATTGCGACGGCGCGCGCCCGTGGCTCCACGACGCCGCCGACGAAGGCAAGCTCGCCGGCGACAACGCCGCGCGCTTTCCGGACGTGCAGCGGATCGAGCGCAAGGTGCCGTTCTCGATCGTGTTCTGCGAGCCGCAGGTGGCGATCGTCGGCGCATCGTATGACGATCTCGACAAGCCGATGACGGTCACAGGAGAAGCATCGTTCGAGAATCAGGGACGAAGCCGCGTCATGCGTCAGAATCGCGGCCTGCTGCACGTCTATGCCGACGCGAAAACCGGCAAGCTGCGCGGCGCGCAAGGCTGCGGCCCGGCGATGGAGCATCTCGGGCATCTGCTGGCGTGGGCGCTGCAACTGGAATTGACGCTCGATGAAGCGCTCAAACTGCCTTTCTATCATCCGGTCGTGGAAGAAGGCTTGCGCACCGCGCTAAAAGATGCAGATAGAAAATGCTACGAGGAAAGATCGGAAACACCGCCGGCATTACCAAGCGCCGCGGGTTGCTGATCCAAAAAAAACGAACGCCGGTTGCACGCAACCGGCGTTTATCGTCGGAAAGAGCAAGGATCAGCTTCCGCTCAAACCATATTGCAGTGCGAGATCGAACCCGAGCACGACGAGCGAACAGAAAAGCCCCAAGGACAAATTCGCCAGTCTATGTCCGACGTCCTTGTGCTTCGTCAGCACGGCGCCCGCGAGGAACGCGATTTCCACGATGACCTGCATGCAAAACACGGCAATCATCAGCGCGAACTCGTAACCCATCGAGTTGAAGTTCAGGAAGTTAAAGCCGTTCACCGCCACCCAAGACCCCACTCGCCAAGCTTCGTATGCCAATAGCAGCAACGGGAAGAAATAGCTGGCTACATAAGTCGGCACCGTGGCGTGCCGCAGTTCCATATTTAAGTGACGTGTTACTTGCATCGCGTACTCCTCATCTGATTGCCCGAAAACGACGGGCGTTCTACCTGCACCGTGGCGCAAACCGGAGCGTTCTGATCGAACGGCAGACGGGCGTCGTGCTTTCAGAATAGGACAATTTTTTGGAAAGCGAATCATCGTATTCCCGATGATCGTATCCAATAAGGCTTTACGCGCTTCGTTGTGCAGTGCAGCTGAATAAAGCAGTTATTTCCCGGCCCTAAATTCGGCAGGCGCGTACGTGCCGATTTTCTAAAGTGTTCGAGCCGTATTAAACGCCAGAGTTCTTCGCGTACAACTTGATAATGCCCGAAAAATCGAGCCCGCCGAATCCTTGCTGGCTCATCGACTGATACAACTGTTGTGCCAGCGCACCCATGAATACCGGCTGCTTCGCAGCGCGCGCTGCATCGACGGCAAGTCCGAGATCCTTGAGCATTAAATCAGCGCCAAATCCGCCCGAATAACCACGCGACGCCGGCGCCGTTTCGATGATGCCCGGATAGGGATTACACGTATCCGAGCTCCAGCAACGCCCAGTCGATGTATTGACGATACTCGCGAGTTTCGTCGGATCGATGCCGAGCGTTTCGCCGAGTTTCATCGCTTCGGCGACGCCGATCATGGAAATCCCTAGCAGCAAGTTATTGCAGATCTTCGCGATCTGGCCCGTGCCGGTTTCGCCGCATCGCACCATGTTTTTGCCCATGCCGGACAAGACGGGACGCAATGTTTCGAAGAGCGTTTCATCGGCGCCGACCATGAACGTCAGCGTACCCGCCTGCGCGCCGACGACGCCGCCGGAAACGGGGGCATCGGCGAACGGGTTGCCCTGCTTCGCCGCCGCCTCGCCGATGAGCTTCGCGGTCGCCGGATCGATCGTGCTGCTGTCGACGAGCGGCACGCCTTTCGCAACGCCCGCGAGCACGCCGTCGTCGCCCAGATAGACCTTCTTCACATGCTGCGCGGCGGGCAGCATCGTGATGACGACTTCCGCGCCTTGCGCCGCCGCGCGCGGCGATGCGGCGAGCGTCGCGCCCGCCGCCTTCGCCGCATCGAGCGCGGCGGAGACGAGATCGAACGCCGTCACCGCGTGGCCGGCCTTCAGGAGATTGGCGGCCATCGGACCGCCCATGTGACCCAAACCAATGAAGCCGATTCGCATGGACATCTCCCTTTAGCGAAGCGCGATGGTCGTGTTGACGCCGTCGTTCACGGTGGCGTCGTCGAACCAGCGCGCGGTGACGGTTTTCGTCTGCGTGTAGAACTGCACGACCTGCTTGCCGTACGGGCCGAGGTCGCCGAGCTTCGAGCCGCGCGAGCCAGTGAAGCTGAACGCGGGCACCGGCACCGGAATCGGAATGTTGATGCCGACCTGACCGATATCGATCTCGCTCTGGAACTTGCGCGCCGCCGCGCCGCTTTGCGTGAAGAGACCGACGCCGTTGCCCATCGGATTGCGATTGACGAGCGCGATGGCGTCGTCGAGCGTATCGGCTTCCAGCACGCACAGCACCGGGCCGAAGATTTCCGTCTTGTAGATCGACATGTCGGTATCGACGTTCGTGAAGATCGTCGGTCCGATGAAGTTGCCCTTCTCGTAGCCCTTCACGTCGATATCGCGGCCATCGAGCGCGAGCGTCGCGCCCTCTTCCACGCCCTTGCTGATGAGCCCCAGAATGCGCTCCTTTGCCGCTTTCGACACGACCGGGCCGACGTCCGTATTCGGCTCCGTGCCGCCGTTGACTTTGAGCGTCCTGGCCTTCTCGACGAGTTCCGGCACCCAGTCCTTCGACGCCCCGACGAACACGGCCACCGACGTCGCCATGCAACGCTGACCCGCCGCGCCGAAGCCCGCGCCCGCGAGCGCGTTGAGCGTCTGCTCCTTGTTGGCGTCGGGCAGGACGACGGCGTGATTCTTCGCGCCCATCATCGACTGCACGCGCTTGCCGTGCTGGCTCGCGAGGTTGTAGACGTGCGTGCCGACGGCCGTCGACCCGACGAACGAAATCGCCTTGATATCGGGATGCGTGCAGATCGCATCGACGACTTCCTTGCCGCCATGCACGACGTTCAGCACGCCCGCCGGCACGCCCGCTTCGAGCGCGAGTTCGACGAGTTCCATCGTTGAGAGCGGATCCTGTTCGGACGGCTTCAGTACGAACGTGTTACCGCAGACGATCGCCATCGGGAACATCCACAGCGGGATCATGGCGGGGAAATTGAACGGCGTGATGCCGGCGCACACGCCGAGCGGCTGCCGTAGCGTGTACGTGTCGACGCCGCCCGCGACGTTTTCGGAGAATTCGCCCTGCTGCAGCGTCGAAATCGAACACGCGTGCTCGACCACTTCGAGACCGCGAAAGATGTCGCCTTCGGCATCGGCGAGCGTCTTGCCCTGCTCCGCCGTCAGCGTCCGCGCGATGCGCTTCTGGTTCTGGCGCACGAGGTCCTGAAACTTGAGCATCAGACGCATGCGCGTGCCGAGCGGCGTCGTGCGCCACGTCTGAAACGCCTTGTGCGCGGCGGCAACGGCGGCGTTGACTTCATCGACCGTCGCAAACGGCACGCGACCGACGACTTCCTGCGTCGCAGGATTGACGATGTCGCGCCAATCCGTCGTCTTCGAATCGACGAACTGGCCGTCGATCAGCAGTTTGGCCGTACGGACGGACGCGCTCTGCGCCGGATGTTCAGCAGCGATATTCACGAGTCACTCCTTTTGGATGAGTTGTCACGAAGGGGAACGAAGACGCGCGGACGGAGCGCCGGTGCGGCGCCGAAGGGAAAAGGCATGTCGTCTCCGTTTATAAGAAATCGGCGCGCAGTGCAGCACGCTCGTTTCCTTGAGTATAGTTATGCAAAAGTCCATCATGGCACTAGAAAAACACCCGATCGATATGCAAAAAAACGCCATGCCAAACGTTATTCCAAGCGCCAAGCTCGATATCGGGCGCCTCAACTGGGACGACCTGCGCTTCTTCCTGGAAGTCGCGCGCACGCAGCGCGCGAGCGGCGCGGCGAAGCGTCTGGGCGTCGATTACACGACGGTCGCGCGGCGCGTTCGCGCGCTGGAGGACGCGCTCGGCACGCTTCTGTTCGACAAATCGCGCAGCGGCGGATTCATTCTGACGGCCGAAGGCCAGCGCCTGCTCGGTTACGTCGATTCGATCGAGACGACGGTGCAGTCCGCGACCGAGCAGATCGCCAATACGGGGCACGCGCTGTCCGGACACGTTCGCGTCGGTTCGACGGAAGGCTTCGGCTGCTTCTTTCTCGCGCCGCAACTCGCGCGCTTTCAGGACGCGCATCCGAACATCTCCATCGATCTGCTGCCGGTACCGCATTTCGTGAGTCTGTCGAAGCGCGAGGCGGATATCGCCGTCACGCTCGAACGACCCGAGCAGGGCCAATACGTTTATACGAAGCTGTGCGATTACCGGCTCAAGCTCTACGCGACCGCCGACTATCTCGACGCGCACGAACCGATCCGCACGAGCGACGATCTGCGTCATCATCGTTTCGCAAGCTATATCGACGATCTCGCGTTCAGCTACGAATTGCTGTATCTCGAACGCGCGGTGCCGGGCGCGGTGTCGCGCTGGCGCAGTACGAGCGCGATTGCGCAGTACTTCGCCGCGCTGCAGGGCCGCGCGCTCGCGATCCTGCCGTGCTTCATGACTTCGCCCGATCCGCGCTTCGTGCCGGTCTTGCCCGACGATATCGTCGTGACGCGCGCCTTCTATCTGTCCTGCCGCGAGGATTTGCGCAAGCTGAAGCGCATCACGGCTGTATGGGACTACCTGCGCGCGGCGGCCGAAGCGAACCGCGGCTTCCTGATGGGAGACGGCGCGCAGATGGCCTGGGTCGATGTCAAGTGATCCTGACCGGCGACACGCTTTTTGACAGCGACTCGAGACCGAACGTGGTAGGCGTGACGCCACCACGAACATCACAAAATTTGACTCGATAAATTCGTGGAATTTTGCTTCGATGTCCTGCCGAAACGTCACTCGCCCACGCGAGCTCGGGCATAATTGCCGGCCAGTTTCATTGCATTGCCGTGGAGAGCGCGGCGCTCCATTCCCGTGATTTCCTCTAGTTTCTTTCCCGCTGCCCCGACGGGCCGCGCCGTGCGCTAATGGCTTTCGTCATCTGGTCACGGCGGTCCATGTCCCGCCAGCGCATCCGTTTCGTCGAGGCCCGCACGGCGCGCGCCATCGCGGTCATCGGCGCCATTACGCTTCTCGTGGCCGCGCTCGCGCTCGGCATCGCGATCGGCACCATGTTCGCGCGCAGCCATCTCGGCGAGGAGCAGACGCTGATGTCGCGCCGCTCGTACGAGATCGAAGAGCTCGGCCGCATCAATGCCGCGCTGATCGAGCTGACGCCGCGCGTCGAAGGCCTGTCCGCGCAAGTCAGCGAGCTGCACGAATTCGACACGCATCTGAAGGCCGCGCACGGCGCGGGCGGCACGTCCGGCGTGCATGACGTGCCGCCGCTGCCCGACAGCGAAGAGCCAGCCACGTCGCTCGACGGCGCGGGCGGCCCCGCCTTGCCGCCGCGCCTGTGCGATATCGGCCGCGCGGCGGCGGGCGCGCCGCGGCAGCGTTTGAAGAGCGCGCATCGGATCATCGATTGCCTGAACGACGAAGTCTCGCAATTGCAGACGCAAACGCTCGCCCACTACGCCGCGTACATGGCCTTTCCCGGCCGCAATCCGGCACCCGGCCTGCGCAGCGGCTCGCCTTACGGCAACCGTCTGGACCCGTTCACGGGGCGTCTGAGCTTTCATCCCGGCATCGACTTCGCCGGACCGGCGGGCACGCCGATTCTCGCCAGCGCGGGCGGACGCGTCATCGCGGCGGGCGAGCGCAACGGCTACGGCATTTCGGTCGACATCCGCCACAGCGACGGCATGGTGACGCGCTATGGACACGCGTCGCGCATCTTCGTGAAAACCGGCGAATTCGTGATGCCGGGACAGGTGATCGCGGAAGTCGGCTCGACCGGCCGCTCGACGGGGCCGCATCTGCATTTCGAAGTGATCGTCGACGGCGCTCAGATCAATCCTTCTCCCTATCTCGCGCTCTTCAGGCGTTTGTCGCATGCGCAAAGTTGATTCGAAGCGGCTGTCGCTGCAACTCTCCCGCCAGTCCTATTCGCTGACGCCGAGGCGCGGCGCGGGCATCTGGCTCGGACTGATCGCGGCCGTGTGTGCGATCGCGGCGCTCGCCGCCGCAGGCTTCGCACTCAAACGCTCGCATGAAGACGTGCGCAAGCTCGACACGCTCTGCGCGCCGCCCGTCTCCGAGCAGAAGCTGCGCGAGCAGCTCGCGCATGCGCAGCTCGCGCTCGAACAGGAGATGGCGAGCCGTACCTCGCTGGAAGAACGCGCAAAGGACAGCGCGGCCGAAATCCAGCGTCTGCAGACCGATCTCGCTTTCCTCAGGAAGCAACAAAAACCCAATTGAGCGGCACGCGTCAGCGCGGGCTTCGTGCAGCAACCCTTTACCGCATCGCAAGGACTCGACATGTTTTCATCGAAGAAGGATTCCAACGGCATCAAGATGGCCAAGCTCGCGACGCTCGTCGCGCATAACGTGCATATCTCGGGCGATCTCGAGTTCAGCGAAGGCCTGCGCATGGACGGCCAGGTCACGGGCAACGTGGCCGGCCGTCCGGGCGAAGAAACGCTGCTCGTCGTGAGCGATCAGGGCGCGATTCGCGGCAACGTGAGCGCTTATAACGTCATCATCAACGGCTGCGTGACGGGCGATGTCACCGTCGCGCATTTCGTCGAACTTCAGTCGAACGCGCGCGTGCTGGGCAACATCTACTATCAGCAGTTGCGCATGGATATCGGCGCGACGGTCGAAGGCAAGCTCACCAAGTTCGATTCGCAGGCGGCGCACGTCCCGAGTCTGCCGGCGCCGCCCGAATACAACATCGACCTCATCTCGAACTGACGGCAGACAACGAGCGCCGGAGAATCCGCGCGTGCTGGCAGCCGGGCGCGTGTCCGGCTAAGATTCGATGGATCAAGGCCACGCGCGCCCCTGGCGAAATCACGCGACTTCGAGCGTCCATCGACACGTGGCCGGTTATATCCAGATAACGATAAAGGGCGTCCCATGCTGGTCAATTGCGCGGCTTATCAGAATGGCCGAAAGCTCGCGGACGTCGAGATCGACGACATCAACGCCTATCGCGATCTGCCCGACTCTTTCATTTGGGTTGCATTGAAAGAGCCCGGTCCTGGCGAACTCGCGCACATGACGCAGCAGTTCGGCTTGCACGAGCTGGCGGTCGAAGACGCGCAGCACGGTCATCAGCGGCCGAAGATCGAGGAATACGGCGACTCGCTGTTCGCGGTCTTTCATACGGTCGAATTCGACGAAGAAGGCGAAGTGCTCGTCGGCGAAATGAACGTGTTCGTCGGCACGAACTACGTGCTTTCGGTCCGCAACCGCACGACGCAAGGTTTTCAGGAAGTGCGCAAGCGCTGCGAGCGCGAGCCGCATCTGCTCAAGCACGGCCCCGCGTTCGTGATGTACGCGCTGCTCGATGCGGTCGTCGATCGATACTTTCCCGTGCTCGAGACGCTCGGCGCGGAAGTCGACGAAGTGGAAGAGCGCATCTTCGAGCAAAAAGGCTCGGTGGAATCGCGCGAGATCATCGAGGATCTGTACTCGCTCAAGCGGCGCATGACGATCCTGCAGCATCACACCGCGCCGCTGCTCGAAGCCGTCAGCAAGCTGTATGGCGGGCGCTCGCCCGGCGTGTGCTCCGGCATGCAGGAATATTTCCGCGACGTGTACGATCACCTGCTGCGCATCGTGAAGACCATCGAAGGACGGCGCGAAATGATCGTCACGGCGATCCAGGTGAATCTCGGTCTGATCGCGCTCGCGGAAAGCGAAGTGACCAAGCGCCTCGGCTCGTTCGCCGCGCTCTTCGCCGTGCCGACGATGATCGCCGGCATCTACGGCATGAACTTCAAGTCGATTCCCGAACTGGACTGGGTCTACGGCTACCCGACGTGTCTCGCGGTCATGCTGGTGGTCGATGTCGTGCTCTACTGGCGCTTCAAGAAGGCCGGCTGGCTGTAGCAAGAATGTTCCTTTTCGGAACCTTCGGGCGAAATTCGTTGTCTAATCAAGCGATTTGCGAGAGAATGTCATCTGGCCTTGCAAAATCGGCCTATCGACCGCACATGACGTAAGCGCACGGCAGAAGCGCTCACTTCCGCAGCACACGTTGCTTTTCCGTTTCAACCGCACATCGGCTCTGCTTTGCCGATGTCGCCGTCCCGGTCATGCCGGCCACGGCGCGCCGCATCCGCGGTTCGCCCTGTCGTCCGGCCTATGCCGTCAAGCTCACGACGAGCCTGAGATAGAGACGCGGCGCGCCCCGCATGCACGTTTATCGTGCATGGACGCGCCAGGCCACGCTTTGCATCGCCACTTACGATTCGTAGCGACGACGCTTTCGGGCAGCGGCGCAGAACGGTTCGTTGGCGTCGAATGCGCGTTTTTCGCGCGATGCGCGGCAGCACCCACTACAACTCATTACAGGAGCCCCCATATGGCGAAAGAAGAACTCATCGAACTCGACGGTATCGTTGACGAAGTGCTTCCCGACAGCCGCTATCGCGTGACGCTGGACAACGGCGTCGTCGTGGGCGCTTACGCCTCGGGCCGCATGCGCAAGAATCACATCCGTATTCTGGCCGGCGACCGCGTAACGCTGGAACTGTCGGTGTACGACCTGACGAAGGGCCGCATCAACTTCCGTCACAAGGACGAGCGTGCCGGTGGCGGTGCCCCGCGCGCACCGATGCGCCGTCGTTGATTTCCCTGCATCATCCGTAACGAGCGTGAGCCTGATCCGCAGCGCGCGCTTTTGAACCAAACACGCGGATCATTCTGAACTTCGACGCGGCCGCTCATCCGTCAAGGCTGCGCAGCGCGTCGATGTCCCTTCTTCCTTCAGCCGCGCGCCGCCAAGAGCGCGTCGATGCCGACCGCGAAGCCGTCCTCGTCGTTGCTCTTCGAGACCAGGCTCGCGCGACGCTGCACGCTGTCGGATGCCTGCCCCATCGCGATCGATACGCCCGCGATCTCGAACATCGCCACATCGTTGCCCATGTCGCCGAGCACGGCCACGCGTTCGAGCGGCACGTTCGCGAGTTGCGCCAGTTCGCGTACCGCAGTGCCCTTGTTCGCTTCCAGGCTCGTGATATCGAGGTAATAGGTCTGCGAGCGCGCGGCGTGTCCGCGGCCTTCCAGTTGCTTTTGCACGCTGCTTTCGACGCGCGCGAGCAGCGCCGTATCGGCGGTCGAGCCGACGATCTTGTCGACCTCGCCGAGATCGACATCGTCGAAACGCGTGACGAGCACGCCTTCGTAGCCGACCGTGCGCGTCTCGAGCGGCACGTAGGTGCCTTCGGGATTCGTCAGATACCAGGCGTCGTCGATGAACACCCACGCGTCGACGTTCGCCGACGCGAGCGCTTCGAGCGATGTCTGCACGACATCGCGCGGCAGCTTGTGCGACGACAGCAAATCCCACGTGCCCGGTCTGACGAGACTGCCGCCGTTGTACGACGCGTAAGGCATGTCGACGTCGAGCGCCTCAACGATATGCCGCATGCCCTTGCCCGGCCGGCTGCTCGCCACGGTAAAGCGCACGCCCGCTTCCTTCAGGCGGCGCACGGCGTCGATCGCCGGTTGGCCCAATGCCTTGTCGGTATAGAGCAGCGTGCCGTCGCAATCGGTGACGACGAGTTCCGCTTTGGCGAGCGCGGCGAACGCCGCATCGGCGTCGCCGTTCACGCTGTGAAGTCCGTATTTGCTGTTGGCGTTCATCAGTGCGCCCCTTCACGCTGATTGAAATGCGGCAACTGGCGCGTCTCGCGCACCGAGCGCGGATGCCACAGCCGCGCGCCGCCTTCGATGCCCGCCGCATTCGACACGACCGCGACGTTATCCGGCAGCTTGAACTTGATATGCGCCGCGTTGCCGCCGCCGATCCACAGCTTGTCGTAGTTCGTCAGCGTCGCCAGGATGCCGATGATCTTCTCCACGCGCCGGCTCCAGCGCTTCTTGCCCGCCTTCTCGCGCGCCGCGTTGCCGATGTACTCGTCGTAAGTCTTGTCCTTCGCGACCGGATGATGCGCGAGCTCCAGATGCGGCATCAGTTCGCCGTCGCGAAAGAGCGCGGTGCCCGCGCCCGTACCGAGCGTCAGCACCATTTCGATGCCGCGCCCTTCGATCGCCGCGAGCCCTTGCATCTCGGCGTCGTTGATCATGCGCGCGGGCACGTTGCCGAGGCGCTCGGCGATCAGTTGCGCGAGCGGCACGCCGCGCCAGGCGGGCGTGCCGAGATTCGGCGCGGTCAGCACGACGTTATCGCGCACGACGCCCGGAAAGCCGATGGAAATGTGCGTCGGCGGCTCGGCGACGATCGGCGCGATCAGTTCGATGAGCGTCTCCACGACCACGTCGGGCTTCGCCGGATGCGGCGTCGCCACGCGCACGCGGTCGCTCTTCATCTCGCCGTCCTCCGAGATGATGGCCGCCTTCAACCCGGTCCCGCCGATATCGATCGCGAGAATGCGTTCCGCCTTGATCGCGAGTTTGTCCGCCGTGACGTGGGTCTTCTGCTTGGCTCTTGATTCTGTGCTCACGCTCGTTGTCCTTTTGAGTTTGCGTTGCGATGAGATGAGTTCAGTTCTTCCTGTGCGCGTCGGTCAGCGGTCGCCACGCGCGGCCGTCGTCGGCAAGCAGCTCGTCCGCTTCGGCCGGCCCCGCGCTGCCCGCCGCGTAACCGCGCACGGGCAGCGGACTGTCCCGATGCAGCACGCGATCCACCGCCGCCCAAGCCGTCTCGATGCTGTCCGCGCGCTGAAAGAGCGTCGCGTCGCCGAGCATGCAGTCGTAGAGCAGCGTCTCATAGCCGACGTTCGCGCGCTCCGCGAAGAAGTCGGCATAGTCGAACCTCGAACGCACCTTGCCGATCTGCATTACCGGTCCCGGCACTTTCACGTTGAAATCGAAGCTCGTGCCGTGCGCCGGATCGATGCGCAGCGTGAACACATTCGGCGTCAGCGCATCGACGGGCGTATCGCGAAACAGCAAAAACGGCACCGCCTTCAGTTGCACCGCGATCTCCGTGCGACGCTCGGTGAGCCGCTTGCCCGTGCGCAGATAAAACGGCACGCCGGCCCAGCGCCAGTTCTCCACGTACACGCGCGCCGCCGCGTAGGTTTCGGTCCGGCTATCTTTGGCCACGCCCGGTTCTTCCTTGTAGCCCGGCCCGGCGGGTCCGGCTTCGTACTGGCCGAGCACGACGTCGTCGGCGGTGAGCGGACGGATCGCATCGAAGACTTCGGCTTTTCTGTCGCGCACGGATTCGGCATCGAAGGAATTCGGCGGCTCCATCGCGACCATGCCGAGCAACTGGAACAGATGGTTCGGCAGCATGTCGCGAAACGCGCCCGTCTGCTCGTAGAACTTGCCGCGCCCTTCCACGCCGATCGTCTCCGCCGCCGTGATCTGCACGTTGTCGATGTACTCGCGCCGCCAGATCGGTTCGAACATCGCGTTGGCGAAGCGCACGGCGAGAATGCTCTGCACCGTGTCCTTGCCGAGAAAATGGTCTATGCGGTACACCTGCGACTCGTCCGCATACTTGAGGATGCAGCGGTTCAGTTCCTGCGCCGACGCCAGATCGCTGCCGAACGGCTTCTCGATGACAAGCCGTCTGAAATTGCCGTCCTTCTCTTCGAGCATGCCCGCCGCGCCGAGATGCTCGATGATCGGCTGAAAGAACCGCGCGCCCACCGCGAGATAGAACACGACGTTGTCCGACTTCGCCTGCGCGAGCCGCGCCTTGAGCCGGGCAAAGGTTTCGTCCTCTTCGAATTCACCGGGGAAATATTCGAGCCGCCCGACGACCCAGTTCCACGCGTCCTCGTTCAACTGCGACGTGTGAAACGTCGCGGCCTTGTCGGCGGCGAACGTGCGCAGCGATTGCGTGAGCTCGTCGCGCCATTCGGACGTCTCGCGCTCGCCGTGATTCACGCCGATGATCTCCATGCCGTCGTCGAGCAGCTTGTCGGCGGACAGGTTGTAGAGCGACGGCATCAGCAAGCGCTTGGTGAGATCGCCGCCCGCTCCGAAAATCACGAGCGTGCATGGCGGCGCGGGATGCTTGCCGGCGCACGTCGCGCTGGCCGGGTTGTTTTCCTTCGATTGATTCGCTTCGTTCGATTCTTTCGGCATGGCGTATCGCCCCTTGTCAGTTGCGCTGGAACCTGGAAAGACCTGCATCGATGCGGCACAGTTCATTCGAACGACGCGTTGCAAGCTCGCGCGACGAATAACGTATGCATTTTGTAATTTTTAACCTTTCGTGTCGTAAAATATGCGCGCCTGACGACAGCACTCGCGGACATTGCGACATCGAAGCTTGACGAAGCCTGAACTCCATATGAACGCACATGACACTTCCATCGACCTCGCCGCCTACTTCGAGCGCATCGGGTACGCGGAATCCGTGCGGCCCGCGCCGACGCTCGACACACTGCGCGCGCTGCATCTGCTGCATCCTCAGGCCATTCCCTTCGAAAATCTCGACGTGCTGATCGGCCGCCCGATCCGGCTCGATCTCGAATCGATCCAGCGCAAGCTCGTCGCCGGACGGCGCGGCGGCTACTGCTACGAGCACAACCTGCTGTTTCGCAGCGTACTTCAGACGCTCGGTTTTCGCGTGCGCAGCTTCGCAGGACGCGTCCTGTGGGGCCGCGAGCGGTCTGACATGCCTGCGCGCACGCATATGCTGCTGCTCGTCGATCTCGACGAAGGCGCGTTCCTCGCCGACGTCGGCTTCGGCGGCATGACGCTTTCCGCGCCGCTCGCGCTCCAGACGGGCCTCGAACAGATCACGCCGCACGGCGCTTTCCGCCTCGAAGGGGCCGGCGAAGCGCCCGGCTACGTCCTGCAGGCGCTCGTGAACGGCGCGTGGACGAACGTCTATCGCTTCGACCTCGATCCGCAGTATGACGCCGACTACGAGATGGCCAATCATTTCGTGTCGATGTATCCGCAGTCGATCTTCCTGCACAACCTGCTCGCCGCGCGTCTCGCGCCGGGCAAGCGCCTCGCCCTGTTCAACCGGCGTTTCTCGATCCACGACGAACGCGAAGGCAGCGATCATCGCGAACTCGACGGCACGGCCAGTCTGCGCCGCGTGCTCGAAGGCGAACTCGGCATTCGTCTGCCGGATGGCGCCGAACTCGACGCCGCCCTCGCCCGTCTGCCCAACCAAGCTTAATCAGAAGACCACGATGTTCAAGAAGAAGACGCGCGGCGGCAGCGATTTCCAGACGCATCACCGCAGCGCGGTGCTCGCAAACCGGCTGCCGGCCTGGCGCTCGCGGCTCGTCGTCATCGGGGTGACGGCGGCGTTTTTGACGCTAGCCGGACGCGCGCTGTGGGTCCAGGTCATCGACCACAAGTTCTATATCGGCGAAGGCCAGAAGCGCTATCAGCGCACGCTGGCGCTCTCGGCGACGCGCGGACGCATCGTCGATCGCAATGGCGCGATGCTCGCCGTCAGCCTCGCGACCTACGAAGTCTGGGCGACGCCCAAGCTCTTCGACGGCGATCACGGTGGCGAGATCGCGCGCCTGCTCGACATGCCG
Source organism: Caballeronia sp. ATUFL_F2_KS9A (assembly GCF_023630765.1). Classification (NCBI taxonomy): domain Bacteria; kingdom Pseudomonadati; phylum Pseudomonadota; class Betaproteobacteria; order Burkholderiales; family Burkholderiaceae; genus Caballeronia; species Caballeronia sp. ATUFL_F2_KS9A. The sequence goes on along the minus strand of NZ_JALQEK010000029.1, from coordinate 78,553 downwards.
CCGAAGGATCTGCAGCGCCGCATCGACGGGACTCGCGCGTTCGTCCTGCTCAAACGTCAGGTGGAAGCGGAAACCGCCGAGCGCATCGCGACGATCGGGCGCGCGGGCATCACGCTCGTGCCGGACACCAAGCGCTTCTATCCCGAAGGCGAATCGGCGGCGCACGTCGTCGGCTTCACGAATAACGAGGATCACGGGCAGGAAGGCGTCGAGCTGGCCGCCGACGCGCGTCTGACGGGCGCGGCCGGCCAGCGCGAAGTGATCCGCGACCGGCTCGGGCGCGTGGTCTCGCAGATCGGCGAGCCGGCCATGCCGCAGAACGGCGAAACCATTCAGTTGACGATCGACCGGCGCATCCAGCAACTCGCGCATTCGCAACTCAAGGCGGCGATCGCGAAGCACAAGGCGCGCGCGGGCAGCGTCGTCGTGCTGGATGCGAAGAACGGCGAAGTGCTCGCGCTCGCCAACTATCCGAGCTTCGATCCGAACGATCGCTCGCGCCTCACCGGCGAGCAGTTGCGCAACCGCGCGCTCACGGACACCTTCGAGCCCGGCTCGACCATCAAGCCGCTCGTCGCCGCGCTATCGATCGATCTCGGCCGCGTGCGGCCCGAAACGCGCATCGACACATCGCCGGGCACGTTCAAGCTCGGCCCGAACGTGATTCACGACACGTCGAATCACGGCGTCATCACCGTGTCCGAGGCGGTGCAGATGTCGAGCAACGTCGCGCTCACGAAGCTCGCGCTGCAGATTCCCGCGCAGACGATCTGGGACAAGTACCGCGAATACGGCATCGGCCGCGCGCCCGAGCTGACGTTTCCGGGCGCCGCGACCGGCCGCCTGCGCGCGCCCGAGCGCTGGAAGCCGATCGAACAGGCGACGATGGCGTATGGCTACGGTTTATCGCTGTCGCTCGTGCAGATCGCACAGATCTACACGGCGTACGCCGGCGACGGACGCTTTTATCCCGCCACGCTGATTCACGGCGAAACGCGCCGCGACGCCGTGCAGGTGACGAAGCCCGCGACCGCGAAGGCCGTGCGCAACATGCTCGAAAACGCGACCGGCGACCACGGCACGGGCCGCGCGGCGGCGGTGGAAGGCTATCGCGTCGGCGGCAAGACGGGCACGGCGCGCAAGCAGGTCGGACGCTCGTATGCGGCGAACAAGTACCGCGCGTCGTTCGTCGGCATCGCGCCGATGAGCGATCCGCGCGTGATCGTCGCCGTGATGATCGACGAGCCCACGGGGGGCACCTATTACGGCGGAACGGTCGCGGGGCCGGTGTTCTCGGGCATCGTCGGCGCGACGCTGCCGCTGCTCGGCGTGCCGCCCGACGCATGAAGCGCGGCGCACGCGGGCGCGGGCCTTGCTGCAGCGTGACCGGACTGTCAAGGGCTTGTGCTCTAATGTCGTGTTCGGCACCAGAAGATCAAACGGGAAAGACCATGAAAAAACTCGCCGCGGCGCTCGCGTTGCCTGTGCTTTTCGCCGCCTGCGCCCAGTTTCATAACGAAGATGCAGGACAACCCGAAGTCGAGAAATCGTCGACGGAAAACAAGGTGAACGGCATCGTGCAATGCATCGCCGCCGAAGCGAAAAAGCACGACGCCCAATACAAGCAGACGTCCATCCCGCAAGGCGTGATGCTCGAATTCGGCGACTCCAACGTCATCAAGGTCCGCTACGACAACGGCGAGACCACGTACCGGTACTATCCGGGGCAGCGTCATCCGTCGAACATGTGGATCGAAGGCGCGGGCAAGAAATGCGCGCCGGCGGACGCCACCGCTCACGACGAACCTCAGAAATAAGCAGACAGGACCATGCGCTCGACCAAAGCCATCAGCGCCGTCGAACGGCTCAAGACGCGCAGCGGCAACGCGAATTACGCGGCCATCTCGATGCCGGGCGGCTACTTCTATCTCGCCGAGCGCGCGCCCGAAGGCACGAAGAAAATCTCCGAGCCGATGCCGATGGACGACTTCGTCGCGTTCGTCAACGCCCGCGATCCGGCCAAGCCGCGCAAGGCCAGCAAGCTCGATCTCGCGATGGAAGAACAGATCGGCCGCAGCGGCAAACGCACGGCAAAAACGCCGTCCGCGAACGACGAATGATCGGCCTGCGTCGCCCTTGCGCGACGCAACATCGAAATCCCCGCGTTGCTCTCACACCAATGTGCGATGACAGACGGAGCCATCAGGTCCGCGTTGCGTACATTTTTGTTAACGATCGAAATCGCCGAGACAGGCAACGATCGGTCATCCGAAGAAAAGAGCAAGGGCCACCCGCTTAGCCACAAAAATATGCGCGGGTGAACGGGGTGCCTCAACGGCGCGCGTGTCCGATGTCGGGACAAGCCGTCGTATGGCCGAGAGGAAGACCAAATAATGAAGAAGAAAAACGAGACCAAGGGCAGTCTCTTGCCCTCGGCGTTGGCTGACGTCGAGCTTCAGCACATCGAGCGCGCACTCGCGCAACTTCGCACGATGCACAAGCAGTCTTCCGGCACGCTCAACGTCGAATACTGGCGGGAGCGGCTCGCCGCCGTGGTCAAGGGTTACGCGCTCGTGCCGGCGCAGAAGCAACGCATCGAAGCGTTGCGCGTCGCGCTCGACACAGTCGACAGCGGTCCGCGCGACGGCTCCGGCAGCCGTAAAAGATCGACCAACAGGCTTTGGGCGAAAGCGGCCTAAGAACCGCTTTCGCCGCTCGCGCTGCGGCGCGAATCCCTCGTTCGCGCCCGCGTCTCGCGACGAAGCGGGCGTGCAACGGTCCTTTGAACTTCCGACGATTCACGGCACGTGCGTTTCAACGCGCCGCTTTGCCGCGTCAGGCACCGTTCATGCTCGAAAGCTAGTCTTTCGATCATGCCGGGAATCGCCATGTCCACTTTCTTTCACGACCGCGCGGGCGCATCGCGCCGGCCCTCGCCGATGCTCGCGAACGCGATCGTCGCCAGTCTCATCGCGACGTTCAGCACGGTCGGCGTCGCGCAGATCACGAACGGCGGCGGCTCGGAGCGACAGGAAAGCCGTCAGTCGGATTCGAGCTCGCGCGCGAATCCATCGGGCTCGCCGCTGGTCGAATCGCAGAAACCGCAATCGAAGGATGCCGCGCAGGGCCGCGCCGCGACCGCCGACAAGAAGCACAAGGCCGAGGGCAGCACCGGCTTCAACAACGGCCTTTACGGCACGGGCGCGGGCAACAACAAATGATGCGCGCTTAGTCGCGATGCCGCTGCGGCGCGCTCGTGATCTCCGGCGCGATCGCCGCGTGATTGACGATCGCGACGAGCGACACGCCGCCAATCACATTGCCGATGAACGTCGGCACGAGGAACACGAAGAAGTAGTCGGAGATGTCCGCCGCGCCGATCATCACCGCGTAGGCCGCTTCGACCGATCCGGCGATGACGTGCGTGAGCTTGCTCACAGCGACGGTGTAGGTCACGAGCAGGATCGTGAGGAGCCGCCCCGAGCGCGCGCTCGGCAGCAGCCATACCATCAGCGCGATCAACCAGCCGGAAAACACGCCGCGAACGACGGTCACGCCGAAATCGGCGGAAAGCGGCGTCATCGCGACCTTGGCGAGCGCCTCGCTCACTTCCGGCGAAAAGACGCCGCGAATCTGCAGGATCGCGGCGAAGATCGTCGTGCCGACCAGGTTGAAGAAAAGCACGATCGCCCAAAGGCGCAGCGCCTTGAACAACGTCGACAAATCGCGCCGCGTAAGGACCGGCAGCACCGCCGTCAGCGTGCTTTCGGTGAAGAGCTGCTGACGTCCGAGGATCACGAAGACGAAGCCGATCGTGTAGCCGAAGCTCGATACGAGTCCCGTCCAGCGGGCCTCCGGCAGCGCGCTTTCGAGAATCGACTGGACGAGAAAGGAGAATCCCATCGACAGGCCGGCGGCGAGCGCCGACCACATCAGCGCGGCGAAGGTGCGCTCCATCGCGACTTCGCCTTCCTCGCGCACGATCTCGTGGATGACGAGCGGATGCGGTGCGGAATGCTCGGCGGCTTGCTCCTGCTCGGCGCTGTCGAGATGCGGCGAGTCGGCCCCCGCTTGCGGGTCGTTCATGTTCTTTCTCCCTGAACGCCGCTCGATGCGAAATGTGGATGAGCGGCTGGCGCATCCACGAAGCAGGAAGAATGCCCGTTGATTATCTGGCGACCCCGCCGTCGAGCGATTCGTAACCGCGCCACTTGTAGATGAGCGCGGAGACGATCCAGCACGCCGCGAACAGCGCGACGATGCCGTAGCCGAGCATCCCGAAGTGCTCGGAGAGCGACGCTGCCACGTCCCACAGTCCGCCCTTCAGCCGCAGCCGGTCCGCGATCAGCCCGAGCGCCTCGATGCCGCCGATCAGCACGGCAATCAGCACCGAGACGAGCGTCACGGTGAGGTTGTAGTAGAGCTTGCGGATCGGCTTCATGAAGGCCCAGCCGTAGGCCCCGGTCATCAGCAGGCTGTCGGCGGTGTCGATGAGCGACATGCCCGCCGTGAACAGCATCGGGAACACGAGAATCGACCACACCGGCATGCCGCGCGCCGCTTCGGCCGCCGCGATGCCCATCAGCCCGATTTCGGTCGCCGTGTCGAAGCCGAGGCCGAACAGAAAGCCGAGCGGATACATGTGCCAGCTCTTGCCGATCAGCCTGAAAAGCGGACGGGCGATGCGCGCGAGCGGACCGCCGCCGACCGTGAGCATGTCTATGTCGTCGTCGCGGCAGGTTTCGCCGCGCCGCACGCGACGGAACGCGCGCCATACGCCGCGCAGCACGAACAGGTTCATCGCCGCGATCGCGAACAAAAAGAGCGACGACACCGACGTGCCGATGATTCCGCCGATCTCGCGGTACTCGGCGAACCGGCCGTGCACGGCCATCGCCGTCGCGGCGATGAGCGCGGTGGCGGCGATGACGATCGTCGAATGTCCGAGCGAAAAGAAGAAGCCGGCGAAGTGCGGCCGCTTGCCTTCGTGCATCAGCTTGCGCGTGACGTTGTCGATGGCGGCGATATGGTCGGCATCGACCGCATGGCGCAGCCCGAGCGAATACGCGAGCAACGACGTGCCGAGCAGCAGCGGATAGTGACGGAACGCGACCAACGCCCAGAGCCATGCGAGCACGTTGAACGCGATCAGCCCGCCGATGAGCCGCGCGGATTTGCGCGGCAGATTGCGATGCGCCTGATGCGGCGCGGAAGCGGGCTCGATCGGTTCGGACATATGCGCGCGCTTGCGAGGATGAAGGGACAAAGCATAACGTGCGCCGATGCATGGTCAAAAATCGGATGCATATTGCGTCGAATGCGAAATCCTTAGCCGGATTCCTTGGTTGGGAGGCGTGCGACGCGCCGCTACCATGGCCCTTCGCCATTTTCGACGTCCGCCATGCCCCGCTATCTCGACGACGCCCAACGCCAGGAACTCCAACGCCAGCGCGAAACCTGGCGCTGGCGCAGCGAATGGCCGACGTGGGCGGTCGCCGTCGCGATCTACGGCGGATGGTTCGGCGTCGCGCTCAACGCGCGCGCGATCGGGCTGGTTCCGGCCGTCGCGCTGCTCGCGGTGCTGTCGTGCTGGTATATGTCCCTGCAGCACGAGCTGATGCACGGTCATCCGACGCGCTGGCCGCTCGTCAACATGCTCATCGGCATCGCCCCGCTCGCGGTGTGGTTTCCGTATGAGGTGTATCGCGAGTCGCATCTGCGGCATCACGACGACGCGCATCTGACCGAGCCGGGACGCGATCCCGAGAGCTATTACGTGACGCCCGAACAGTGGGCGAGCGCGGGCCCCGTCCTGCGCGCCGCGCTCGCCGCGCGCAATACCTTCGCGGGCCGGATGCTCGTCGGGCCGTGGTTCTCGATCGCGGCATCGTGGCGCGAGGCGGCGCAGGCCGTCGTCGAGCGGCGCTGGAAAATCGTCGCGAGCTGGATCGTGCATCTCGCGTCGCTCGTGCTGCTCGCGAGCTGGCTCGACACGCGATGCGGCATTCCGTGGCGCGCCTTCGTGTTCGGTGTCGGCTATGCGTCGCTCGCGCTGGCGTCGATTCGCTCGTTTCAGGAGCATCGCGCGGCGGAGAGCCATAGCGAACGCACGGTCGTCAACGAGGCTGCGTGGCCGTGGCGACTGCTCTTTCTCAACAATAACTTTCACGCCGTGCATCACGATCTGCCGGGCGTGCCGTGGTTCGCGCTCGGGCGGATCTATGCGCGGCGGCGCGATGCCTATCGCGCGAGCAACGGCGGTTTCGTCGTGCGCGGATACGGCGAATGGGCGAGCCGTCACGCGTTCGCGCAGGCTGCTGAACCGGTGCATCCGTTCGCCGCGCCGGACGCATCTGCCGATCGACGCCGCGACGCGCGCCGCGAACCCGCGCGTCTCGCGAGCTGACGCCTCCCACGGTACGATTCGCGTCATGCACTGGATCGCCGCCCTGCCGATGTACAACGTCGCGCCCGCGCTCGCCGCGGATTGGCGCACGCTGCTCGAACGTGTCCGCGAGCAGCTCGCGGACTGGCTACGCGCACGCGGCGATACGCTCGAGATCGTCCATCCCGGTGCGGATCTCACCGCGTTCTGGCTGCGCGACGACGTGTTGTTGTCGCAAACCTGCGGCTATCCGCTCGTGCATGCGCTCGCGAATCGCGTGCAAGTCGTAGGCGCGCCCGATTTCAACGCGCCCGGCTGCGAAACCGGCGCTTATCGCAGCGTGATCGTCGTCGGGGCGCGTGTCGGCGCGCAATCGGTCGAAGACTGCCGGAACCTGCGCGCAGCCTACAACGACGACGATTCCAACAGCGGCATGAACCTTTTCCGACACGCCGTCGCTCCTTACGCGCACGACGGGCGCTTTTTCGCGTCGGTGACGAAAACCGGCGCGCATCTCGCGTCGCTCGCCGCAATCGCCGAAGCGCGCGCTGACATCGCCGCGATCGACTGCGTCACGTTCGCGTTCGCGCAGGCGCATCTGCCCGAATTGACGGCGGGCGTGCGCGTGCTCGACGTGACCGCCGGCGCGAGCGCGCTGCCGTTCATCGCGTCGCTGCGCGTGCCGCCGGATTCCATCGACGCAATCCTCGACGCCCTCGCCGGTGCACTCGCGGACGACCCCGCGCTCGCCGCACGGCTGAGGCTCAAAGGCATCGTCAGACGCACACAGACGGACTACGCGGCCATTCTCGACTACGAGCGCGAGGCCATCGAGCGCGGCTATCCTCGCCTCGCCTGACACTTCGCCCCACGGTGCATTCCGGCAGATTCCGCGGACTTTCGGCACAATCGGTCTTTTCAGCGCGTGAAACCAGCGCGATGCCGGATGCATCGCGATCCGTCACGCTTTCGGAAAGCCGCAATGATCCCCTTCTCGCTACTCGACCTTTCCCCGGTTCCGCTCGGCTCGACGCCGGCCGACGCCTTCGCCCATTCGCTCGATCTCGCCCAGCACGCCGAGCGCTGGGGTTATCTGCGCTACTGGCTCGCCGAGCACCACAACATGACGGGCATCGCCAGCGCGGCGACCGCCGTCGTGATCGGCCATATCGCGGCGGGCACGAAGACGATTCGCGTCGGCTCGGGCGGCATCATGCTGCCGAATCACGCGCCGCTCGTGATCGCCGAGCAGTTCGGCACGCTGGCTTCGCTGTTTCCGGGACGCATCGATCTCGGACTCGGACGCGCACCCGGCACCGACCAGACCACGGCGCGAGCGCTGCGCCGCGACCTGCACGGCAGCGCCGAATCGTTTCCCGATGACGTCGTCGAATTGCAGCGCTACTTCGCCGATCCGGTCGAAGGCCAGCGCGTGCGCGCGGTGCCCGGCGCCGGCCTGAACGTGCCGATCTGGCTGCTCGGCTCGTCGCTGTTCTCGGCGCAACTCGCGGCCGCGCTCGGGCTGCCGTTCGCGTTCGCGTCGCATTTCGCGCCGGATTATCTGCTGACCGCGCTCGAGGTCTATCGCAAGCAATTCCGCCCTTCCGCGACGCTGCAAAAGCCCTACGCGATGGTCGGCGTGAACGTGTTCGCCGCCGATACCGCCGATGAAGCACGCTTTCACTTCACGTCGCTGCAGCAGCAGTTCATCAATCTGCGGCGCGGCACGCCCGGACAATTGCCGCCGCCGGTCGAGTCGATCGCGTGGAGCGACGCCGAGCGCGCGGGCGTCGAGCATTCGCTCGCGTGTTCGGTCGTCGGCGCGCCCGCCGATGTCGAAGCCGGGCTGCGCTCGGTCATCGATCAGACGCAGGCCGACGAGCTGATCGTCACCGCGCAGATCTTCGATCACAAGGCGCGTCTGCGGTCGTTCGAGCTCACGAGCCAGGCGCGCGACGCGATCGGCGCGAGCGCCTGAACCATCGGCCTGAGCAGAGAAAATTAGGGGTCGCAAGGCTTCGACGGGTCTCCCGCTTTACGCGCGCGCTTTTGACAGGCAATAATGAGATACCGGAGGACGGCGCGGGCCGCGCCATCCTTCGCGTCCGCTTCACTTGCCAAGTTGAAACTCCGCATGGCGCGCCCGATATTCGTGCACGCCGGTGTTCGGCGCGGCGACACAACAACAACGACGTCGCAAGACGGGAGGAAGAATGTCGATGCCGAGAAGCGCCGCCACTGGCGCCATGACGCTCCTGACGGAATACGACGATGCCAGCGGACAGGAAGTGCGTTCGCTGCGCCTCGAACCGGCAGCGGACGGCAAAGCCGTACTGCTGATTGAAATCGATGAGCGCAAACCCGGCATTCACCGCGAAGTGCGTTATGAGATTACGCCCGCGGAGCTGATTGCCGCCATTCGCGCGCACGGTGCCGAATTACCTGGGGAACAACACAGTCGTTAAAACGTTTTAATAGTTGCCATCGGCAGCATACAATAGAGTTAGCGAGGTTTCGGCCGCCATGCGGAATTGGCGGAGCGGCTTCGCCATCGGTTCGTGGCTCCCCACGTGACGTTCCGCGCGCTTCCCGTTCGCGCGTCCGTCACGGCGATGCTCGGGCGGGCGAACGTTCGCATTGGTGGCAATGCACACATTAAAGGCAAAGTCATCGCGCGAATTAATAGGCGTGCGGTAATACACTAATTGACGCGTGCCATGCACTGCGTCACGCTTCATAAAACACATATATTCAAGTCATCGAACCGCCCCGGTCCGCGCGGGGTTTCGGTTCGTCCTCTGAAAATCAAAAAGCTGAATCAGGAAAGCCGTGGACGAAAGAAAGCGAGACAGCATCATTGCGTATTTGCGCAGCCGAATGGCTGAGTTCGGCATTTCGGAAAGAGCGTTGGCCGAAGCATTGGCCGAAGCGCCGGCGGAGAATCCGCCGCCGCCCTCCTTCACCAAGACCAACGGGACTCATGGCGCACCCAAGGCAAAGCGGCCGATGCCGCAATTGCCCCTGATACCGCATTCGTCGGATGCCGGGGCGCCGATATTCCGAAACGCGAGCGGCGATACGTGGGACGGCATCGGCGATATGCCCGAGTGGCTCAAGCGTGCGGTGCACGCCGGGCAGGACATCGAGTTTTATCGCGTTTGAGCGTCGTCGGCACATTGCCGAGGCAGGCCGCGCCTCGCTCGCGGCGGTTCGCGCGCGTCCTTTGAAACGCAGACCCGGTACATTGCGCCCAGCGCGCTCGCCGGTCGCGTTTTCGCTGCTCATAGGCAGCGTTCATAGGCAATTCACAGGGATTTATCAAGCCCAAAAAATTTTCGCCGATGGTTGCCCATCGAGCCTGAAAACGTTTATTGATACTTCTCTGTAAGTCGGCTCCTATTCGAGCCACGCATCGGCCTGACGTCAAGCACGCCCGATCAAGTCCCGCCGTCTCCATTCGACCAGGGGGCACGCATGAACGCATACGGACGCCGCAACGTTGCACCCGCCGCTCGCCGGCATCGACCGACACAGGAACGCGCGCGAGGCACCGGCTCGGGTTCGCACAGTGGCGCCTGACGTCCCGGTCAACCGAAGTAATCCTAACGATCGAGCGGCGCGCGCCATGCTCTCCCGTCCCGACACACTGCCGAGCGTCGTGCGGCGCATGACGGCCGGACGCATGCTGCTCGGTGGCGCGTCGGTCGAGGCGGTGGCCGAGGCGCTGCATCTTTCCTTGCAAACGGTGCGGCGTTACAAGGCGATCGTCGACGAAGGCGGCCTCGACGCGCTCGGCAAGATGGGCGTCGGCGGGCGCGCGTCGGTGCTGGATCGCGAGGCGCTCGACTGGATCGCCGCCGCGCTGCGTGGGCCCGCGCGCGCGCATGGTTTCGAGAGCGATACGTGGACCAATGCGCGTCTGCGCGAACTGATCGAGCGGCGCTACGGCGTGCGTTACTCGCGCGTCTATATCTGGCAGATCGCGACGAACCTCGGGCTCGGACATTTGCTGTCGAAGTCGCGCCGCTGAGCGCGTTCCGCAAGTTGACTGAAGCAACACGAACATAAGGAGGCACGGCATGTTCCGCTCGTCATCTCAAGCTTCGCATCGTTCGGTCAGGATTCTCGCCGCCTGCGTGGCGCTCGCTTTCGGCGCGATCGGAAGCGCATCCGCCGACGATGCCGCGTCCGCCCCGACGGCGCGCGGCGCGGCGGCCATCGCGCAGGTGCAGGCGCGCGTGGTCGGCATCGATCCGACGACGAACAGCGTGTCGCTGCAGGGTCCGGGCGGGCGCGTCGTCGAAGTGGCGGTGAATCCCGAAGTCGGCGATGTGAAGAAACTTCAGCTCGGCGATATCGTGAACATCGAATATCGCAGCGCGGTGCTCGTGAGCGCGACGAAGGTGAAGTCGAACGGCATCCGCGAGCGCATCGACACGGACGCGTTGATTCCCGCGTCGGGGGGCGTGGCGGCGGAGGCGCGCGTCGTCGAGGTGATCGGGACGATCGAGCGCGTCGATGCGAAGAACCGGCGCATCACGCTGCGCGGGCCGAACAAGACGGTGACGCTGCAAGCCGCGCCGGATGTGCCGCTCGCCGGGTTGAAATCCGGGGATATGGTGCACGCGCGGTTCGAATCGGCGACCGCCGTGCAGGTGATGCGCGGCGGCCAGGGGATCAAATGAATGTGTGCGGTTGTCCACAGTTTTTGTGGAGAGCCTTGTGGATAGCCGTGGGAGCATCGCCTCAACGCTTTGATCGCAAAGGCTTTTCCTTCGTGCATCGACAACGCGGCAGCCGCTGAAAAACGAAACGCCCCGCAGGGCGTTTCGTCATCCTCTCAGGCTCGAAGCGCGCCCTTCGCGTCAGAAATTGAAGTTGTCGATATTCGCGGCATCGAAGGTCGTCGGCGGGCCGAGAATCACTTCCCCGCTCTTGCCCACCGTGCGCTTGCCCAGCTTGCCCGCCTCGAACGAATCGCCTTCCTTGCCGGTGATCGTCCCCGATGCGAGATTGGCCGCCGCGAACGCCGCGAGATAACCCAGTTGACCCGGATCCCACAACTGGAACGCCTTGACCGTGCCGTTCTTCACGAACGCGCGCATCTGATTCGGCGTGCCGAGGCCCGTCACGACGACCTTGCCCTTCGCCGGCGAACTGGAGATATAACGCGCCGCCGCCGCGATCCCGACCGATGTCGGCGCGACGATACCCTTCAGGTTCGGATAAGCCTGCAACAAGCCCTGCGTCTCGACGAAGGACTTCTGATCGTCGTCGTTGCCGTACGCGATCTTCACGAGCTTCATCTTCAAATATTCGGGCTTCTTCAGTTCCTCCTGCATCCACTTGATCCAGGTGTTCTGATTCGTCGCATTGGGCGTCGCCGAGAGAATCGCGAATTCGCCCTCGCCGCCGATCAGCTTCGACAGCAACTGGATCTGTCCGCGTCCGATCGCTTCCGAATCGGCCTGATTGACGAAGATCTGCCGGCCATCGGGCGCCGTGTCCGAGTCGAAGGTCACGACCTTGATCCCTTGCGACATCGCCTTCTTGAGATACGGCACGACCGCGTTGGCATCGTTCGCCGCGATCACGATCGCGTTCTGCCGCTGCGTGATGAGCGTGTTGATGTAGCTCACCTGCGACGACGCGCCCGCATCCGACGGACCCACGACCTTGCCATCGCCCTTGAGCTCCTTGATCGCGGCCATGCCGCCGTCGTCGGCGATCACTTCGTACGGGTTGTTGATCTGCTTCGGCAGGAAAGCGATCTTCAGGCCGCTCTTGATATCGGCGGCGCTCGCCGAAAGCGCCACGGTCGCCGCGAGAAAGGCCGCCGCCAGCGCCGGCCCGCGCAGGAATCGATGAGGTTTATTCATGTTGGCATGTCTCCTGTCATTGCGCATTGGCTGCGCTGGTTGATTACGACGTTCAAAGCGCCTGCGCCATCAGACGCTTCTCGCGCGCGGCCCGCCAGCGCGCGACGAGATTCGGGATCAGCACCGACGAAAGCAGCAGCGCGCCCGTCACGATGGTGAGCGTTTCGCTCGATACGTCCGCGAGCGTCAGCGCATTGCGCAGCACGCCGATGATGACGAGCGACAGCAGAACGCCGATCATCGAGCCGCGTCCGCCGAAGATGCTCACGCCGCCGAACAGCACCGCCGCGATCACCGAAAGCTCGAAGCCCTCGCCGTTGTCGCCGCGCGCGCTCGTGAAGCGCAGCGTGTAGACGATGCCCGCGAGCGCCGCCATCGCGCCCGACATCATGAAGAGCTTCAGCTTCGTCTTCGCCACATCGATGCCGGAAAATTGCGCGGCCGTCGGATTCGCGCCGATCGCGAAGAGGCTGCGGCCGAAAGGCGTCGCTTGCAGCAAGACCGTGAAGATGATCGCGCCTGCAATGACGAGGACGAACGGCATCGGCAGGAAGGTGTCGCCGACCGTATCGATGCCGAACGCCGTGTACGACGCGGGAAAATCCGCGATCGCCTGATCGCCGAGCAGCACGTACGCAAGGCCGCGAAAAAGCGCGAGCGTGCCGATCGTCACCGCGAGCGATGGCAGACTGAAGCGCACGATCACGAGGCCGTTGAGCAGGCCAGCAAGCGTGCCGAACGCGAGCACGAGGACGATCACGAGCGGCATCGGCAAGCCCATGTGCCACAGCACACCCATCAGCGCGCTCGATGCGCCGAGCACCGACGCCACCGACAAATCGATCTCCGCCGCGACGATGATGAGCGTCATTGGCAGCGCGATCAATGCGATCTCGGTGAAGTCGGCGAGCATGTTCGAGATGTTCGCCGTCGACAGGAACAACGGCGACAGCACGCGCCCGGCGACGAGCGATACGACGAGCACGATCGCGAGCATCGCTTCCCATTGCAGAGGGCGGCGTTTCGTCGTGGACAGAGCGGAATCCGGTTTAGCCATGATCGCGTTTCCTCATCATGCGGCGCGCGACGGAACGCGCGAGCAAGGTATCGAGCGCGATCGCCGCGACGATCAGCGCGCCTTGAATCGCCTGCTGCCAGAACGGCGACACGCGCAGCACCACCAGTGCGATGTTGATGACGCCGAGCACGAGCGCACCGAGCGTCGCGCCGGCGATGGTCCCGACGCCACCCGTGATCGCGACGCTGCCCACGACCGCCGCCGCCACCACTTGCAGTTCTATGCCCTTCGCCGTGCTGGCATCGACGGTGCCGAAACGCGCGAGCCACAGCACGCCCGCGAGCCCCGCGATCGCGCCGGAAAGCAGGAAGCTGATCATCACGCGGCGATCCACGCGTATGCCCGCAAGACGCGCGGCCTCGGGATTCGAGCCGATCGCATAATGCTCGCGCCCGCCGCGATACTGCTTCAGATACACCGACAGCGCGATCAGCACGACGAGCGCGATCAGCACGAGATTCGGCACGCCGATAAGCGAGCCCGTCGCGATGGACGCGAATGCGTCGGGCAGGCTCGTCGCGTTGATCTGGCCGCCGTGGACCCACGCGTAATCCGCGCCGCGCACGATATAGAGCGTCGAGAGCGTCGCGACGAGCGACGGCACGCGCCCGAACGTGACGAGCGCGCCGTTCACCGCGCCGATCACGAAGCCGATGCCGATTCCCGCGAACATCGCCACGATCACCGGCATGTGCGGGAACATGACGAAGAGGCTGCCGACGCCATACGCGCTCACGCCGACGACCGACGCCACCGACAGATCGATATGCCGCATCAGCATCACGATCGTCATGCCCGCCGTCAGCAGGCCGATGATCGACACGTTGAGCAGCACGTCGCGCAGGTTCTGCAGGTTCAGGAAATCGGGCTTCACCGCGCCGGTCGCGCCGATCAGCACGAGCAGCACGATGAAGAGCGTCAGCTCGCGGCTCTTCGCGATCGTGACCGCGAGGCTTTCGCGCTTCGTATCGGCGGCGTGCATCGCGGGAAGTGAAGATGTATGTCGAGTCATCATGCTGCGTGCCCCAAAACGGCAGGCGATGCGCCCAGCGCAGCGCTCATTACGCGTTCTTCGTTCGCCTCGGCGCGCGCGATATCGGCGCTGATGCGGCCTTCGTGCATCACGAGCACGCGATCGGCCATGCCGAGCACTTCGGGCAGCTCGCTGGAAATCATCAGCACGGCCATGCCTTCTCTGACGAGTTCGGCGAGCGTGCGATACACCTCCGCTTTCGCGCCCACGTCGATGCCACGCGTCGGTTCGTCGATGATGAGCACCTTCGGATTCGTCGCGAGCCATTTGCCGAGCACGACCTTCTGCTGATTGCCGCCCGACAGCGTGCCGACGGGCGCATCGAGATCGCTGGCCTTCAGACGCAGGCGCTTGCCCCAGTCGGCGGCGAGCGTCGATTCGCTTCTCGCCGTGATGAGCCCGTGGCGCATCAATCGGCCGAGCACCGTCAGCGATGCGTTGCGCGCGATGCTCAACTCCAGCGCGAGCCCTTGCGCGCGACGATCTTCCGGCACCAGCGCGAGCCCGGCGCGCACCGCCGCCGCCGGATGCCCGAGCGCGAGCTTCTTGCCGGCGATCTTCACCTCGCCGCCATCGACCGGATCGATGCCGAAGATCGCGCGCGCCACTTCGCTTCGTCCCGCGCCGACGAGTCCCGCGAGCGCGACGATCTCGCCCGCGCGCACATCGAAGGACACGTTCTTGAACACGCCTTCGCGCGTGAGATTGCGCACCGAAAGACGCACGTCGCCGGGCGCGACATCGGCTTTCGGATAGAACGTGTCGAGATCGCGGCCGACCATTTTGCTCACGATCGCATCGATGTTCATGTTCTCGGTGAGCGCGTCGTGGACCTTCATGCCGTCGCGCATGATCGTCATGCGCTGCGTCAGCGCGAACACTTCATCGAGACGATGCGTGATGAAGAGAATCGCGGCATCGCGCTCGCGCAACGCACGCACGATCGCGAAGAGCCGCTCGACTTCGGGCAGCGAAAGCGCGGCCGTCGGCTCGTCCATGATGAGCACGTTCGCGTCGAGCGACAGCGCCTTCGCGATTTCCACGACTTGCTGATCCGCGATCGACAATCCGCGCACGAGCCGTTGCGCGCGCAGATTCACGCCGAGCGACGCGAGCAACGCATCGACTTCGCGATGCATCTCGTCGTAGCGAATGCGCCCGAAGCGATCGCGCGGCTGGCGGCCCATGTAAATGTTCTCGGCGATGGAAAGATCGGCGAAAAGCGTCGGCTCCTGATAGATCACGGCGATGCCCGCATCGCGCGCTTGCGCCGGATTCGCGAAGCGGCGCGCCTCGCCTTCGACGAGCAACTCACCCGCATCCGGCTGATAGACGCCCGCGAGCAACTTCACGAGCGTCGATTTGCCCGCGCCGTTTTCGCCGAGCAGCGCGTGCACTTCGCCGGGAAAGAGTTGCAGGCTGCCGTCGCCGAGCGCGCGCACGCGGCCGAACGATTTGCTGGCGTGTCTCAGTTCAAGACGTGGCGTCGTCATGTCGTTTTCCTCAGATGCGGTAGATGCGTTCCGCGTTGCGCACGAAGAGCGCTGCTTTCTCGCTGTCGCTCGCGTCGGCGACGATGCGCGCATACGCGTTCCACAACGCCGTGTACGTGCCGAACAGCCGATCCACCGGAAAGTTCGATGCGAACATCGCGCGCTCGACGCCGAACGTATCGATCGTCTCGTGCACGTAAGGACGCAGGCTTTCGATAGTCCAGCCGTGATCGAACATCGCAAAGCCGCTCAGCTTCACCGCGACGTTCGGGCAAGCGGCCAGCAAGCGCATGCCGTCGCGCCACGCGCGATAACCTTGCGTCGATGCGCGATCCACGAACATGCCCGCATGATTGACAATGAATTGCGTATCCGCATGCTCGCGCGCGAGTTGCGCCGCCTCTTCCATCTGCGATGGATAAAGTTGCAGATCGAACGACATGCCGAAGCGCTTGAGCGAGCCGAAGTGCCTGCGCCATTGCGGCTCGCGCATGTAATGACGCCCGACGTAGTCGTAGAGCTTGCTGTCATGCACGTTGAGAATCTGGCGGATGCCGCGCGTATTGGCGAACGCCGCATGCGCTTCGAGCACTTGCTGCGCGTTATCCGCCGACAGATCCGCGCCCGCGACGATGCCGTTCGGCATGCCTTCGATATCCGCGATCGATTGAAGCCAGCGCGTTTCCTCGACGGGATCGGCGGGATCGTGATTTGCATCGACGTGCACGAGCTTCAGCACTTCGATGTCTTCGGCATCGCGCAGCAGATCGGTGAGCAGATAGTCGTGCTGCAAGTCGCGCGCATCGCCGACGAACGACGTCTGCGGATTCGCAAGCCACGGGTAATGATGCGTCTTCAAGTCCCACAAATGAATGTGCGGATCGACGACCTGCATGATGGCGTTCCTCGCGAAAGAGGCGAACGTTTCAGGGAAGATGAAAGACCGGCACGAGCGGCGTCGTCACGGGCGAATTGTCCGCGTGCGTGTCCATCAACTCGGCCATGAGGTTCCACCACTTGCGCATGATGGGCAGCGTCGGCAACGCATCGGTCGTGTGCGTGTC
Source organism: Caballeronia sp. ATUFL_F2_KS9A (assembly GCF_023630765.1). Classification (NCBI taxonomy): domain Bacteria; kingdom Pseudomonadati; phylum Pseudomonadota; class Betaproteobacteria; order Burkholderiales; family Burkholderiaceae; genus Caballeronia; species Caballeronia sp. ATUFL_F2_KS9A. The sequence continues at coordinate 61,621 of NZ_JALQEK010000029.1, read as the reverse complement.
GGTGCGCTGATAAATGGCGAAGAGATGCCCGTTCGAGTCGTCCAGAAAGATCCGGTAATCGCGGATTCCGGCGGCGCGCAACGCATCGGCCGGTTCCGGCCATATCTCGCGATGACGCTTCTCGTATTCCTCGCGCATGCCCGGCTTGAGGGTCATGCGAAATGCCACTGTCTCCATGGCGGACCGCCTTTTTATGTTTGGTGAATCCCTGTGTTCGGGACTCGTTGTGCTGCGACTATAATTCGCCGACCGATAACACGACAATCCGATTGCAGGATTGGCCGATCGCAAAAACGTATCGCTGCGCCGTATCATCGCGCGGTTCCGAGCGGACTGTCGAATGAACCAGAACGTGTCCCAAAGTGTGTCGTCCAGCCTTTCACCGATCGCGCTCGTCAATCGGCTGAAGTTCAAGCATCTCGCCCTTCTCGTCGCGCTCGACGACGCGCGCAATCTGCATCAGGCCGCCGACGCGATCAACGTCGCGCAGCCGAGCGCGAGCCGTATGCTCGCCGACATCGAGGAAGCATTCGGCTTTCTGCTCTTCGAGCGCAATGCACGCGGCATGCAGCCGACGCCGCTCGGCACCGCCGCGCTCGCTTACGCGCGCCGCTCGCTCGCGGACCTGACGCGCTTCGCCGACGATCTCGACGCCAAGCGCCGCGGCGGTCACGGTCAACTGACGGTCGGCGCGATCATGGGCGCAGCGCCCGACGTGCTCGCGATGGCCGTCACCGAATTGAAATCCGAACGTCCGCTACTGAACGTGCGCATTCTCGGCGAGACGAGCGATCAGGTTGTGCAATTGCTGCATCGCCGCGAAGTCGACCTCGCGCTCGGACGCCTCACCACGCCGTTGCAGCACAACGATTTCGACTTCGAGCCGCTCGCGCGCGAAGCGATGCGGCTTGTCGTGCGCGCGGGGCATCCGTTGGCGGACAAGGCTTCGCTTGAGCTGCAAACGCTCGTCGGCTGGCCCTGGATTCTGCAACCGATCACGAGTCCCGCGCGCGGCCTCTTCGAAGACGAACTCGCGCGCGCCGGGCTGACGACGCCCGCCGATATCGTCGAATGCGCGTCGATCTTCGCGACGCTGCAACTGCTGCAAAACAGCGAAGCCGTCGCGATGCTGCCGGAATCAGTCGTGCGCGACTATCTGCGCGCGCAATTGCTGATCGAACTGCCGATCGAGATCGGCAAGAGCCTGTCCGGATTCGGCTTGTTGCGGCGCAAGTTCGAAACCTTGAGCGAACCGGCCGAGTACTTCATCGCGTTGTTGCGCAAGTACTCGGCGTCGTCGCGTCACTGAAGGTTCACGAACAGCCCGCCATCGACGAGCAAGGACGCGCCCGTCACATAGCGCGCCCGATCCGAAGCCAGAAACACGACGCACTGCGCGACATCGTCCGGTGCGCCGAGACGTCCGAGCGGGATGCGTTTTTCCATGTAGGCGCGCTTGTCCTCGTTCGAGAGATCGTCGGCGTTGAGGTCCGTCGCGATCGTGCCGGGCATCACCGAATTGCAGCGGATGCCGTACGGTCCCAACGCGATCGCGCAGGATTGCATCAGCGAATGCACGCCCGCCTTGGTCGGCGTGTAATGCGTCTGCATGCCGCCGCCGACGAGCGCGCTGATCGAACTCGTCGCGACGATCGCACCGCCCGTGCCCTGCGCTTTCATCTGGTTCGCGGCGGCCTGGGTGACGTAGAACGCGCCGTTCAGATTCACGGCGACCGTGGTTTCATAGACAGAAGCCGGCATGTCGAGGAACGCGTGAAACGGACAGATGCCCGCGTTGCTCGACAGCACATCGACGCGCCCGAACGCTTCCACCGTGCGCCGGATCAGTTCGATGCCGGTTTCGCGCTCGGCGACGTTGCCTTCGACCGCGATCGCGCGCCGCCCGAGCGCCTCGATCTCGCCGACGATCGATTCCACCGCCGACGCCTTCCCGTAAGACGTGTCGTTGTCGCGCCAGTAGTTGATCGCGACGTCCGCGCCTTCGCGCGCGCTCGCGAGCGCGATCGCACGGCCGATGCCGCGCGAGCCGCCCGTCACTACGACGACCTTGTTCTCCAGCAACATGCGATGCCCCTCAGTGTGTGTAAGGCCGCGTCAACGCGCATTCCGGATTCAGCCGCACGCCGAAGCCCGGCGTCTCCGGCACCTTCATGCGGCCGTTGACCGGCACGGGTTCGTCGAGCAGCAAGGGCGTGAACATCGGCACGACCTGATCGGCCTTGGGCGCCATCATCAGAAACTCGGCGAACGGCGAGTTATGACGCGTCACGACGAAGTGATAGCTGTACACCGACGAACCGTGCGGCACGACGAGCACGTTGTGCGCGTCCGCGAGCGCCGAAATCTTGATGAGCTCCGTGATGCCGCCGCACCAGCCGACATCCGGCTGCACGAGATCCGCGCAACCCATTTCGAACAGCATGCGAAAGCCCCAGCGCGTCGCTTCGTGCTCGCCGGTCGTCACCATCATGCCGCCCGGCACGGAACGGCGCAGTTCGGCATAGCCCCAGTAGTCGTCGGGCGGCAGCGCTTCTTCGATCCACTTCAGGCCGTGCTCGCGCGCCGCGTTCGCGAGGCGCTTCGCGTAGTTGAGATCGAGGCTCATCCAGCAATCGAACATCAGCCAGAAATCGTCGCCGACTTTCGCGCGCATGTCCGCGAGCTTCGCAATGTTCTTGTGCAGCCCTTCCTCGCCTTCCGCCGGGCCGTGCTGCAAGGGCATCTTGCCGCCGATGAAACCCATCTCCTTCGCGAGATCCGGACGCGCGCCCGTCGCATAGAACTGCAGCTCGTCGCGCACCGGTCCGCCGAGCAGATGGAACACCGGCTCACGGCGCACCTTCGCGAGCAAATCCCACAGCGCAAGATCGACGCCCGAAATCGCGTTGAGCACGATGCCCTTGCGCCCGTAATACAGCGTCGCGTTGTACATCTGATCCCACATCTTTTCGATGTCGGTCACGCGCTGGCCTTCGAGAAAGCGCGCCAGATGCTTCTCGACGATGAACGCGCCGATCTCGCCGCCCGTCGTCACCGCGAAGCCGACGGTGCCGTCGCTCGCTTCGATCTCGACGACGAGCGAGCCGAGCACGTTCAGCCCGAACGACTGGCGGCTCGCGCGATATTCGGGATAGCGGGCCATCGGCGTGGCGATGTGATCGTCGATCCAGTGATCGGCGCCCTGATCGTGGTAATCGGCGCCGCCGCCGCGAACGGTGAAAGCGCGTACTTGCTTGATCGTCGGCATGGACATGTGTTCGTCTCCTTCTCTGTTCTTTCTGTTCAGGATGCGCTGGCGGTTTCGCCGCGCGTAATCGAATGACGTTCGGGCACGCGCACCAGCACGACGATGACAAGCGCCGCGAGCACGCTCGCGCCCGCCAGCACCATCAGCCCCGCGCTCGCCGAATGGAACGCGGCTTCGGCGGCGGTGCGGGCCATCGGCGCGAAGAAGCCGCCGAGTCCGCCCAGCGAATTGATGAGCGCGATGCCCGCCGCGGCGGCCGCGCCCGTGAGATAACGCGTCGGAAAGGTCCAGAAGAGCGGTTGCGCGGCGATGAAGCCGCTCGCCGCGCAGCACAGCGCGATCAGCGACACGACCGGCGATCCCGCGATGCCCGACACGGCGATCGAGACGCCCGACATCGCGAGTAGCGCGACCGCGCACACGCGATGCCGGCCGGTGCGATCGGCGTAGCGCGGCACGATCCACGTCACGATCACGGCGGCCATCCACGGCAGCGCCGTCACCAGTCCCACGCGAAATCCGACTTTCGTGCCGAGCAGCGCCGACACCTGTTGCGGCAGATAGAACACGACGCCGTACACCGCCGCCTGAATCAGGAAGTACACGCAACAGAGTACGAGCACGCGCGGATCGACGAGCGACGCGAGCACACTGCGCGGTCCGTGCGACGACGCCGCGCGCGCATCGTCGTCGAGGCGGCTGGCGAGCAGCGCGCGCTGATCGGGCGTAAGCCAGCGGGCTTTCGCGGGATCGTCGTCGAGATACCAGAACGCCCACACGCCGACGATCGACGCGAGCAGTCCTTCGACCAGAAAGAGCCATTGCCACCCTTTCAGGCCGAACGCGCCGTGCAGATCGAGCAGCAGACCGGACAGCGGCGCGCCGAAGATGAACGCGAGCGGCGCGCCGAAATAGAACACGCCGAGCGCACGCGCGCGCGACGATTGCGGAAACCAGCGCGTGAGGTAATAGACGATGCCGGGAAAGAAGCCCGCCTCCGCCACGCCGAGCAGGAAGCGCAGGGTATAGAACGTCGTGGCGTTATGCGCGAAGGCCATCGCCGCGGAGACGAGGCCCCACGTCACCATGATCCGGCACATCCACAGCTTTGCGCCGACGCGATGCAACAGCAGATTGCTCGGCACTTCGAAAATCGCATAGCCGACGAAAAACACGCCCGCGCCGAAGGCGAACGCGGCGTTCGTGAGGCCGGTGTCCTGCTGCAGCGCCTTTTGAGCAAAGCCGATATTCGCGCGGTCCAGAAACGCGAGCACGTACATGAGCAGCAGAAACGGCAGCAGCCGGCGCATGACACGCGACGTGACCGCGCCTTCCGCCTGTGCGGAATGGTTCATGTGAGTCTCCCGATGATGCGTTTCAGTACGTCGCGCGTCCGCCCGACAGATCGAACACCGCGCCGGTGCTGAACGCGCAGTCCTCGGACGCGAGCCACAGAATCAGCGACGCAGCTTCTTCCGGCATCAGGAAGCGGTTCATCGGAATTTTGGAGAGCATGTAGTCGATGTGCTGCTGCGACATCGAATCGAAGATTTCGGTCTTGGCAGCGGCGGGCGTGACGGCGTTCACGAGGATGTTCTTGCCCGCGAGTTCCTTGCCGAGCGATTTCGTGAGCCCGATCAACCCGGCCTTCGACGCGCTGTAGTGCGACGCGTTCGGATTGCCCTCCTTGCCCGCGATCGACGCGACATTGACGATGCGCCCGTAGCCCGACTTCAGCATGTGAGGCACGACGGCGCGGCACGTCAGGTACGGCCCGATCAGATTGACATCGATCACGCGCCGCCATACGTCGGGCGCGAGTTCCCAGGTCGTGCCGTTGCCACCGGTGATGCCCGCGTTGTTGACGAGCACGTCGATCTTGCCGTGCGCCGCCAGCGCCTTGTTCACGGCTGCATCGACGGAGGATTCTTCTGTCAGTTCGACGACCGCGTCGCTGACTTTGCGCTCCCTGTACTTTGCCGCGAGCTCGGCGCTCGTGCGGGCGAGGCGCTCGCCGTCGACATCCCAGAGCGATACCTCGGCGCCGGACTGCAGCGCGCGTTCCGCCACAGCGAGGCCGATGCCGCGCGCGCCGCCCGTGACGATCACGACGCGGTTCGCCAGGTCGATACGGTTCATGGATGTGTCTCCTTTCGTTGTTCGTTGCTTTGGATGGTCATGCCGTGAGAGGCACTATAGTCCGGCGGCAATAGCGCAACAATTCGAAAGGGCGATCGTTCGATAGCAAAAGCGGATCGGTGGCGGAGTCGAACCGGGCGGGGGTTAAGATTTCTCGATACAAATCGCGGAAACGCGCCTAAAGTTATAATTTCTCGATAAACGTTAAGAAATCTCGATGACACCGATCGGTTATTCCCGACTCATCGCCATCGGCGAACTGCGCGTAACGCCGCCGCGGAGGCTGGCGTACGCCAGTTCGTCGGTAAACCGGCGCGTCGACAGCGAGAGCCATATTCTGTTTCCAAACAGCGTGGCGTTCGACGATACGCCCGTCGGTCACTTGGAATTCGCGCTACGCCACGAAGGCGTGAATCTCGAGATTATCGATGCCGCGTTCGAGCATATCGAGCCGGAAGAACTCATCGCCCGTCTGCGCGCGACGCCTTCCGGCGAGCAGATTCGCCGCGCCTGTTTCCTGTGGGAATGGCTGACCGGCAAGGCACTGGATGCGGGCGTGAGCGTCCGCGGCGGTTACGTCGATCTCTTTGCGCCCGATGTCTATTACACGGCGCCGCAGCCCGTGAATTCGCCTCGCTACCGCGTGCGCAATAACGCGCCGGGCACGCCGTGGTTTTGTCCGGTCGTGCACCGCGCCGCGATTCCGGACGATCCGCCCTTGAGAGACCTGCTTCAGGAAGCGCAAAGCGCGCTCGACGCGATGCAGGACCCCGATCTGTACAAGCGCGCGCTCGCTTTTCTGTATTTATCGGAGACGCGCGGCAGCTACGCGATCGAATCCGAAACCCCCAGCTCCGACAAGCAAGAGCGTTTTGTGCAGCTTCTGAAGCGCGCGGGCGAGCCTGCGAAGATCGACGAAGAATGGCTGGTGCAGTTGCAAAACGTGATCGTGCGGGACGTGTATAGCCAGGAAGCGTCGTATCGGACGAGACAAAACTGGCTGGAGGACGCTGCGGGCCGGATCGACTTCTTTCCCGCGCCGGTTGACGATCTTCGACGCGTGATGACCGATTGGGAAGCCTTCGTCAACGATCGGAAACGGTGCCCCGATGTGCTCGTGAAGGCCGCCTGCGCGGCCTTCGGCTTCGTTTATCTGCATCCGTTCTTCGATGGCAACGGCCGGCTGCATCGATTTCTCATCCAGCACGTGCTTGCGCGCTCGGGCGTGCTAGGCGCGGATACCGTGATTCCGGTGTCGGCTGTGATGGAGCGAAACATTCCGGCTTACCACGCCGTGCTGACGGCGTTCTCGCGCCCGGTCACGCGACTGTGGAATTACCGTCGCGTAGAGACGGAGCCGCTCGTACTGAGTGCGCCTTCGAGCCGCGCGTATCGGTTCTTCAACGCGGATCGTGAAGTCGCGTTTCTGCACGCGATGATCAAGGAGGCCGTGCGCGAGGAAATTCCGCGCGAGATCGCGTGGCTTCAGGGCTACGACGCCGCTTTTGCGCAACTGAACGACGAGTTCGACTTGCCGCGAAAGGATCTTTCAGCGCTCATTCGGATGGTTCAGTCGAACAAGGGGGTCCTGTCGGCGCATCGCAGGAAGCAGTATCAGCACCTTCCTCGCCCCGTACTCGACCGAATCGAGGAAGTGGTGCACGGTGCGTTCGCAAGCAGGGCGGCAGACTCGGAAAGTTAAGATTTCTCGAGTCAAACGCCAAAAATCCATCAAAAATCAAAATATCTCGTTGGGCGTGAAGAAATCTCGATTCCCTCGCCCCTCAGTGCGTTTGCCGGCGCTCGGGCCTTTCCATCCCGGAAACGTGGCCGCGCGGCATGGCGACCGAATCCTTGAAATGCTTATCGGCAAAAAGCGCGAATCCGAAAAGCGCGGCCACGCCGAGCGGGCAAATGACGAAAGCAGCAACGAGCACGGCAACCTCCATTCGATGATGCTCGCAGTGTATCCCGCGTAAAGCCGCCAATTGTCGTGAAAATCGACAATACTCCGTTCAATGTTCGCGAACTTTCACCCTGTTTGATTTGATGAGCGTGCGTATTCGCACCGGATCGTGGTGCCAGGCACGGCCGTTGCTAAATGCACCAGCCGTCGATCCCGACACCGAATCAACCTGGAAAAGCATGTTCACACCGAAAGCCTGCACCGCTACCTGCGTACTGGACGGAATGCCCGTCACGCTGACCTACTTCCCCGACACCACGCTGCTGCGGATCACCGACGCGAATGGCCGCTGCGTGCGCGAAACCCGCTGGCCCGCGCCGTGGCGGACGTTGCTCGCGACCTTGCGCGAATTCAGCGGACGCGATGCCGAAAGCCAGCTTTCGACCTTGCTCGACGAGATTCCCGCCATGTCGAAGCCGACGCGCGAGCTGGCATCGGCGCTCGCGTAGCGGAATGTTTCATCACTAGAATCAATGAGTTCCATCGAGACAATTTTGAGCGCGCGGACCTGCGCCATTTACAATGTCGGATCGGCCGCGCATGGGCTGCCCGGCCCGCGCCGATTCACGCCCCTCGCGGTCCCACTCTCACGCATCCGACTGGCTGTATGGTCACTGAAACGTCTTCATCGGAATCCCTCGCCGTCGCTGAACGCGTGCGCGAACTCATGGGCCGTCACGGCATCGGAAAGCGTCAGCAGACAGCGGAGCTGTGCCGCATTCTCGACCTGAGCTTCTCGCAGGGCCACCGGAAACTGCGCGGGAACAGTCCGTGGACGCTCGCGCAGATTCGCCGCGTCGCCGATGCCTTCGACGAACCCGCGCTCAAGCTCTTCGATTCGATCAACACGCGCCCCGACGAAACCGAAGGCACCGCGCACGACGCCGTGCTCAAGCTCGGTTCGGTGGAAATTCCCTGCATGGCGTGGGTCGGCAACGCGCTCGATGCGGGCAGCCGTCCGGATTTCATCGCGCGGAAACTCAACAATCGCTGGATCGTCACCAAGCACGAAGGCGTGCTGCTGCACGAAGCCAGCGACGTCCACAAGATCGAAATCCAGCCGCGCCGGCCGGATACCGACAAACCCATCATCGCCGTGGTCGACGACGATCACGCCTCGGCCGACAATCTGCACGACTATCTCGAAGCCACCGGATTCGCGGCGATGGCCTTCTACGGCCTCGACGCGTTCCTCGAAGCGCTGCAGACGCAAGTGTTCGATGCCGTCGTGATCGACTGGCTGTTCGGCGTGCATACGTCGGCGGATGCGATCCGCGCGGTGCGCGAGTCGGACAATCCGGACGCGCCGGTTTTCGTGCTGACGGGCGAGCTCACCACGGGCAAGGCGAGCGAATCGGAAATCAGCCAGGTCATCCGCGACTACAACGCGACGTGTTTCGAGAAGCCCGCGAGGCTCGGCATTCTCGTCGCCGATCTCTCCAAGCGGCTGATGCGCAATTAGCTGACGCGCCGGCGCACCGTCACCGCGCGATGCACCGCGCCCTTCAGCACCTCGTAGCGCACCGGCTTCAGCAGATAGTCGAAGAACAGCACGGCCGCGCTCGGATCCACCAGTTCGGGCGCGTACGCGCTCACCGCGATGATCGGCACGCTCGCGCCCGGCGCACTGCGCGCACGATACTCGTTCGCGAACGAATAGCCGTCCTTGCCCGGCATATGCAGGTCCGCGAGGATCACGTCGGCGTCGTTCGCGCGCAGCCACGCGAGCGCGCTGTCGACATCCGGCAGCGCGACCGCGTAATAGCCGAGATGCGTGAGCATTTCGATCAGAGAATCGCGGATCGACTCGTGGTCGTCGATCACGAGCACGCGCGACTTGCGCAACTCGGGCGCATCGGCTTCCGGCTCACGCCGGGGCACATGACGCGCCGCGACCGCCGGCAGGCTCACGCGAAACGCCGCGCCCTGCCCGACTTCGCTCGAAACCTCGATCTTCCCGCCGAGCAGCTCGACAAGTCCGCGCACGACCGCGAGGCCCATTCCCGCGCCGTCGAAGCGCCGCGTGCTCGATGAATCGAGCTGCGTGAATTCCTGGAAGATGAGCGGCAACTGCTCGCGGGAAATGCCCGGCCCCGTATCGATCACGGAGATGTCGAGGCGCTTCTCCGTGCGCGCGAAATGCACGTCGATGGAACCCGCTTCGGTGTACTTGATCGCGTTGGTCACGAGATTCGTCACGATCTGCCGCACCCGATGCGGATCGGATTCGATCGGGCCGCGCTCGCCCGCATAATCGCCGCGCAACGCCAGGCCCTTCGCGCTCGCGGCGGGTGTGTTCGCATCGACGATGGATTCGAGCAATTCGACCGGATCGAACACGGCCATGCGCAGTTCGAGCTTGCCCGCGCCGAGACGCGCGTAATCGGTCAGATCGCGCATCTGCGCTTCGAGATGACGCGCGCCCGCTTCCAGACGCTGCATGATCTTGCGGTCGGCGTCGCCGCGCGCGTTCAGCCCGAGCAATTCGACCGACGAGACGATCGCATGCAGCGGCGTGCGCAGCTCGTGGCTGATCATGCCGAGGAACGTGTCTTTCGCGACGCCCGCCTCGCGCGCCGCGCGCGTCGCCTGATGCTCCGCCGCCAGCGCCGCGCGCTGCTGTTCGATAAGGCGCGTGCGCCGATAGCCGTTCAAGAGCAGCAGGATCGTCGCCGCCGCCGAGAGCAGGCCGAGCAGCACGCCGCCGTAAATCAGATAGCGGCGCTTCGCCTCGAAATCGCGCACGATCGCCTCGCGCTCCGCGACATCCATCAGCCGACGCCCGCCCGCCAGTTCCGCGACGACGGGCGCGTTCTGCCGCAATACGCCGATCACGCGCAGGGTGCGCTGGTGCTCGCTCTGCAATCCGTCGATATCGCCTTGAATGGAATCGAGCGCCGTTTGCAACTGACGCAGAATCTCGCGCTGCCGGTTCAGCAGCGCCTGATGATCGTCCGACACCCCCACCGATTCCGACACCTGCCTGAGCCGCGCCCGCAGCAGCCGATAGCTCGCGCGCACGCCCCCCGCGTCCTCGTCGATGCCATTGCGATACAGCAGAACGTGATTTTCGAAGCGCGCGTACGCGATCTGAAACTGCGCCGCGTCCCAGTACACGTCGTAAGGCAGAACGAGCCGATGCGTCTCGCGCGCGACCAGACCCGAATACAGCATGTAGCCGACCGCGCCGATCGGCGGCGCGACCGCGAGCGCGATCAGCGCCGCATACCAGAGCCGGCGAAACCAGGGTCGCGCGGCGTGTGCGCGCAACGGGGATTCGGTGCGGATGACGGCCATCCGCTATTGCAAGGCTTCGATCGCCCGGGCCGCGCGCTCGGACGCGACGACGATCAGCTTCATCGTCGCCCGCGTCGCGCCGACGAAGATCTTGCGCGCGGCCTGCTCGTCGAGCGCGTCGAAATCGACTTCGGTGAGAATCACGCAGGGCGCCGATTGCCCCTTGAAGCGATAGATCGATTCGAGCAGCACGTCGCCCTCGCGATACTCCGGGTTGCCGAACAGATCGTACGTTCCGGTGAAGGCGCGCAGCCGATGCGGGCCGAGGTGATCGACGGCAGTGAGCGCCGAACCCTCGCGGCCCCGGAACGACAGCACCGCGATGTCCTGCTTGCGAAAGCCGAGCGACAACGCGTGCGTGATCGCGCGCTTGGTCGCCTCGATGATTTCCTCGGGATGCCCGTCGGCGTAGGTCGAAACGCTCACGTCGGAGCCGTCGAAGGGACTGCCCGCATCGAGCCGCACATCTGGCCCGACGACCTTGCGGATGAAACCGAGCAGATCGCGCGGGCTGCGATAGTTCGTCGTTTCGCGCAGGATCGTCCAGCCCGGCAGCGGCACCGGCTCGCGCAAATAAAGGTTCTGCATCGGATCTTCGAGCCACCACCACGCGCCTTCAGGATTCAGCAGACGTTCGAGCGCCTCGACCCACGCCGCCTGAAAATCCTGGCCTTCATCGACGATGAGCACATCTGTCTTCCATTGCTCGGGCACGGGCACGGCGGCGAAGCGATCTTCGAGCGTCGCGAAGACATTCGGCTGACTGAAGTCCGGCGGACTGCCCGCATCGCGCGCGACGGCCGCGCTCAACTGATGGTAATTCGCGATCTTCGCCTCTTTCGGTGCGATCGCACGAATATGGTCGGCGAGCGGCCGGTTGAAGCACACGTAGAGCACGCTCTTGCCCTGCGCGAGCGCGTCGCGCATCACGCGCACGGCGAGTTGCGTCTTGCCCGCGCCCGCGGTCGCGATCACGCGCAGACGGAACGGTTCGAATTCGAGCCGCCGCGCCCACGTCGCGAGCCCGCCCGACAGACGCGTGACGAGCGTGTTCGCCACACCGACGAGCGCGTTGGTATCGGGCGTGAGCGAAAGTTCGTCGGCGAGAAAATGATGGATGCGCGCCGCCGATTCGAAGCGCGGCTCGTCCGGCGGCAGGATTTCGAGCACGACGCGCGCAAGCTGCGACTTGCGGCTCGCATCGACGATGCGCGCCGGCGACACGCCCGCGATCGCCGTGTTCTTGACGGTGTAATCGGGGCAGTAAAGCAGTTCCTCGATCCGGTACGTGCCCGCGCCGAACGCCGCCGTGAACCGCCGATGCAGGTTCTCCAGCGTGCGCGCGAGCTGAATGGCGACGTTGCGCTCTTTCTGCAAATAGACCTTGACGAGACCTTGCCCCGTCTCGCGCAGAAAACCGGCCTTCTGCTCGATCATCAGCACGCGGCCGGACGGCGCGACGACTACGAAATCCGCTTCGCCGAAGACCGAAAATCCTTCGTTGACGCGAGTCCAGTGCACGCCGTGATAGACCGTGTAGTCGTCGGGCAGCTTTTCGAGGCGCGCGAGCGTTTCGAGTTCGCGCGCCGCCGCGCCGGTCGCTTCGAGGTTCTTCCAGTCGTCGGGAACGATTCGGGCCATGCGTCGCCTTTGGGCTGAGTGATTGCGTCCGAGTCATTGTACGCAACGCGCTTACGGTTCCCGCAATAGGCCGGATGGCTAGCTTGCGTAATCGTATCGGCCGCCTTTTTCGAGCGCGCGCTGATATGCCGGACGCGCGTGAATGCGTTCGAGAAAGGCGCGGATATGCGGCATCGACTTCGCGCCCGCGCGGGCGCTGCCGGCTTCGAGGGGAAAGCTCATTTGAACGTCGGCGGCGGTGAACGAATCGCCGGCGAACCACGGCGACTTTGCCAGTTCGGCATCGATATAGCCGAAATGCAGACGCAGTTGCGGATCGATGAAACTGCTCTGCATCGTCTGCGCGATGCGCCTTGCGATCGGCTTAGCGAAGAACGGCATTTTCGCGCTCTCCAGCCGCCGCGCGACGAGCTTGAGCAGGAGCGGCGGCATCGCGGAGCCTTCGGCGTAATGCATCCAGTAGTTGTAGCGCACGCGTTCGGGCGTCGTGCCGGACGGCGGCGCGAAACGGCCTTCGCCGTACCGTTCGACGAGATATTCGATGACCGCGCCCGACTCGGCGAGCGTGAGGCCATCGACGGTCACGACGGGCGATTTGCCGAGCGGATGCACCGCGCGCAACTCGGCCGGCGCGAGCATCGTGCGCGGGTCGCGCTGATAGCGCTTCAGCTCGTATTCGACGCCGAGTTCTTCGAGCATCCACAGCACGCGCTGCGAGCGGGAATTGTTGAGATGATGAACGGTCAGCATGCCTGGACTCTTCTTCATATTCGACGATGCCGCTCGCGGTACGCCACTTGCATCCAGCGAACTGATGCGCGGCCGGGCGTCGAAAGCATACGGCCCTTCGATGAAGGCCGCGCAACGATTTCTAACACACAACGAAAAAGGAGAAGTCGATGACGCTGATCATTTATCTCGTAGGCTGGCTGATTTTCATTGGCGGCGTGTCGTGGGCGCTCGTGGCGATGCACGTCTCGCAGCACACGATCATGATCGTGGCCGTCATCATGCTGGGCATCGCCGTCATCACGGGCGCGACGCGGGCGCGCAACCGCGACCGGTCCTAGGCGTTCCGGGCCGCCGTCGATGGCGGCCCGCGCGACTCACATCACATCACATCACCACACGGGCCCGAGCCGCGTCCTGGATCAGCGTGACGAGTTCGTCGGGATGCACCGGCTTCGTCATGAAATGCTGAAAGCCTTCGCCGATGCTGCGTAATCGGTATTCCTCGCCGCCGTGCCCCGTTAGCGCGATCGCCACGGACGGCGGCAGATTTCCGCGTATTTCGTGATCCCGCAAACGTTGGACGAGGTAGAAACCGTCCATCTCGGGAAGGTCGAGATCGCAGATCACCGCATCCGGAAGATGCTCGATCGCCGCTTGCGCGCCGTCTTCGGCGTCGGCTACGGCGATGACTTCGGCACCCTCTTCTTCCAGCAACGTCTGCAGCGACGCTCTGCTCTCGGGATCGTCTTCGATGAGGACGATCCGCATATGCCCCAGTCTTGCCACTTCGTTCATGATGTTCTTTTCTACTGCCAAAAACGGAATTCTCGCGTCGGTCTCCAGCTCTTTCCGCCGCGCGCGCGGTAGCGCGCACTGATTGACACGAGAACGCGGCGGGAATTCCGAACGCACCGTTTTTTATGCCGCGCGTACGCCGGTGCGGAACGCCTCGCGGTTTGTGACTGCGCCGACGCGAAAAATCGCCCGGTTGCAGCGTGCCTAAAGGAGCAAAAACCGGACCGGTTTGCATCTTTCGCCGCAAGCGCCGCGTCGCGCGGGCCTCCCGGCCGATCCGCCTCGCCCAAACGCTCGTCACACGCGCACGATCGTGTAATTCCGGCATCGGCCGTGCCCTGTTTTCCCATCAGACGTTTGTCTCGCGGATGGAATCGGGGCGCGAGGCGCTCGACGTGCCCGCCTGCAGCAGCGCGCGATATTCGCTCGGCGTGAGGCCGACCGTCGCCTTGAACTGGCGCGTGAAGGCGCTGTGATCGGTGTACCCGCACAGCGCGGCAACATCGGTGACTTTCTCCTGCGAGACGAGGAGCGCAGTGGCCGCGTCGAGCCGCGTTTTCAACAGCACCTGGCGCGGCGTCAGATGAAAGACCTTGTGAAAGTAGCGCTCCAGTTGCGCGATGGACATGTTCGCCATCTGCGCGAGCTGCCGCATGTTGAGCGGCTGCACGTAATTTTCCTGAATGTGCTGCACGACCGCCGCGAGCCGGCTGTACGCGGGATGCGTGCCTTCGGCCGCTTGCAGATCCCGCGAAATGCCCGCGAGCCCGACGATATGTCCCTGCGTATCGTGCAGCGGCTGCTTGCACGTCATGCACCAGCCGGGCTCGCGCCCCGGATACAGATGCAGTTCGAGCTGATCGATCAACTGATGTCCCTGCGCGATGATCGCCTGATCCTGCGCCGTGTAGATGCGCCCGAAGCGACGCGGGAATACGTCCTCGGCGGTCTTGCCCAGCAGCGCGGATTTGTCGTCCTTGTGACCGCAGCGGCGCGCGAGCGTGCGATTGACCATCGCGTAGCGCGCCTCGCGATCCTTCACGAAGAACACGATGTCGGGCATCGCGTCGAAAACCGGCGCGAGCAGCGCGAAATGCGCGAGCATGTCGGCGAGCGTCGATGCCGGAGGTGGTGCGATCGTCATGCGTGCGGGTGTCGGTTGCGCTCGGTGGATGCTGGCGACCGATTATAGGAGCGCCAATACGCGGACAAAATTGGCGCTGGCCCCACTAGAAATGACGCGTTTCGGTCAGTTCGCCCGCAGCGATCAGCGTGTCGATGCAAACCGGCGCGAACGGTGGACGCGCCACCGCGCGCGGCCATCCGAACAGGAGCGACGCCGCCTCGCCGCAGATGCGCCCCTGACACGGCCCCATGCCGCAACGCGTCTGCAATTTGGCATCGCGCCAGCTCGCGTGCGCGGCGACTTCGCCGATTGAAACATCCTCGCAGCGGCACAGCAACGTGTCCGGCGATGGCATCGCGCGGGCGTCGGCGCCGAGTTCGAACGTACGTGCGACGCGTCGCGCGAAGGCACGCCAGCGATCGCGTTCGCGCACCAAACGCGCATCGATGGCGACGCCGAGCGCCGCCTGCGCCGCGATCGCGCCTTCGACGCGCGCGAGTTCCATCCCGCCGATGCCCGCGCATTCGCCCGCCGCGAATACGTCTCGCTGAGAGGTTCGCTGGGCGCCGTCGACGTGGATCGCGCCGTCGCGTTCGTCCGTCGAGCAGCCGAGTGCAAGCGCGAGCGTCGTGTTCGGCACGAGTCCGAAACCGCACGCGATGCGATCCGCTTCGAGCGTTTCATCGCGCCCGCGCGTGCGGATCGTGACCGCCTCCACGCGCGCGCTTCCATGCGCCTTCACGACGACGCTGCCCGTGCGGTAACACGCGACGCCGAGCGCGACGGCCTGCGCCAGCTTTCCCGGCGTCAGCGCCAGCGACGCGACGAATCGTGCGACCCGCGCGAACGGCGCCTGTTCGACGACCGCGACGACGCGCGCACCGTGACGACGCGCGGTATCGGCGGCGGCGAGCAACAGCGGCCCGCTGCCCGCCACGACGATGCGCTCGCCACGCACCGGCATGCCGCCTTTGACGAGCGCCTGCAAGCCGCCTGCACCGGTCACGCCGGGCAAGGTCCAGCCGTCGAAAGGAAGCAGCCGCTCGCGCGCGCCGGTCGCGAGGATGAGCTTCGAATACGCGAGCACGAGCGGCGCGCCGTCGCGTTCGAGCAGCAGCCGTTTGTCGCCGGGCGCTGCCGCGACCTTCGTCGAGTTCATCACGATCAGCTTCGCGTGCGAGCGCGTTTCGTCGAGCCATTGGCGCAATGGCGCGGCGGGCGCTTGCGTCGGACCTTGCCGCCAGATCTGGCCGCCAGCGCGCGGATTGTCGTCGATGAGCGTGACGCGCCCGCCCGCTCGCGCCGCCATTCGCGCCGCGCTCAAGCCCGCCGGTCCCGCGCCGACGATCGCGATGTCCACTCGTTCGATGTTCATCGCGTCGTCTCGATCGACAGGCCGTCGCGGCAAAGCGTCTGACAGCCGAGCACATGCGCGCGGCCATCGACCGTCACGCGGCATTCGTGACACACGCCCATGCCGCACAGCGCGGCGCGCGGCTCGCCGGTGACAGAGCGCCGCGTGCCACGAATGCCCCGCATCGCGATCGCGGCCGCGACGGTCGCGAACGCGGGCACGTCGAGCGATTCGCCGTCGATGATGACGCGCACGCGCTCAGCCATCGGCGTGCTCCGGCGCGAATCGTTGCGGGGAGAAAGCGTTCGTGTCGGGCATATCGAATGCAAGCGGCTCGCCGAGCATCTGCGCGACGAGGAGTTTCGCGGTGCCGAGCGACGTCGTCACGCCGAGCCCTTCGTGACCCGCCGCGAGCCACAGCCGGTCGCCGGGGAAACGCGCCGGTCCGATCAGCGGCAAGCCGTCGGGCGTGGCGGCGCGAAAACCGGTCCACGCGCGAATCGCATCGAGCCCGCCGATTCCCGGCAGATAGCGCGTCGCGCGCGCGAGCATCATCGCGAGCACGTTCATTTCGACGGCGGGATCGAGCGTGCCGAATTGACGCGACGACCCGATCAGCACTTGCCCGGTCGGACGCGGCTGCGCATTG
The DNA here is from genome assembly GCF_023630765.1 of Caballeronia sp. ATUFL_F2_KS9A. Classification (NCBI taxonomy): domain Bacteria; kingdom Pseudomonadati; phylum Pseudomonadota; class Betaproteobacteria; order Burkholderiales; family Burkholderiaceae; genus Caballeronia; species Caballeronia sp. ATUFL_F2_KS9A. The sequence goes on along the minus strand of NZ_JALQEK010000029.1, from coordinate 44,654 downwards.
AACGCGACCGACGTGCCGCGCGCGTGATGCGCGCTCTTGATATAGCCGAGCTCCAGCACCTGATGACGAACCGTGCCCGGATAACGATCGGTGATGAGCAGATGCCCCTTCTTCGTTTCGAGCGGCAGGCCCGCGATCAGATCCGGCGCGGCGAGCCCGTTGGCGACGACCACGTGCGCAGCCGTTCGTCGTTCACCATTCGCGAGCGTGACGCGCGCGTGCGCGCCGGCGGCGTCGACGGAATGCACCGCGCAGCCGGTCGATACGCGAATGCGCGTCGAACTCGCCAGCAGCCATTGCGCGGCGGCGGGCGCGTAGACGATCGCGTCGTCGTCGATGAGCAGGCCGCCTTGCATCGCGTGGCTCACCGACGGCTCGGATTCGCGCAGCGCGGCGCGGTCGACCATATGCGCGCGCACGCCCGCCGCGGCGAATGCGTCGCGCATCGCGCGCGCGGCGTCGAGTTCCTCGTCGTCTTCCGCGATCCAGAGCGTGCCGCAGCGCGAGAACGCATCGCGCTCGCGCAGTTGCGGGCCGAGCGCGAGCCACAGTTCGCGCGAAGCCCGCGCCAGCGCGAATTCGGCGGGCGAATCGTTCATCACGACGATATGGCCCATGCCCGCCGCCGTCGCGCCGCCGCCGATGCCGCCCGCGTCGAGCACATCGACCGTCATGCCGCGCGCGGCAAGCTCGGCTGCGCACGCCGCCCCGACAATCCCGCCGCCGACGACGATCACGTCCGCCGTCATATGCCTTTGATGAACGGATCGCGCGCGTCGAACACGAGCCGTCCTTCGCACATGACGTGCGCGTAACCGGTGATCGTCGGGATCAGCGCGTCGCCGTCGAGCGCGTAACTGCCCTCGAACACGCTGCCGATGATGCTCTCCTGGCGCCAGATGTCGCCCGGCGCGAGCGCGTCGTCCGCCGCGAGGCACGCGAGCTTGGCGCTCGTTCCGGTGCCGCACGGCGAACGGTCGTAGGCGCTGCCCGGACACAGCACGAAATTGCGGCTGTCGACGCCGGCGACGGGCGAATCCGCGAACAGTTCGATATGGTCGATGAACGCGCCGTCCGCGCCGGTGATGCCCTGCGCATGCAAGGCATCGCGGATCGCCTCGGTGAACGCGGTCAGCTCGGCGATGCGCGCGGGCACCAGTTCGCGACCGTGATCCGCGACGAGAAAGAACCAGTTGCCGCCCCACGCGACGTCGCCGGTGAGCGTGCCGTGGCCGGGCACATCGACCGATACCGCCCGCCGATGCCGATACGCCGGCACGTTGCGCACGCTGACGCTGCCGTTCTCGTGCAGCGTCGCATCGACGGGCCCGACGGGCGTATCGATCCGATGCCGCCCCGGCGCGATCCTGCCCGCATGGGCGAGCGACGCGACGAGCCCGATCGTGCCGTGCCCGCACATGCCGAGATAGCCGACGTTGTTGAAGAAGATGACGCCCGCCGCGGCTGCGGGATCGTCGGGTTCGCAGAGCAACGCGCCGACCATCACGTCCGAGCCGCGTGGCTCCGTGACGATGGCGCGGCGCCAGTCATCGAAGCGCGTGCGAAACGCGTCGAGCCGTTGCACGAGTGTGCCGTTGCCCAGATCGGGGCCGCCCGCGATCACGAGGCGCGTCGGTTCGCCGCCCGTATGCGAGTCGATGATGTCGATGGTTTTCATGCCGCTATCGTAGAAACGCGTACGCCGGGCGTCTTGACGCGGCTGGACGGTTTGGATGACGAAATCGGCATAATCGAAGGTCGTCCGGAGGGGCCTTTCGCGCTGCGAAACGGTTATGCCGAAATCGGCACGCGGCGCGCGCGAATCACGCAAGACGCCTGATTTTTCGGTGCTTACACTGCGTACCGTCCAATCAATTTCGGAGAGCCGCCGTGACGCATATCTGGGAAGGCGTGATGCCCGCCGTGACCACCAAGTTCAACGCCGATTTCAGCATAGACCGTGCGTGGACCGCGAAGAACATCGACGCGCAGATCGAAGCGGGCGTGGACGGCATCATCGTGTGCGGCTCGCTCGGCGAAGCATCGACGTTATCGCTGGACGAAAAGCTCGACGTGCTCGACATCGCCGTGGACGCCGCACGCGGCCGCGTGCCGGTGCTCCTGACGATCGCCGAGAACAGCACGCTCGACGGCTGCCGCCAGGCCGAGCGCGCCGCGCGCCACGGTGCGGCGGGCTATATGGTGCTGCCGGGTTTGCGTTATCTGTCCGACCGGCGCGAGACGCTCAATCATTTCCGCATGGTCGCCGATGCCAGTCCGCTGCCGCTGATGGTCTACAACAATCCGCTCGCTTATGGCGTCGATGTCACGCCGAAGATGTTCGCCGAACTTGCCGAAGACAAGAAGTTCGCGGCGATCAAGGAATCGAGCGGCGACGTGCGCCGCATCACCGATCTCATCAACGAAACGGGCGACCGCTATGCGATCTTTTGCGGCGTCGACAATCTCGCGATGGAAGCGATGCTGATGGGCGCGCACGGCTGGGTCGCGGGTCTCGTGTGCGCGTTCCCGCGCGAAACGGTCGCGATCAGCAAGCTGATTCGCGCGGGGCGTGTCGAGGAAGCGCGCGCGATCTATCGCTGGTTCGCGCCGCTGCTCGCGCTCGACGTGTCGCACAAGCTCGTGCAGAACATCAAGCTCGCCGAGGCGATCGTCGGTCTGGGCACGGAGCCGGTGCGTCCGCCGCGCCTGCCGCTCGCCGGCGATGAGCGCAAGGAAGTCGAAACGCTGATTCGCCGGAGCATCGAGACGCGCCCCGCATTGCCGGCGCTTTAAGACGCGCGCGAAATGAAAAATGCCGCCGGTTTGTCAACCGGCGGCATTTGCTTTTTGATCGGCTTCAGGCCGCGATCTGCGCAGGCGCGGGATCGGTGAGACCGCCATCCGAATCCGCGCCTTCATCGTAGAGATGCAGCAGACGGTAACCGCTCTTGTACACCGGCTGCAGGCGGAAGTTGTTGACCGGCTCGATTTCCAGCGCGAGACGCAGGCGCGAAACGTGGCTGTCGATCGTGCGGGTCGTTTCGCGGAACTCGCGTCCCCAGACCATCGCGAAAATATGATCGCGCGACAGCACGCGGCCGATGTTCGAGAAGAAAAGCTGCGCGAGACGGAATTGCGTGCCGCTCAACTGCACCGGCTTGCCGCGCACGGTGACGGTTTGCTGGCGTGCGTCGAAACGATACGGCCCGACTTCGAGGCATGCGCTCGACGTCGCGGGATACGCGCGGCGCAAGAGCGCTTCGACGCGCGCGCCGAACTCGCCCGGGCGGATCGGATACACGACGAAATCGTCCGCGCCGGCGGTGAGCGCGCAGACGACGTTGTGTTCGGCGCCGTCCGGCGTCGCGAACATGACCGGCACGCGTTCGCCGAAGCTCGAGCGCACGGATTTCAGCAGATCGAGGCCGCAGAGGCCCGTGGAATTCCAGTCGAGAATCAGCAGATCGACCGTGGAGCGGGACAGCGCCTTCGACAGCACGAGGCCATCGCCGAAAGTCACGCAAGTGTGGCCGAGTCGTTTGACGACATCGCTGATGAGATTTCGATAACTGGGGTCGGTTTGCAAAACGGCGACGCGCATAGTGTCTTACCTGATGAGTCCAAGGGACATGAAGCGGAGGCCGTTTTGCGGCGCCCGCCGGGCGTCTCGTCGCGGGATGAGACGGGGATTTACAAGCTGCGAATTCTGGGCAGCGATGCGACCCTTTCCCATCGGACTCATCCGAATTGTCAACGCATGTGACTGCGTAGCGCCCGGAACGGGCGGCGTCTGATGCGCGCAACCATCTCGAAATTAGAACGGCTTTTCGCTTTTGCGCGCGCTTTCATCCTGTAACATGCCGTGTTTGGCTCAAAAGTTCCCGCTTCCGCCGTTTTACCGAGACGTCGCGTAGCAAGCTGCGCCGCGACTGTCCGTCGCATCGCGCAGCGCGGATGACGGGCAGCGGCTTTCGAATCCGCGCCCGCTGGCTTCCGGCCCGGATCGTTCGCGTTCCGCGCCCGGGCCTTCGCTTCGCGTCCACCCGGCGCGTTTAGTCACTCCCGCAGGGCAAAGCCTCGTTCTACCGCGCGTCATGCGTGGCTTTTCCACTTACGGGTTCTTTTCCGATGCAGGCAACACCTCTGTCCGACGCCCCGCGCGCGGCCAGCCGTGCGCTCACGCGCGGCGATTACAAGACGCTCACGCTCGCCGCGCTCGGCGGCGCGCTCGAGTTCTACGACTTCATCATCTTCGTGTTCTTCGCGCCGGTCATCGGCCAATTGTTCTTTCCGCCGTCGATTCCTGACTGGCTGCGTCAATTGCAGACTTTCGGCATCTTCGCGGCGGGTTATCTCGCGCGCCCGCTCGGCGGGATCATCATGGCGCACTTCGGCGATCTGCTCGGACGCAAGCGCATGTTCACGCTTTCCGTGCTGCTGATGTCCGTGCCGACGCTCCTGATGGGCCTCCTGCCCACGTACGCGTCGATCGGCCTGATGGCGCCCGTCCTGCTGCTCGTGTTCCGCGTGATGCAGGGCGCGGCGGTCGGCGGCGAAGTGCCGGGCGCGTGGGTGTTCGTGTCGGAGCATGTGCCGGGGCGTCATATCGGCTATGCGTGCGGCACGCTCACGGCCGGCCTGACGGCGGGCATTCTGCTCGGCTCGCTGATCGCCACGGGCATCAACAAGGCGTTCGCGCCGGCCGAAGTCGCCGATTTCGCGTGGCGCCTGCCGTTCCTGCTCGGCGGCATCTTCGGTCTGTGCTCGGTGTATCTGCGTCGCTGGCTGCATGAAACGCCGGTGTTCGCCGAGTTGCAGAAGCGCAAGTCGCTCGCCGCGGAACTTCCGCTCAAGGCCGTGCTGCGCGATCACGGCCGCGCCGTCATCGTGTCGATGCTGCTGACGTGGATGCTTTCCGCCGCGATCGTCGTCGTGATCCTGATGACGCCGACGCTGCTGCAGAAGCAGTTCCACATCGCGCCGGCGACGGTGCTCGTCGCGAACTGCGCGGCGACGCTGTGTCTCACGATCGGCTGCGTGCTGGCGGGCGCGATCGCGGGCCGCATCGGCGCGGGCAAGACGATCTTCGTCGGCGGCGTGGCGCTCGCCGTCACGTACTGGATGATGTTCCAGCAGGTCGCGGCCGATGCCTCCGCGCTTTTGCCGTGGTACGCGCTCGCGGGCTTTTTCGTCGGCGTGATCGGCGCGATTCCGTTCGTGATGGTCAAGTCGTTCCCCGCGGCCGTGCGTTTCTCCGGCATCTCGTTTTCGTACAACGTCGCGTATGCGGTGTTCGGCGGACTCACGCCGATCGTCGTCTCGCTGATGATGAAATCGAGCCCGATGGCGCCCGCGATCTACGTCGGCGCACTGTGCGCGGTCGGCGCGCTGACGACGTTGTTCATCAAGCAGGCGCGCTGATCCGGCGTTAGCGTTCCACACGCGAAGTGGCGCACCGTTCACGCGGTGCGCCATTTTTCATTGCGCTTTCACGTTTCGGCCCATGCCGAAACATCGGCCGCGCCGCGCGCCTACGATGGCCGGCATGAACTCGAATCTTTCTTCATCCGAAACGCGTCTGTCCGCACGGCAGACGCTCACCGTGACGGCGACCAGCGTCGGCTTCGTCGTCTCGCAACTCGATGTCTCGATCGTGAATGTCGCGCTCGCGCGCATCGGCCACGATCTGGGTGCGAGCGTCGCGAGCCTGCAATGGACCATCGACAGCTACGCGCTCGCCTTCGCCGCGCTCATGCTCTCGGCCGGTTCGCTCGGCGACCGCTTCCGCGCGCGGCGCATGTTCGTCGGCGGACTCGCGCTTTTCGCGCTGGCGTCGCTCGCGTGCGCCTTTTCCGGCGACGCGGCGCAACTCATCGCCGCGCGGGCCTTGCAGGGCGTCGGCGCGGCGGCGATGCTGCCGAACTCGCTCGCGCTGCTGAATGCGGCGTGCGGCCACGACCGGCGTCTGCGCGCGCGAGCGGTCGGCTTGTGGACGGCGGCGGGCGCGGTGTCGATCGCGGCGGGGCCGATCGTCGGCGGCGTGCTGATCGCGGCGTTCGGCTGGCGCAGCATTTTCTGGGTCAATCTGCCGATCTGCGCGGCGGGCATCGTCGCGACGCTAGCGTGGATAGAAAACGCGCGACCCAAAGATGCCGGTCGTGCGCGCGGCATCGACCTGCCCGGCCAGGCGCTGGGGATCGTCGCGCTCGCCTCGTTCGTCGGCGCTGTGATCGAACTGCGCCCGCTCGGACCGATGCATCCGCTCGTCATCGGCGCTTTGCTGCTCGCGCTGGCGGCGGGCGGCGCGTTCATCGCGATCGAGCGCGAAAGCCGCACGCCGATGCTGCCGCTGTCGCTCTTCGCCGAGCGCACGTTCAGCGCGGCCGTGGCCTTCGGTATCGGCGTGAATCTCACCTACTATGGAATGGTCTTCGTGCTGAGCCTGTATTTGCAGCGCGTGCTCGGTCACACGCCCTTGCAGACCGGCCTCGCGTTCCTGCCGCTGACGGGCGGATTCCTGATCTCGAACCTGGCGAGCGGCCCTGTCGTCGCGCGCTTCGGCTCGCGCGGCCCGATGATCTTCGGCGCGCTGCTCGACGCCGCCGGTTTCGCCGCGCTCGCCTTCGTCGATGCGACGACGCCCACGGCCGCGCTGCTCGTGCCGTTCCTGCTGATTCCATCGGGGATGGGACTCGCGGTCCCGGCGATGACGACCGCGCTGCTCGGCACCGTCGGCCAGCCGCGTGCGGGCACGGCGTCGGCGGTGCTCAACACGGCGCGGCAGGCGGCGGGCGCGATCGGCGTCGCGGCGTTCGGCGCGCTCGCGGCTTATGGCGACGGCGCGGCGAGCGCGCACCAGATCGTCGATGCGGTGCGCTGGTCGGCGGCGATCTCCGTCGCGCTTCTGTTGTGCGCCGCGTCGATCGCGCGTCATGTTAACAATCCGGCGAGCGCGAACGCCGAAGAACGTGTTACCTAGAGACGGACGTCGGGAACGGCCGTTGCAACGCCCAGGTAAAGCCGCGAATCTTTTGAGGACAACACCATGTCGACAATGCCCCGCTCCCCCGAGGAGCCGCTCGAACCGGACCCGGACAAGCTGCTCGATCCCGACGCCGCGCCGAACCCCGAAGATCCGGACATGCCTGACGGCCCGGATTCCGCGACGCCAATGGTGCCCGCCGATCCGAAAAACGGCGAACCGCGCATGTAGAACGCCGGGCGGCCATCGCGCGCATAAAGCAATGCCCGCGCGGCCTTGAAAGCGGCGCGGGCATTCTTACTGATGCTCGTGGACGAAGAGCGTTACAGGCTAGTGGTCTGCACCGCGCCGGTTTCCAGCGCACGCTCGATGAGCGCTTCCTGCTGCGCCTTGCGAACGGCATCGGCGACGAGCGTATCGGGCGCTTCCACTTCGGCCTTGATCGCGCCGATGATGCCGTCCGCTTCGACGATCACGAGCGATTCCGCCGAATCCGCACGGCTGATGATGACGCGCAGCGGCCCGCCGCCCTCCGCGATGCTGGCGCAAAACTGCATCGTTTGCCCGCCGATCACTTGTTCGAATGTTTGAATCATCGCTGCCTTCCGCGTTGGTTGGACAAAAGCTGACACAGGCCGCGCGCCATGCGACGCGCAGCCTGCTTTCTCATTGATCCGCGCATGTCGACTAGGTTCAATTCTGTAAGCATGCGCGGCGCGACGCAAGCTCAACGTCTTGCGTCGGCGAGTTCGCGAAGGATGGCGGCGGTCGAATCGTCGGCGGGAAAGAAGGCTTCGATCGCAAGCTCCGACAACGTGATGTCGACGGGCGTGCCGAAAACCGTCGTCGTGCTCAAGAACGACAGCACGCCGTGCTGCGTGCGCAAACGCAAGGGCACGACGACGGGATCGGTCTCGCCGCGCGGCTCGTGGGTCGCGTGACGCGGCGCGGGATACGCCTCCAGTTCGGCCAAGAGCGCGACGAGCGTCGCATCGCCGGACACGTCGATTTGCCGGCGCAGGCGCGCGAGCAGATGCGCGCGCCACTCGTGCCAGTTGTCGATGGCATCGGCGAGACCTTGCGGATGCATCGACAGCCGCAGCACGTTGACGGGCGGCACGAGCAATTGCGCATCCGCCGATGCGACGAGCGGCGCGAAAGCCGCGTTGGCCGCGATCATCGTCCAGTGACGATCGACCGCGAGCGCGGGATACGGCTCATGCCCTTTGAGCACGAGATCGACAGCACGCCTGGCAGCGGAAAGTTGCGGATCGGCCAGCGCGCGCTCGCGATAAAGCGGCGCATAACCGGCCGCGACGAGCAGCGTGTTGCGCTCGCGCAGCGGCACGTCCAGTTGCTCGGCGAGGCGCATCAGCATGTCCCGGCTCGGCAGCGAGCGGCCCGATTCGACGAAGCTCAGGTGACGCGTGGACACGTCCGCAACGCCTGCGAGATCGAGCTGGCTCATGCGCCTGCGCTGACGCCATTCGCGCAATAGCGCGCCGACGTCCGATCGAACGGCCGGATGTACGAGGGTCGAGTTCATGCAACCGATGTTAGACGAAACATGATCACGCGATCCATTGCCTGCAAAGTAAGCGGCGCGAACGAACGTAACATTTACGCCGCAAACATTTGCGAAGAAAAACTTGCGCGCGACACCCTAAATCTCCGGCACTTTCGCGCCGATAAGTCCAACAACAAGCGAACAATGCGTCGCGAGCCGTGCGCGTCTCAATCCCGAGCACGCACGGCCCGCGGCGCCCGGACTTTTGCGGAGAAATCATGTTTGTCATCATCGGATGGTTGTTGGTCATCGGCTCGGTGATCGGAAGCTTCGTCGGCGTCGGCGGCCACCTCGCGGCCCTCGTGCAACCGTTCGAGCTGCTGTGTATTTTCGGCGCGGCGATCGGCGCGTTCGTCGTGTCGAATCCGACCGCGACGCTCAAGAAAACGTTGCAATCGATTCCGAAGGCGTTCAAGGGCGGCGGCTACACGAAAGAGAAATATCTCGCGCTGATCGCATTGCTCTACGAACTGCTTCAGAAGGCGCGCAAGGAAGGCATGATGGCGCTCGAAGCCGATGTCGATGCGCCCGAGTCCAGCCCGGTCTTTCAGAAGTACGAGCACGTCATGGCCGATCATCATCTGCTCGACTTCATCGTCGACTATCTGCGCATGATGTCGGCGGGCAATGTCAACGCGCTCGAAATGCAGGATCTGATGGACGAAGAGCTCGACACGCACCACACCGAAAGCTCGATCGCCGCGAACGCCATTCAGAAAATGGCCGATGGCCTGCCTGCATTCGGTATCGTCGCCGCGGTGATGGGCGTCGTGCACACGATGGGCTCGGTCGGCGCCGCGCCCGCCGTGCTCGGCGAGATGATCGCGGGTGCGCTCGTCGGCACGTTCCTCGGCATTCTGCTGGCGTACGGCTTCATCGGCCCGCTCGCGGACCTGCTCAACGCGAAGGGCGCGGCCGAAGCGAAGCCGTTCCAGTGCGTGAAGTCCGTGCTGCTCGCATCGATGAACGGTTATGCGCCGACGATCGCGGTCGAGTTCGGCCGCAAGGTGCTCTTTACCGCCGATCGTCCGAGCTTCAAGGAACTCGACGACGCGGTTCGTGCCACCAAGATGCCGAAGGCGGCTTCGTGATGACATCGGGTACGCAAAGGACCAACGCACATGGCTGAGAAACCGTCACGCGATCCGCTGCAGTCCGTGCTTGCGCCGACTGTCGTCGTCAAGCGCAAGAAGAAGGCGCACGGACACGGCCATCATGGCGGCGCATGGAAGATCGCCTACGCCGACTTCGTCACCGCGATGATGGCGTTCTTTCTGTTGATGTGGCTGCTCGGATCGACATCGAAGTACGACAAGGAAGGCATCGAGCAATACTTCAATACGCCGCTTTCCGCATTGTTCGGCAACGATGGCGGCGCGTCGGCGCATACGAGCGTCATCGCGGGCGGCGGCAGGGATCTGTCGAGCACGCGTCCGGGTGAAGGCAACAAGACCCAGACGCAACCGGTGCCGCAATCGATCGCGCGCGCTGCCGTTGCGATGGACGACTTGCGCAAGCTGCAGCAACTCAAGCAGAAGCTGATGGCGCTCATCGAGCAGACGCCTGCGCTGCGCGCGTACAAGGATCAGATTCGCATCGCGATCACGAGTGAAGGCTTGCGTATCGAGATCGTCGATTCGCTCAAGCGGCCGATGTTCGCATCGGGCAGTTCGAGACTCGAAAGCTATGTGACGACGATTCTGACGAACATCGGCGCATCGCTGAACGATGTCGATAACCGCGTGTCGATCGCGGGGCATACGGATGCAGTGCCCTATTCCGGCGGTCAGGCGGGCTATTCGAACTGGGAGCTTTCGAGCGAGCGGGCGAATGCCGCGCGGCGCGCGCTCGTCGCGGGCGGCATGAAGGAAAGCAAGGTGCTGCAAGTGCGCGGACTGTCCGACGTGCTGCCGCTCAACAAGGATGTCGTCGACGAGCCGACGAATCGGCGGATCAGTATTCTCGTGCTGAACAAGGCCGCGGAACAGGCGTTCTTCCGCGATGGCGGCAGAACCACGGTCGATGAAACGCGGCCTGTCGAAGCGGCGCTTCCCGCGCCGGTCTCGGTCAAGTCGGATGCGCCGGCGGCGGTGGTGAAGTAGACAACGCTCGCGGCTTGACGAAGCGCCATGCACATCGAATCGTGCATGGCGCTTTTCATTTCAGCCGGGCCACTCCGCGACCGTCTGCACCACGAGCCAGACGTTCGCCGCGCTGATGACCACGAACAGCGCCCACGCGACGAGCTTCATGAACGGTTTGTTCGAGAACGCTCCCATGAGGCCGCGATCGCTCGTCATCCGGATCAGCGGATAAAGCGCGAACGGCAGTTGCAGGCTCAGCACGACCTGACTCGCGACGAGCAGCTTGCCGACCGCGCCGTTGCCCATCACGTACACGCCGATCAACGCTGGCACGAGCGCAAGCGCCCGCGTGATGAATCGGCGCTGATAGCACGGGATTTTCAGTTGCAGGAACCCTTCCATGATGACCTGCCCTGCAATGGTCCCGGTGAACGTCGAACTCTGGCCCGATGCAAAGAGCGTCACCGCGAAGAGAATCGCCGCAAGCCCGGTTCCCACGATAGGCGCAAGCAGCTTGTACGCATCTTCGATCTCGGTCACTTGCGTGTGTCCCGTCGCGTGAAATGCCGATGCCGCGAGAATCAGGATCGCCGCATTGATCAGCAGCGCGAGAACGAGCGACACGATCGTATCGAGCCGCGAAAGATTGATCGCCGATGCAAGGCTCTTCGCATCGCGATTCACCACGCGCGTCTGCACGATCGAGGAATGCAGATACAGGTTATGCGGCATCACGGTCGCGCCGAGAATGCCTATCGCGAGATAAAGCGGCTCGCGATCGCTCAACGCGTGAATCGATGGCACGAGCCCGGCAGCAACCGAAGGCCAATGCGGTTTGACGAGCACGAGCTCGACGATATAACCGACGCCGATCGTCGCGATGAGCCCGAGCATGATGGCTTCGAGATCGCGAAAGTTCTTGCCTTTCAGGCCCAGCACGATGAGCGTATCGAATGCGGTGAGCACCACGCCCCACATCAGCGAAACGCCGAACAGCAAATGAAACGCGAGCGCGCCGCCGAGCACTTCCGCGAGATCGCACGCGATGATCGATAACTCCGCGAGCATCCATTGCACGTTCGCGACCGGTTTCGCGTAACGCTCACGCGATAGCTGCGCGAGATCCTTTCCCGTGACGATGCCAAGGCGCATCGAAAGACATTGCAGCACCATCGCCGCAAGACTCGACAACACGACGACAAAGAGCAGGCTATAGCCATAGCGTGAGCCGGCTTCGATATCCGTCGCCCAGTTGCCCGGGTCCATATAGCCGATGGAAATGAGCAGGCCCGGCCCCGCGAATTGCAGGAGCTTCTTCCATAGCGGCGCGCCCGGCGAAACGGCGACGGAGCCTTTGACTTCCGATGGGCAAAACGGCGCGGTGGCCGTGGTCGGCAGATTGAACGGCAATTTATCGAGTCCTGATGGGATATCGGGGACAACATCCGCGAACGATGTTGTGCAGGTAGCTTACAAGGCGCGTCTCGCGGGCGAGTCTATCACCGGCTGCGCGCATTCACAGACAGCCCCAATCTGACCAAAGCGTCATCTCATCGCCAGCATCTCGTCACGGTACGACAAATAAAATTCAGTGGTGGCTGTAGCGAGCGTGCCGACGCTGCATATCGCGCAACCGCACGTCCCGTTCATTTTTACCCGCATGAGGAGTGCGCCATGAAACTAGTCACACGCATCGCTGTAATCGCCCTTGCTGCCGCGCCGCTCGCCGCGCTCGCACAATCCGAAGGTCTCACGCGCGCGCAGGTGAAAGCGGATCTGCAACGCGTCGAACAAGCCGGCTATAACCCGTCCGAGCGCGATGCGTTCTATCCGAACGACATCCAGGCAGCCGAAGCCAAGGTCAGCGCGCAAAGCGCATATGGCTCGTCCAGCGACGGTTCGTCGTCTTCGGGACGCACGATGTCGACGACGCCGCTCGGTCAAACCCCGCAGTAACGCACGCTCATCGAACGAGACACGCGCGGCCTTCCGCGCCGTCTCGCTCGCGTCCCTTCGAAGCGCGTAACCCGCGCTCGCGCTTCGCTATTCCCCGCTGTCCGATGCGAATGCTCCGCCCTACCATGGGCTTTCGCAAGCTTGCTTTCAAACCGCCTTATCTGACATCGGCGCCATATTCACGTCATATTGTCGTTGGCACCCGGCCACTACCATAACGACACTGATGGCGAACCGCACGCCCCGCTCCGTCATTGCGTCCCGCGCGTTGCATTCGCCTCATTCGCAGCGCCCTCTCCCAGCTTCTTCCGAACGACTCAATGTGGATAGTCAACGTTGCGCTTAAGCGGCCATACACGTTCATCGTGATGGCCATCATGATCCTGCTGGCGACGCCGTTCGTCCTCATGACGACGCCTGTGGACGTGCTTCCCGAAATCGACATTCCGGTTGTCAGCATCATCTGGAACTACACAGGCCTTTCCGCGCAGGACATGGCCAATCGCATCACGTCGGTCAACGAGCGCAGCCTCACGACCACGGTGAACAATATCGAGCACATCGAGTCGCAATCGCTGCAAGGCATCGCGATCATCAAGCTCTTTCTGCAGCCCACCGCGAACATCCAGACCGCGATCGCGCAAACAGTGGCCGTCGAACAGGCGCAAGTGAAGCAGATGCCGCCGGGCGCGACGCCGCCTCTCGTCATCAGCTATTCGGCGTCGAGCATTCCGGTGATTCAGCTCGGGCTTTCGAGTCCGAAGCAATCCGAGCAGGACCTGAACGATACCGCGCTCAATTTCTTGCGCCCTCAACTCGTGACGATTCCGGGCGCGGCCGTGCCTTATCCGTATGGCGGCAAGACGCGCCTCATCTCCGTCGATCTCGACACGCGCGCGCTGCTCGCAAAAGGACTCACGCCGACCGATGTCGTCCAGGCCGTCAACGCGCAAAACCTGATCCTTCCGACCGGCACCGCAAAGATCGGCCCGCGCGAATATACGGTCGACATGAACGGTTCGCCCGCGACCGTCGCGGGCCTGAACGACATTCCGGTTCGCACGATCAACGGCGCGACGACCTATCTGCGCGAAGTCGCGCACGTCCGCGACGGCTTCTCGCCGCAGACCAACATCGTGCGTCAGGACGGGCATCGCGGCGTGCTGATCTCGGTGCTGAAGAACGGCAACGCGTCGACGCTGTCCATCGTCAATACGTTGCATGATCTCTTGCCGCAAGCGCGGGCGTCGCTGCCTTCCGATCTGAAGATCAGCGCGCTCTTCGATCAGTCGGTGTTCGTGAAGGCCGCCGTGCAAGGCGTCGTGCGCGAAGCGCTCATCGCCGCCGCGCTCACCGCCGCGATGATCCTGCTCTTTCTCGGCAACTGGCGCAGCACCTGCATTATCGCGATCTCGATACCGCTCTCGATTCTCTCGTCGCTGATCGTGCTGCATGCGCTCGGGCAGACGATCAACATCATGACGCTCGGCGGCCTCGCGCTCGCAGTCGGCATTCTCGTCGACGATGCCACCGTCACGATCGAGAACATCGAGCGTCATCTGCACATGGGCACGAATCTGCACGACGCGATCCTCGAAGGCGCAGGTGAAATCGCGGTGCCCGCGCTCGTCTCGACGCTGTGCATCTGCATCGTGTTCGTGCCGATGTTCTTTCTCACCGGCGTCGCCAAGTTCCTGTTCGTGCCGCTTGCGGAAGCCGTCGTGTTCGCAATGCTCGCGTCGTACATCCTTTCGCGCACGCTCGTGCCGACGCTCGCGATGCTGTTGATGGGCCACGCGCACGCACCCGATGCGAAGGCAAAGCCGAATCTCTTCGTGCGTCTGCATCAGCGCTTCGATCGCGGCTTCGAGCGCATGCGCGGCGCGTATATCGTGATTCTGTCGAGCCTGCTCGTGAAGCGGCGTCTGTTCGCGACGCTCTTTCTCGGCTTCTGCCTGTTGTCGGCGGGCCTCGTGTTCGTGCTCGGCGAAGACTTCTTCCCGAGCGTCGATGCGGGCGATATTCGCCTGCACATGCGCGCGCCGACCGGCACGCGCATCGAGGAGACCGCGCGACTCGCGGATGAAGTCGAAAAGGTCGTGCGCCAGATCGTGCCGCAAGACGAACTCGCGACGATACTGGATAACCTCGGTCTGCCTTATAGCGGCATCAACCTGTCGTACAGCAATGCCGGAACGATCGGCACGCTCGACGGCGAAATTCAGGTCGCGCTCAACGCGGATCATTCGCCGACGCAAAAGTACATCGACGAATTGCGTGCGCTCCTGCCGCGCCGCTTTCCCGGCGTCGAATTCTTCTTTCAACCCGCGGACATCGTCACGCAGATTCTCAACTTCGGCTTGCCCGCCGCCATCGACGTGCAGATTCAAGGGCAGAACGGCCAGGCGAATTTCGAAGTCGCGAGCAAGCTGATGAAGCAGATCCGCATGATTCCCGGCAATGTCGATACGCACATCCAGCAGAAGCTAGACGAACCGGCCATCGATTTGCAGATGGATCGCACGCGCCTGCAGCAACTCAATCTGTCCGCAAGCAACGTCGCGCAGAACGTGCTGGTTTCGCTTTCGGGAAGCTCGCAAACCGCGCCGGGATTCTGGTTCAACCCGCGCAACGGCGTCGAATACAACCTCGCGGTGCAGACGCCGCAGTATCAGATTTCATCGATCGACGAACTGCTGCGAACGCCCGTGTCCGCATCGCTCAACGGTCCCACGCAACTGCTCGGCAATCTCGTGCGCCTCTCGCCGAAGAATCAGTTCGCGGTGGTCACGCACTACAACATCCGGCCCGTGATCGATCTCTTCGTGAGCGTCGAAGGCCGCGATCTCGGCAGCGTCGCGCGCCAGGTTAATCAACTCGTCGATGAAGCGCAGAAGACGCTTCCGCGCGGCAGCCAGATCGTCGTGCGCGGTCAGGTCGAGACGATGCGGACGTCGTTCGTCGGCCTCGGACTGGGCGTCGCGATGGCGATCGTGCTCGTGTATCTGCTGATCGTCGTGAACTTCCAGTCGTGGATCGATCCGCTCATCATCGTAAGCGCATTGCCCGCCGCGCTCGCGGGCATCATCTGGATGCTCTTTCTCACCGGCACGCACCTGAGCGTGCCCGCGCTGACCGGCGCGATCATGACGATGGGCGTCGCCACCGCGAACAGCATCCTGATGGTCTCGTTCGCGCGACAGCGTCTGAACGCGGGCATGCCGCCGCTCACCGCCGCGCTCGAGGCGGGCGCGAGCCGCATACGCCCCGTGTTGATGACCGCGTTCGCGATGATCATCGGCATGATTCCGATGGCGCTCGGCCTCGGCGAAGGCGCCGAGCAAAACGCGCCGCTCGGCCGCGCGGTGATCGGTGGCCTGCTGTTCGCAACGGTTTCCACGCTTTTTTTCGTGCCGCTCGTCTTCGCAGGCATTCACGCACGTCTTGCACGGCGCGCCGCGCGAAGAGGTAACACGCAACATGAAGACGGCAGCGGCCAACACTGACATCAAAGCATCCCGACGAACATGACTGAAAAGAACCACGCATCGCTTGCGATTCCCGCTCGCGACCCGAACGAAGGGCCCGCGCTGCCGCCGCGCAACGTCGAATGGAAACGCGCGAAGATCGCGCTCGTGATCGTGCTCGCGTTGCTCGCGATAGGCGCGGCGCGCACGGTCGTCACCGATGTGCTGCATAGCCATTCCATCGCCGCGCGCACGCAGCAGAACGCGCAGCAATACGTGAACGTCGTCATGCCTCAAGAGACCGATGGCGGCGGCGAAACGACGTTGCCGGGGACCTTGCGCGGCTTCGTCGAATCGCCGATCTATGCGCGTGCGACGGGTTATCTGCTGCACTGGTATGTCGATATCGGATCGCGCGTGAAGCAAGGCCAGTTGCTCGCCGATCTCGACACGCCCGAGATCGATCAGGAGCTTGCGCAAGCGGTCGCGCAACGCGATCAGACTGCATCGAGCCTCGGACTCGCGAAGAGCTCGCTCGAACGCTGGCAGCAATTGCGTCAGCGCGATGCCGTGTCGCAACAGGAACTCGACGAGCGTCAGAGCACGTACAACCAGGACGTCGCGAATCTCGCGGCCGCCGATGCCAACGTGAAGCGTCTGCGTCAGCTCGAATCGTTCAAGCGCATCGTCGCGCCTTTTGCGGGCGTCGTCACGCAGCGCAATGTGGATGTCGGCGATCTGATCGATGCGGGCAGCGGCACGAGCCGCGCGCTCTTCGCGCTCGCCCAGTCGGACCCGTTGCGCGTGTTCGTGCAGTTGCCGCAGGCTTACGCGCAGAACGTATCGGTCGGACAGGACGTGACGGTCACGCAGGCGGAGCTGCCCGGCGAACAGTTCCACGGCAAGATCACGCACATCTCCGGCGCGATCGACGTGCCCACGCGCTCGTTGCAAGTCGAAGTGACGCTGCCGAATCCCGATGGGCGGCTACGGCCCGGCGCGTATGTGCAGGTCGCCGTGCCCGCGACCGCGCACGCGCGTCTGCTCGTGCCAGGCAACGCGCTGCTCTTCCGTTCCGAAGGTCCACGTCTCGCGGTCGTCGATGGCAACGGTCATGTGAGCTTGCGCAAGATCGTGATCGCGCAGGATCTCGGACAATCGCTCGAAATCGAGAGCGGAATCGACGCGACCGACAAGCTCATCATCAACCCGAGCGATTCGATCGCCGATGGCGATCACGTCGTGATCGCGCCGCAGCAAACGCAACGACAGCCCGCGTCGGGCAGCAAGGCCGCATCATGAAGACCGCGCTTGGCATCACGCTCGTCTCGCTGCTTGCCGCGTGTACGGTCGGGCCCGACTATCATCGGCCCGTCGCCGCAACGCCGCCTACGTGGAAGACGGATTCGTACTGGCGCGTGGGCGAGCCGTCGCATGCGCCGCTCGCGCTCGACTGGTGGCAAGGCTTCGGCGATGTGACGTTGAACGGTCTCGAAACGCAGGCGCTCGCACAGAATCAGACGCTCGCCGCGGCGAGCGCGCACTACGCACAGGCTCGCGCGACGCTCGCGCAAACATCCGCGCTGGCGCTGCCTGAAGTCGATCTCGGTGCAAACGCGTCGCGCTCGCGCATTTCGAAGAACCGGCCCGTCACCAACTACGCGACGCCGAGCAACGCTACCGTTCAAAGCGATCTGAAGCTCGCGCCGACGGTCAACTACGACGTCGATCTGTTCGGCCGCATCCGTCGCGAAGAGGAGGCCGCGCATGCATCGGCGGATCAGTCGCGCGACGATCTCGCGAATGCGCGTCTCGTGCTGACCACCGATCTCGCCAGCGACTACTTCTCGATGCGCGAGCTCGATGCGGAGATCGACGTGCTGAATCGTTCTGTCGTGCTGCAAAAGAAAGCGCTCGATTACGTGCAGGCGCAACACGATCTCGGCGCGGTGTCAGGCCTCGATGTATTGCAGCAGCAAGCGCAACTCGATCAGACGCGCGTGCAGGCGCAACTGCTGCTCAATCAGCGCGCGCAATTCGAACATGCGATCGCCGCGCTCGTCGGGACGCCCGCGCCGCAATTCTCGATCGCGCCTGAATTGAACGAACGCCCGCTTCCGCCGATTCCACTCGGCGTGCCGAGCGATGTACTGCAACGCCGGCCCGATGTCGCATCCGCCGAGCGTGCGATGGCCGCGGCCAATGCGCAGATCGGCGTCGCGAAAGCGGCGTTCTTTCCGAGCCTCACGTTGAACGGCACGGTCGGCTGGGAAAGCACGGCGTTCTCAAGTCTGATTTCCGCGCCGAGCCTTTTGTGGACCATCGGGACGATGGCAAGCCAGGTCATCTTCGATGGCGGACGGCGCTCCGCAGCCGTCGATTTCGCGAACGAAGGCTATGTCGCGGCCGTCGCGAATTATCGGCAGACGGTGCTCGGCGCGTTTCAGCAAGTGCAGGACGGCATCGTCGGATTGTCGGTGCTGGACGGCGCGGCGAAACAGTCGCACGCCGCGGTCGTCGATGCGCAACGCTTGCTGTCGCTCGCGAACGATCGTTATTCGGGCGGGCTCGTCGCCTATCTCGACGTCATCACCGCACAGCAGCAATTGCTCACGAGCGAACGACAGGACGTGCAGATTCGCGGACAGCAGCGCACCGTATCGGTGACGCTCGTGAAGGCATTGGGCGGCGGATGGGACACTGCATCGAACGACGATCAGAAGCTTGCGAACGCAACTACTTCGGGCGAGTAGAAAGAAAACGTAAGCACGATGTCCGCGAGGCTCGTATAGTTAGCAGTTGAACAATGCGGTAAACACACACTGAACGCGCACAGGTGCCAGGCATGAAAGTCCTGATAGTCGAAGACGAACACAAAGTGGTGGATTACCTGCGCTCGGGGTTGACCGAGCAAGGCTGGGTCGTCGATGTCGCGATGGACGGCGAGGAAGGCACGCATCTCGCCATCGAATACGACTACGACGTGATCGTGCTCGACGTGATGCTGCCAAGACGCGACGGCTTCGCGGTATTGAAGGCGCTGCGCCTCCAGAAGTCGACGCCGGTCATCATGCTGACCGCGCGCGATCACATCAACGATCGTGTGCGCGGCCTGCGCGAAGGCGCGGACGATTACCTCACGAAGCCATTCTCGTTTCTCGAACTCGTCGAGCGTCTGCATGCGCTCGCCCGCCGCACGCGCGCGCAGGAATCGACATTGATATCGGTCGGCGATCTGTATGTCGATCTGATCGGCCGCCGCGCAACACGCGACGGCGTGCGGCTCGACCTCACCGCGAAGGAATTTCAGTTGCTCTCGGTGCTCGCGCGCCGTCACGGCGACATTCTCTCGAAGACCGCGATCACCGAGCTCGTCTGGGAAGTCGATTTCGAAAGTCACACGAACGTCGTCGAAACGGCGATCAAGCGGCTGCGCGCGAAACTGGACGGACCGTTCCGCACCAAACTGCTTCATACCGTGCGTGGCATGGGCTATGTGCTCGAAGTGCGCGAAGTTCGCGACACGCGCGAAGCAAGGGAAGACGCGAGACCATCATGAACACGCAGTGGATATCGTCGACGCCACGCGAGGCACGCGACGCGCGCGAGCCGCGCACGCAACGCTCCATTTCGCGGCGGCTCGCCGTCATGTTCGCGCTCGTCGCGCTGCTCGTGTTTGCGCTCGTCGGCTCGGGACTCTTTCTCGTGCTGCGCGTGCAACTGGAGCAGCATTTGCGCGACTCGCTCGACAATCGCGCGGAGATTGCGCGGCTCATCGTCACGCATGTATCGACGCCGGAGAAATGGAAGATCGCGAAGGAGAAGCTCGCCGACATCACCCCGCGCGACGGCTCCACGCTCTTTGCCGTGTCCAGCAACGATCCGCGCTATGAATACGGCTCGCCGCCCGCGGGCCGCGTCGTCAAGCGCGTGATGGGCGGTTACGTTCACTTCCGTCCGGAAGATCGCGCCTACGACATGCTGATGACCACGCTCACGATTCCGCCCAACGGGGATCGTCCGCCGTTGCAGCTCTTCGTCGCGATCGATTGCTCGCCGAACGTTCATACGATGCGCGCGTTCGGTCTCGCGCTCGCCGCGCTGATGGCGCTCGCCACGGTCGCGGTCCTGCTGCTGAGTTATTCGGTCGCGCGGCTCGGCCTCGCACCGCTCACGCGCCTCACGCGCGATGCATCGAAGCTGAGTCCGACCAATCGATCGCAACGCCTGAACACGCGCGCGCTGCCGATGGAACTCGAAGATCTCGCGAAGTCCTTCAATGGCGCGCTCGAACGGCTCGATCACGCATATGGCCGTCTCGAATCCTTCAACGCCGATGTCGCGCACGAATTGCGCACGCCGGTCACGATTCTCATCGGTCAGACGGAAGTCGCCTTGACGCGCGATCGTTCGATCGACGAGCTGCGTCACACGCTGCAATCGAATCTCGAGGAGTTCGAACGCGTGCGCGCGATCATCAACGACATGCTGTTTCTCGCGCGCGCCGATCAGGGCGAACGCGCGACGGGACTCGTCGAAGTGTCGCTCGCGGCGGAGGTCAATCGCACACTGGAGTTTCTCGAGATTCCGCTGGAAGAAGCGCGAGTGCGCGCCGTCGCGAACGGCGATGCGCGCGCGTTCGTCAATACGTCGCTATTCGGCCGTGCGCTGTCCAATCTCGTGATGAACGCAATTCAGCATTGCGCGCCCGGCGCGACGATTTCCGTGGCCATCACGCGGGAACATGGGCGCATTCGCATCGCCGTGGCCAATCCCGGCGAATCGATCCAGCCGCATGTGATGGCGCATCTCTTCGACCGCTTCTATCGCGCGGAAAGTTCGCGCACGAATAGCCGCGAGAATCACGGCCTCGGGCTTGCCATCGTGAAGGCGGTGGCCGAGATGCATCGCGGCACCGTGTCGGCGACGAGCGAGAACGGCGTCAACACGTTCTCGTTCTCGGTCGCGCGTTTCGGCACTGAATCGCGACCCGTCGAAGACGTCGCCTTGCCCGTGCCGCCGGTCGTGGAACGGAAGTCCGCCACGACATGAAGCACGTGCATCACTGACAGAAGTATTCATCCGATGCGGCCATCGGCGCTTCGGCTGTCGCCGGCCTGAAGTGGCTGTACTTGCGATACGTCTTGCCGTTCACCGTCACCGATTCGGCGGCTTCGGTCTCGCCCGTTGCCGACGCGATCGCGCTGCTATGCGCTTCGACGTTGCCATTGCCCCAACTGCTCGCGCGCGCATACGATCCGCCTTTCGACGTATCCGTCTTGTTCGCTTCCGAGATCGTGCTCGTGACGGGATTGCCGAAGCTCTTCGTATCGATCGACGATTGCGGCGGCACGTAGCCCCACTTCGACGTGACCGTGCTCATGTCGATCTGCTGCGGCTTCCAGCCGATCACCTTCGCGCCGATCGCGAGCGGCGACAACTCCACTGCGACGATCTGCGTTCCGCGCCGCGCGACGAGCAGGCACTTGCCGCCCGACGTCTGCAAGGGCACGTAGCCGCTCGAAGGCAAGAGCGCGAGCGCCTGCGCATCGGGCATCGACTGCACGCCGACCGGGTTCGCGGCCCAGATCACGCCGGCGCTTGCATCGGCGCGCGCGCTCATCGGCATCATCGAGACCGTCGCACTCGCCGCGAGCGCGATGGCCGCCATTTTCTTGTGACTCTTCATCGCATGCCTCAGCGGGAAAACGAGGGTTGACTCTCCGGGACCAGTCTTTCAAAAGCCAACCCTTCAAAGGTAGAGACGGCCCGATTGCTCAGGCGCGTCTCTCTCGCTCCATGGCGTCACCCTGCCATTGGACCTGTTGCTTCCTCACTTCACCAGCGAGACTTCGATCTTTTCGCCGATGGGCGTGCTCGCCACTTCGACGCCATTCGTATCAGCCTGATCGTACACGCGAGCGGCGACCGGCGTCGGCTGCGCGACCTGCTTCGCGGGAGCCGGCTGAGCCTGCTTGGCCTCGTTCTGCGTCTTCATGCTGACTTCCGGATTGTTGGCGGCGGTCACCGGCAGGCCGAGGCGCGCGCGCACCAGCGGATCGCGATACTTCTCGTCATCCGACAGCACCGCGTCCTCGCCCGATTTCGCGAGCGGCGTGGTCGTGCCCGGGCACAGATGACCCGTCGCCTCGACGGCGCGGCGGTTCGCTTCGCTCTGGCAGAGGAGCGCGAGCGCGACATCGGTCAGGCCCATTGCGCGGAATTCGCGTGCATCGAGGCGGCGTACGCAAGCCTGATCGACGAGCGTCGTGCCGCCGGTCGCGCCGAAGCCGGTGATCGACAGGCCGAAGCTGGCCGAGCCCATGCAGGTGTCGGAGAGCGTCGTGGTGAGCGAGGGTGCGGCGATCGACGGCGTCGTGCGGACCGAGTACGAGCTCTGGTTGTAGTCGACCGTCGTGCGCGTGTCGAAGGCGCTCGTGCCGGGGCCGCTCGTGGCCGCCTTGCCGGTCGCATCGGCGCCGCTTGCATCCGTGCCGGATGTCGTCAGTTGCGGCATCGTCAGCGAGATGTTCACATTCGATGAGCCGCCCTGCGCGGTCGAACGGCCGCCGCTCGCCGTCGCGACGCCGAGGCCGCCGACCGACGACGAATTGGAACTGGTGTTGGCCGTCGAATTCGCCGACGTGCCGATGTTGTTGAGGCTCGATCCGCCGCCCTGGCCGATGCCCGTCGACGTCGAACCCGAAACCGAGCCCGACGAGGAATTGGCGGTGGTGTCGGCGTGGGCGAGTTGCGCGGCGCAAAACAGCACCGCGCATGCCAATTGCAGAGTGGTCTTGTTCATTTTGGTTCTCCGGAAGAAAAGGGGAACGCCACAGCGCATGACGGTCCCGGACGACTTAGAGTTTTTTTATGAGTTCGGCAAAGGCGGTATCCCGCAAGCGCACGCTCGTCATGACGCCGCCCCTGCCTTGAGTCGCCGACCAGCTTAGCGCCAGCCGCCGCCCAGCTTGCTCCATGCATTGGCCGCTGCGTCCGCGCCCGAGGTGCCGCCCGCTTGTGCGTTGCCGTGGCCGAAGCCGCTCACCGTCGACGTATTCGTGTGGCTCGTCGTTGCGTTGGTGGCGTTGCCCGTCACGCCGAACTTGTTGCCGGCGATCGATTGCGCATTGCCGTTGGCCGTGCCCGAGTTCGTCGCCGTGAAGCGGCCGAAGCCCGAGACCGAAGCGGACGTCGTGCCGCCCGAGGTCGAGGACGAGCTGGAGTTCGTGGTCGTGGCCATCGCGGCGACGGAGACGAACGAGAGCAGTGCAGCAGCGATCAGAGTGCGTTTCATGATTTGCATTCCTTATCGAATCGGTAAGATTGGATTTCGTTTTTTGTTGTTCGAACCGGGATCACATCGGTTGCGGGAAAGCGAACCCCGTTGCGGCGAAGTTCGCCGTCCGTCGCCGTGTGCTTAGCGCCAGCCGCCGCCCAGCTTGCTCCAGGCATTCGCGGCAGCGTCGGCGCCCGAGACGCCCGTCGCCGTCGAGCCGCCAAAACCCTTGCCGCCCACCGACGACGTGTTGATGTGGCTCGTCGTCGCGTTGGTCGCGTTGCCCGTCACGCCGTAGCCCTGGCCGGCGATCGACGAAGCGTGGCCGTTGGCGGCGCCCGCGTTGGTTGCGGTGAACGAGCCGAAGCCGAACACGGCTGCGCTGGTCGTGCCGCCCGAGGTCGAGCTCGAGCTGGAGTTCGTGCCCGTTGCGAAGGCAGCGGCGGAAACGAGCGAGAGGACGGCGGCTGCTGCGATCAGTTTGCGTTGCATGGTGAGGTCTCCAAGTGTAGGCGCACAGTCAATTCCAGCTACATCGACGCCGGTATGTAGCGGATACAGCAAATATCGTTTCGTTAGTATTCCTATCTCCGACGTCTGATCGAATCTGGCTTCGATGGATCAGCGAGCGTTTGAGAAAGGACGCCCCTTTGGGGCGGCTTGACGAATCAGACTGGGAATGAGGCTCGCACGTCGATCAGAAGTCGTCGTTCGTGCAACAGGTCGATGCTGGCCTGGGATGAGCGGATCGTGGCGCGCTGGCCTTCCGCTTGTTCGAATAGTTTTGCGTTCTTCATCGCAATCCCCGTATTACCTTTTGGTGTTGTTTTCAGGCATCCGTTTGTTTAGTGCCTGTGTTTTGAGGTGACTGTACGGAAGATGAACCGGCGAATGCGTTGGCAATCCAACACACCATTTCACGTCGTAATAAATCGTAAGGAGTTTGGTTGGCGAGCGCTCATTCGAGCATACCAATAGCCCGGAAACGCCCTGTTTTCGAGGGTTTTTCCGGAGATCTCCGCAGGAATCGGAAGGCTTGAAAACGCGAAACGCGGGCGACATGCGCCCGCGTTCGTTCGTTAGACCACGGACGAATCAGACCGTGGAGAGACGCGCCATTTCCGTCTCAACGATGAGCTTCTTCAACTCCGGCACGCACGATCCGCAGTTGCCGCCCGCCTTCACGCACGAGGTGATTTCGGCGGCTGTCTTCAATCCCTTCTCGCGGATCGCGTTGCAGATCGTATTGCGTCCGACGCCGAAGCACGAGCACACGGTCGGCCCGGTGTCCTCGCCCTTGCCTATCGGCTGACCGAGCAGGAGGCTCGCGCGGTCCTCGTCGTCGAGGCGTCCCTTTTCGAACAGCGTCGCGAGCCACGCACGCGCGGGCAGATCGGGCCGCTCGGAGATGAACACGCAACTCTCGATACGCTCATTGACCACATGCGCCGCGCGATACACGCCCGCGCTTTTGTCCTCGTATTCGATCCAGTCAGCGTGCTCATCGTCGATATGAAAGAGTGCACGCGCCCAATCGTGATGATCGCCATGGGATGCATCGAAACGATTACGGCCCGCCATTTCGTAGCGGACGAAGCCCGTGCCATGCACGCGCGTCCAGTGCGTGACCATGTCGAGGTCCGGCGCGGCGCGAGAGAGCGAAAAGCCGTGCCATGTAACGTGAAACTTCTCGATTGCGACAGGCGTGTGCTTGAACTCCGGTTCGCCCGAAACCGGATCGACGACGGGATTCACCACCGCACCGACGCGCGCGTCGGAGGCGGTCTGATCGTTCCAGTGGATCGGCACGAACACGCTGCCGCGCGGCATGCCACCGCCATGCTGCACGCGCGCGATCATCGAGCCCCAGCGACTCGACACGCGCGCGAGTTCGCCTTCGCGCACGCCGCATGCGAGCGCGTCTTGCGGATGCATGTCGATGAACGATTCGCTGATATGGCCCGCGAGTTTCGAGGAGCGGCCCGTTCGCGTCATCGTGTGCCATTGGTCGCGCACGCGCCCGGTGTTGAGCACGAGCGGATAGTCGTCATCGGGCGCATTCACGGGCGCGCGTGCAACGGTTGCTACGAAGCGCGCACGGCCATCTGCATGACTGAAGCGGTGATCTTCGAAGAGCCGCTCCGTTCCTCCCTCTGCCGATTCGCGCAACGGCCATTGTGTCGGCTGCAGCGCATCGTATTGCGCGCGATCGAGCCCGGCCAGCCCACCGATATGAAACGCGCGATGCACGCCCGCCGACGCATCGTTGCGATACGCGCTCAACCGTGCGTGCTCGTCGAAAATCTCATGCGGACCCGCAAAATCGAAGCCTTCGAAGCCCATGCGCCGCGCGACATCGCAGATGATGCGCCAGTCCGCGCGCGCCTTGCCCGGCGCCGGAATGAACACGCGTTGACGCGAGATGCGCCGCTCCGAGTTCGTCACGGTGCCATCCTTCTCGCCCCAGCCGAGCGCGGGCAGCAGCACATCGGCGAACGCGTTCGTATCCGTCTTTTCGATGATGTCCGATGCAACCACGAGCTCGCACTTCTCGAGCGCGCGCTTCACGCGATCGCCATCGGGCAGGCTGACGACAGGATTGGTGCCCATCACCCATACGGCTTTCACGCGGCCCGCTTCGATTGCATCGAACAACTCGACGGCCTTCAATCCGGCGCGCTCTGCAATCGCAGGCGAATTCCAGAACGTCCGCACCATCTCGCCATGCAGCGGATCGCCGAACTCGAGATGCGCGGCAAGCGTATTCGCGAGGCCGCCGACTTCGCGTCCGCCCATCGCGTTGGGCTGGCCGGTGAACGAGAACGGTCCCATGCCAGGCTTGCCGATTCGCCCCGTCAGCAGATGGCAATTGATGATGCAGTTGACCTTGTCCGTGCCGGCGCTCGACTGATTCACGCCTTGCGAATAGACCGTCACCACGCGCTCCGTGCGTGCGAAAAGACGATAAAACTCCATCAGATCGTGGTGATCCAGCTTGCAGTCTTTCGCGGTTTGCGCGAGATCCGAAGAACCCGCCGCTGCGAGCGCGTCGCCGGAACCGCTGGTATGTGCATCGACGAAAGCCGCATCGATTGCGCCGTGCTCCGCGAGGAACGCGAGCAGTCCGTTGAACAGCGCCACATCGCTGCCAGGCTTGAGCGGCAGATGCAGATCGGCCATTTCGCAAGTCGCGGTATAGCGCGGATCGATGACGACGATCTTCATCTCCGGCCGCTTCTCCTTCATCTTCACGATGCGCTGAAAGAGAATCGGATGACACCATGCCGTGTTCGATCCCACGAGCACGACGAGGTCCGCGAGTTCGAGGTCCTCATAACTCATCGGCACGAGGTCTTCGCCGAACGCGCGCTTGTGTCCCGCCACCGACGACGACATGCACAGCCGCGAGTTCGTATCGATGTTTGCGCTGCCGATGTAGCCCTTCATCAGCTTGTTGGCGACGTAGTAGTCCTCGGTGAGCAACTGACCCGATACATAGAACGCGACCGCGTCGGGACCATGCTCCGCGATGATGCGCGAAAAGCCGCTCGCAACCGTGCCGATGGCATCGGCCCACGATGCATCGGTAAGCGCGCCGCTGCGGCGGTCGCGCAGTTTCGGATTGAGCAGACGCCCTTCGAGTCCAATCGTTTCGCCGAGCGCCGAGCCCTTCACGCACAGACGGCCGAAGTTCGATGGATGCGTTTCATCGCCGGCGATCGACACTTCGGTCGCGCTCTTCGGCGATGCGTTCACACCGCAGCCGACGCCGCAATACGGGCAAGTCGTTTTAACAGAAGCCGTTTGAATGGGGATGATGGACATGCTCACGTTTCTCTATCCTTGGCCGTATTCAGGCTTCACAAAGCGTCTTGCCGAAAAGAAGCTTGCCGCGCAGATGCGATACGTCCGCGCGGCTCTGAATCAGATCGAAATACCAGCCGCCGTCCTTCACGTCGCCGTACAGCACCGCGCCGATCACGCGTCCCGCCTGCAGCACGACACGCTTGTACACGCCGCGGCGCGGATCGCGCAGCACGAGATCCTCGCTGTCCTCGCCGCCGATGAAATCGCCCGCCGAATACAGATCGACGCCCGTCACCTTGAGCTTCGTCGCCGTCGCGCGCTGCACGTAACGGCGATGCCCCGCGCCCGCGAGATGCGCGCCCGCCACGCGCGCCTGATCCCAGATCGGTGCGACGAGACCGAAGGTCGCCGAGCGATGCTGCACGCATTCGCCCACCGCATACACGCGCGGATCGAAAGTCTGCAGCGTGTCGTCGACGACGATGGCGCGCTCGCAGTGCAGCCCCGCCTCTTTCGCGAGCGCAATGTTGGGCCGCACGCCCGCCGTCATCACGACGAGATCAGCGTCGATCTGCGTGCCGTCCGCGAAACGCACGGCGCGCACGCGGTCGTCGCCGACGATCTCCGTGGTCTGCGCGGCCATCGCGAAGTTGAGGCCTTTCGCTTCGAGCGAACGCTTGAGCAACGCGGACGCGGTGGCATCGAGCTGACGATCCATCAGGCTGCCGCTCGCATGCACGACCGTTACCGACATGCCCTGCCGCTGCAAGCCGTTGGCCGCTTCGAGCCCGAGCAGACCGCCGCCGATGATCACCGCGTGCCGATGATCGCGTGCCGCTTCGATCATCGTTTCGACATCCTGAATGTCGCGAAATGCGATCACACCGGAAAGCTCGCAACCCGGCACCGGAATGATGAATGGCTTCGAGCCGGTCGCGATCAGCAGACGGTCGTAGTGCGCTTCCACGCCCTTCTCCGAACGCACGACGCGCCGCGCACGATCGATTTCGATCACGGCATCGCCCGCATGCAGCGTGATGCCGTTCGCGTCGTACCATTCGCGCGTGTTGAGAATGATGTCGTCGACGCTCTTCTCGCCCGCGAGCACCGGCGACAACAGAATGCGGTTGTAGTTGCCGTACGGCTCGGCGCCGAATACGGTGATGTCGTACAGCTCGGGCGCAATCTTCAGCAGTTCTTCGACCGTACGCATACCGGCCATGCCGTTGCCGATCACCACGAGCCGCTGGCGCGATGCGGCGTGCTTCAACGCCGCCATGCCCGCAACCGCATATTCGGTCTTCATGCCGCGACCCACACCTTGCCGCCCGCGACCTTCACGCGATACGCGCTCACCGAAAGCTCCGGCGCTTCCAGGCATTCGCCCGTGCGCAGATCGAAGTGCTGCTTGTAGATCGGCGATGCAACGACGATGCGCTCGCCCAGACTTCCCACGATGCCGCGCGAGAGCACCGCGGCTTGCGAATGGGGGTCGTAGTTGTCGATCGCGTACACGGCTGCCTCTTCGCCCGCGACATGAAACACCGCGACTTGCGTGCCCTTCACGAGCGCGCACACGCCCGTATCCGGCACGATGTCGTCGAGTTCACAAACGGCGGTCCAGTCCTGTTCGATACGGTCGTTCATGATGTTTTTCCTCACGCGTTAAACGGTTTCGGCAAGCTTCGACTTGCGCTCTTCGAGCGTGGCGGGGCGAATCTGGCCGCGCTCTTCCACGAAGGTCACGTTCGCATCGCCCTGTTCGCTGTTGACGAAGTGACGGAAGCGCTTGCGCGTATGCGGATCGGTGACGGCCTTCTTCCATTCGTCCTCGTAGGTATCGACGACGAGTTGCATCTCCGCTTCGAGCTCGGCGGCGATGTCGAGCTTGTCGTTGATGACGACGTCGATCAGATACTCGAGTCCGCCTTCGAGGTTGTCGCGCCATACGCTCGTGCGTTGCAGGCGATCCGCCGTACGCACGTAGAACATCAGGAAGCGGTCGATGTACCGCACGAGCGTGTCGTGATCGAGATCGGACGCAATAAGCTCGGCGTGACGCGGCTTCATGCCGCCGTTGCCGCATACGTAGAGATTCCAGCCCTTCTCCGTCGCGATCACGCCGACGTCCTTGCCTTGCGCTTCGGCGCACTCGCGCGTGCAGCCCGACACGCCGAACTTGATCTTGTGCGGCGTGCGCAGACCCTTGTAGCGATTCTCCAGTTCGATCGCGAGTCCGACCGAATCGCCGACGCCATAACGGCACCACGTCGAGCCGACGCACGACTTCACGGTGCGCAGGGCCTTGCCATACGCATGACCCGATTCGAAGCCCGCCGCGATGAGCTCTTCCCAGATGAACGGCAATTGCTCTACGCGCGCGCCGAACATGTCGACACGCTGGCCGCCCGTAATCTTCGTATAGAGGCCGTACTTCTTCGCGACCTGGCCGACCGCGATCAAGCCATCGGGCGTCACTTCGCCGCCCGGCATGCGCGGCACGACGCTGTACGTGCCATCGCGCTGGATGTTCGCGAGGTAGTAATCGTTCGAATCCTGCAGGCTCGCGTGCTCTTTCTTCAGCACGAACTCGTTCCAGCACGAAGCAAGAATGCTCGCGACGGCAGGCTTGCAGATATCGCAGCCGCGTCCCTTGCCGTGCTTCGCGAGCAGCGTGCCGAACGTGCGATGTCCTTCCACGCGCGCGATGTGATAAAGCTCCTGACGCGAATGCGGGAAGTGCTCGCACAGATGATTGTTCACCGCGAGACCCTGCCGCTTCATCTCCGACTTCATCACTTGCGTGACGAGCGGCACGCAGCCGCCGCACGATGCGCCCGCCTTGCACGACGACTTGATCGCGCCAATGCTCGTTGCGCCCGCGCAGACAGCCGCGCAGATTTCAGCCTTGCTTACGTTGTTGCACGAACAGATCTGCGCCGCATCGGGCAAGGCTTCGACGCCGAGCGCGGGCTTCGCTTTTCCATCGCTCGACGGCAGGATCAGGAATTCGGGCGCTTCGGGCAACTCGATCTTGTTCAACATCATCTGCAGCAGCGTGCCGTATTCCGCTGCATCGCCGACCATCACGCCGCCGAGAAGAAACTTGCCGCAGTCGGACACGACGATCTTCTTGTAGACCTGCTTGCGCTCGTCGCTGTACTGATACGTCCGGCTGCCGGGCGTCTTGCCGTGTGCATCGCCGATGCTCGCCACATCGACGCCCATCAGCTTGAGTTTGGTGCTCATGTCCGCGCCCGCGAACGCCGCTTCCTCGCCGATGATCTGCTTCGCGACGATGCGCGCCATGTCGTAACCCGGCGCGACGAGGCCGAACAACTGGCCCTTCCACAACGCACATTCGCCGATGGCATAGATCGCTTCGTCGCTCGTGCGGCAGGCGTCGTCGATCACGATGCCGCCGCGCGCGCCGATGTCGAGACCCGCTGCACGCGCGATGTCGTCGCGCGGACGAATGCCTGCCGAGAACACGATCATGTCGGTGTCGAGATGCGTCTCATCGGCGAAATTCATGCGGTTGGCCGCGCCTTCGCCATCGACGATCGCAAGCGTGTTCTTACCCGTATGAACCGTGACGCCGAGCTCCTCGATCTTCGCGCGCAGCACGCGTCCGCCGCCGTCATCGACCTGCACGGCCATCAGGCGCGGCGCGAATTCGATCACATGCGTTTCGAGTCCCATGTCGCGCAGCGCCTTCGCTGCTTCGAGACCGAGCAGACCGCCGCCGACGACCGTGCCCGTCTTCGAGCGCGCGCCGCATGCCTGCATCGCTTCGAGATCTTCGATCGTGCGATACACGAAGCAGCCGTCGCGATCACGGCCTTCGATGGGCGGCACGAACGGATAGGAGCCGGTCGCGAGCACGAGCTTGTCGTACGCGAGCACTTCGCCCGTCGAAGCCGTCACCGTGCGCGCCGCGCGATCGATCGACACCGCGCGCGCATTCAGTTTCAGCGCATAACCCGAACGTTCGAAGAAGCCCTCTTCGACGAGCGAGAGATCATCCGCGCTCTTGCCCGTGAAGAATTCGGTCAGATGCACGCGGTCGTACGCGGCGCGCGGTTCTTCGCACAGGACCGTCACGTCGAGCGCTTCGTTGCCGCTCTCGGCGAGACATTCGAGGAACTTGTGGCCGACCATGCCGTGGCCGATGACGACGATTTTCATGACGGGGCCTTCTCAGTTTGCAATGACGTTATTGGCTGCGAGCGCGCTTTCGCGCAGTGCCGCTTCGCGTGCCTTGTGTTCGGGGGAGAAGCGCACGGCGAGCGCGCAGAGCGCCGTCGTCGCGACGATCACGCCGAGCATCGAGAGCGTGGCTTGCGCGTTGCCGAGGCCTTTCATCAGGAAGCCCGCTGCGACCGCGCCGACGTTGCCGCCGGCGCCGATCACGCCAGCCACGCCGCCGAGCGCCTTGCGATCGATGAACGGCACGAGCGCGTAAGTCGCGCCGCATGCCATGTGCGTGAAGAGGCCGAACGCAAGCATCGCGACGATGGCGAGCACGACGCTCGGCGCATGCGCGAACGCATAGAGGCCGATGCCTTCGCCCGCGATCAGCGCGAACAACAAGGTCGCGCGGATATCGAGGCCTTTCTTCGCGGCGGCTTTATCGGAGAGCCAGCCGCCGAGCGCGCGGGCGAAGAGCGCGAGCAGACCGAAGCTGCCCGCCGCCATGCCGGCTTGCGCGAGCGAGAGGCCGAAGTGATCGACGTAATAGATCGCCGCCATGTTGTGGATGAACACTTCGACGCCGAAGCACGCGCCGTACGTGACGAAGAGCATCCACACGCGATAGTTCGAGCACGCGGTCAGGAAGCTCTGCCAGCCGCCCTTCTTGCCGCCGTCGATCGCGACGCCGGCACGGCGCAGCGCGACGAAGTCGCCTTGCGGGCAATCCTGCGTATAGCGCCAGTAGAAGAAGGCCATCACCGGCATCGCGATGCCCGGCACGATCAAAGCGACCCGCCATGCCGATGCTTCGCCCACGCCGAGCGCGATCGCTGCCGCGACGAGAAGCGGAATGATCGCCTGCGCCGCGCCCGCGCCCGCGTTGCCCCAGCCGGCAGTCGTTGCGTTCGCGGTGCCGACGACGTTCGGCGCGAACATCACCGACGTGTGGTACTGCGTGATGACGAAGCTCGCGCCGATCGCGCCGATCGCGAGACGGCACCACAGGAAGCTGTCGTAGCCCGTAGAGAGCGCCGCGCCGATGACAGGCACCGAACCCGCGAGCAGCAGCGCGCCATACACGCGGCGCGGGCCGAAGCGATCGCACATCGGTCCGACGACGAGGCGCACCAGAATCGTCACGGCGACGGCCGCGATATTGATGTTCGCAACTTGATCCGCCGTGAGTCCGTATTCGCGCTTGAT
Source organism: Caballeronia sp. ATUFL_F2_KS9A (assembly GCF_023630765.1). Lineage (NCBI taxonomy): Bacteria > Pseudomonadati > Pseudomonadota > Betaproteobacteria > Burkholderiales > Burkholderiaceae > Caballeronia > Caballeronia sp. ATUFL_F2_KS9A. Next base: position 12,112 of record NZ_JALQEK010000029.1, on the reverse strand, counting down.
GAGCGGCATCAGCGGCGCGCAGGCGAACCACGCGAAGAAGCATACGAAGAAGGCCATCCACGTGAGATGGAAGGCGCGCATCGGCGCGCTGCGCATGCTGAAGAGATCGATCCGGGTGGCTTTGTCCATCGTCTTTCCGCAAAAAAAGAAAGGCGTCCCGCGCATGGGCCGGGAAGCCGATGCGGGGGACGCCGTTGTCCGATGCCCGCATGTTCTTCACTTGCCGGGCGCTGTATTCAGGACGGATCGCCGTTGATCCGATGGCGAGACATAAGGCAAGGCCTATGCCATGCGGGCCGCATCGACTTCAGACGCTTGTCGCGCAAGGCTTTGCGCGTTATATGCACGGACTGCGCGCATCAGCTTCACGTCATGTTTCGATGCAGGCGGGCACAGGGATGGTGCGACGCAGCACTGATGCCGTGCGAACGTGCAAGCGATCGCTTCGTACGCTCCTCACTTTGTACTGCACGGTTAACGCACGCATTCACATCGAGCAAGCGCCCATGCGCCCTCGCGGTGCCGCCCGCGCACAACGACAGTGCGGATAACGTGCTCGAAGCCTTATTCGACCAATGGCCCGCTTATTGCATTGTCGAAAGCGCTGCGAGCAACGGCGTTCGCGGCGCCCCGATACATGAAAGCAAGGACAAAGGCGTCCCCATCGTGCAGCGACACGAGCGGACGCTATCTGCGTTTGCCGCGCCGATGCCTCACACACGAAGCACGCAGACTCAGGAAGCAACGATGAGCACCATCAAAGGCAAAGTCACTCTGTTGAGCGCGGGCCCCGGCGATCTGGACTTGCTGACCTTGCGCGCCGCGAAGGCGCTCGCCGCCGCCGACGTCCTTCTCGTCGACGATCTCGCCAACGCCGACATCGTCACGCTTGCGCCGAACGCGCGCGTGATTCGCGTCGGCAAGCGCGGCGGATGCAAGTCCACGCCGCAAGCCTTCATTCAGCGCCTCATGCAGCGATACACGAAGAAAGGACTGCATGTGGTGCGCGTGAAAGGCGGCGACGCGTTGCTCTTCGGACGCGCGGGCGAAGAGATCGCCGCATTGCGCGAGGCGGATATTCGGGTCGATATCGTCAATGGCGTGTCATCGGGATTCGCGGCGGCGGCTGGACTCGGCATCTCGCTCACGCATCGCGATCATTGTCAGGGCGTGACGTTCGTCACCGCGCACATGCAGGATCACAGTCAGCCGGATTGGGCCGCGCTCGCCGCAACGGGCACCACGCTCGCGATCTATATGGGCATGAGCCGCATCGCGAGTCTGACGGCATCGTTGCTCGATGCGTTGCCCGCGAGCACCCCTGCGGCCGTCGTGCAGCACGCGGGATCGTCGCAGGAAAAGCGGCTCGTGACGACGCTCGATCGTCTTGCCGATGATGCCAACGCTGCCGGCCTCGGCAGTCCGGCGGTGATTCTGATCGGCGGTGCGATCGGCGAAGCGGCGGAATTCGCGGCGCATATGCAGAGCGCCAAAGGCTTCGCTCATGCCGCGTAAAGCGGGTTCTCAAAGCGCGGACGGCGCGTTAAAGTCTCAAGCGTCCCTCGCATGACCGCTTCCGCTTCCCGCATGCTTCGCGTTCTTCTCGTCACCGACACCGACAAGCCCATAGGCGATTTGCGCGAGCAACTCGCGCGCATGGGCTATGACATGCTCGCCGAAGCGGCCGCGCCTTCGGCGCTGCACAAGGCCGTCGAGAGCCAGAAGCCCGATGTCGTCATCATCGATACCGAGTCGCCCTCGCGCGACACGCTCGAACAGCTCGCGGTGATGAACAAGGCCGCGCCGCGTCCCGTGCTGATGTTCAGCAACGACGCGGATCAGCAGTTCATTCGCGCGGCAGTGGGCGCGGGCGTCACCGCGTATTCCGTCGAAGGACTCGCGCCCGAGCGTCTCGCGCCGATCATCGAAGTCGCGCTCGCGCGTTTCGCGCATGAAGCGCAGTTGCGTCAGCGGCTCGCGAAGGTCGAGGACGAACTGGAGCAGCGCAAGGTCATCGACCGCGCGAAACGTCTTCTGATGGACAGGCGCGGCATGTCCGAAAACGAAGCCTATGCGGCGCTTCGCAAGCGCGCGATGGATCAGGGCGTGAAGGTCGCCGAGATCGCGCGCCAATTGCTTTCGATGGCCGATCTGCTCTAGCTTTATCGACATCTCATGAACATCACTTCCTCCCAACCCGAACGCACGCATCTGCGGCTCGGCTTCGTCGCCCTTTCCGATGCCGCGCCGCTCGCCGTCGCCGCGTTGCGCGATCTCGGCGCGCGTCATGGCATCTCGATCGAGCTGTGCCGTCAGCCGTCGTGGGCGGCCGTGCGCGACAAGCTGCTGTCCGGCGAGATCGACGCGGCGCACGCGCTCTATGGCCTCGTGTACGGCGTGCAACTGGGTATCGGCGGGCCGCAGGCGGACATGGCCGTGCTGATGGTCCTCAATCGCAACGGTCAGGCGATCACGCTGTCGCGTCCGTTGGCCGATGCGATCCGAAACGGCGCCAGCGTGAAGGAAGCGTTGCATTCGCTCGGGCGGCCGCCGGTCATCGCGCAGACTTTTCCGACCGGCACGCACGCGATGTGGCTGTATTACTGGCTCGCGGCGCACGGCGTGCATCCGTTGCGCGATGTGCAGAGCATCGTGATTCCGCCGCCGCGCATGGCCGATGCGCTCGTCGAGGGCGCGCTCGACGGCTTCTGCGCGGGCGAGCCGTGGCACGCCGTCGCCGAGGCGCGCGACGCGGGCAGGACGGTCGCGTACACGAGCGAGATCTGGCCGGATCATCCGGAGAAGGTGCTCGCGTGCCGGCGCGATTTCGCGGCGCTCTATCCCGCGACGGCGCGCGCGCTCGTTCGCACGATGCTCGATGCGTGCGCCTGGCTCGATACGCGGGCGCATCGCGAGGAGATCGCCGAGGCGCTGTCGTCGTCCGCGCTGCTCGGCGTGCCGCGCGCGCTGATCGAGCCGCGCCTCGCCACATCCGATGGCGGCGATGCGCGCGCGCTGCCCGTGCGTTTCTTCGATGAAGGCGCGGTGAACTATCCGCGCGTATCGGACGGCGTCTGGTTCATTACGCAATACCGGCGCTGGGGCATGCTCGGCGCCGATATCGACGATGCGGCCATCGCGGCGAGCGTGAATCAGACCGCGCTTTATCGCGAGGCGGCGCAGGCGGCGGGCATTGCGATTCCCGGCGAACGGCGCGCGGCGACGTTCTGCGATGGCCGCGTCTGGGACGGCGGCGATGCGGCTGCGTATCTCGCGGGGTTCGAAATACGCGCGTAGAAAAGCGCCTACCATGGAATTTCCAGCGCGCACCGGAGATCCGCCATGGAACTGCTCGCCATCGCCATCGACAAGCCCGAGGACACCAACTTCATCCTCGGTCAGTCGCATTTCATCAAGACGGTCGAGGATCTGCACGAGGCGCTCGTCGGCGCGGTGCCCGGCATCCGCTTCGGACTCGCGTTCTGCGAGGCGTCGGGCAAGCGGCTCGTACGCACGTCGGGCACGGACGAGCATGGCGTCGAGCTGGCCGCGCGCAACGCGCAGAACATCGGCGCGGGACACAGCTTCATCATCGTGCTCGGCGACGGCTTCTTTCCCGTCAACGTGCTCAATACCGTGAAGGCCGTGCCGGAGGTGTGCCGTATCTTTTGCGCGACCGCCAATCCGACGCAGGTGCTTGTCGCGCAGACGGATCAGGGACGCGGGATCGTCGGCGTGGTGGACGGGTTCCCGCCGCTTGGCGTCGAAAGCGAAGACGACGTGAAGTGGCGCCACGACCTGCTGCGCAAGATCGGCTACAAGGCCTGAAGCGCGCCGCGAAGCCTGCCGCGCCTTGACTTGACGGCGCAAATCGCGAGAATGAGGCCCGCCGCCGCGCGCCCATCCGGAGCGATTTTCCCGGCCGGGGCGCGACATCATGGAAAATATCGGGATACGGTATAAAGGCCGTTGGCGTTTTTCGTGCCTTTTCTGAAAAGCCGCACGGGCAGACATTCCCGGCATCACCCCGCCGATACGGCACCGAACACCGGCCACCCGCGCCGCCCGAGGATAGGGTCGTCCTCGCGCGGCCTACAGGAGCATCACATGACCGACATGAATCCAGGCTTTTTCGGCAGGATAGGCATTGCCTTCGGCGCCTTCTTCGGCATTCTCGGCAATGCATCGTTCGCGGGCCGCGTGCAGCGCCTGCGCGAAGCGCCCGAAGCGCCTGAAGCCCCCGCAGCCGCGCCCGATTTCAAAGCCGAAGCGCCGAAGCCTGCCGCCGCGCCGGTTCAACCCGCGCCGTCCGCGCTGAAGGAGGCGAGCCCGGTCGCCGCGTTGCAACTGCTCGGCCTTTTGCAGCGCGACGCGCGTTTCATCGATTTCGTGGAAGAAGACATCGTCAATTACAGCGACGCCGATATCGGCGCGGCCGCCCGCCTCGTGCACGACGGCTGCCGTAACGTGCTGCGCGAGCATTTCACGGTCAAGCCCGTGCGCACCGAAGCGGAAGGCACGCGCATCACGCTGCAGGAGGGTTTCGATGCCGCCGCCATCCGGCTGACGGGCAACGTAGTCGGCAAGCCGCCCTTTTCGGGCAGCATCAGCCATCGTGGATGGAAGGTCGAGGACACGCGCCTGCCGAAGCTCGCGCCGTCCCATGATGCGAGCATCGTCGCGCCCGCGGAGGTGGAACTGTGAGCGACATTCAAGCGAACGATAACCCGGCGCGCTACTCGATCGGCGTCGATCTCGGCACGACGCATTGCGCGCTCTCCTACGTCGACATGGGCGCGAGCGACGGCGAAAAGACCGCGCAAGGCGTGCTGCCCATCTCGCAACTGACCGCGCCCGGCGCCGCCGAAGAACGCGATCTTTTGCCCTCGTTTCTCTATCTGCCGCACGAGAACGAGCTCGCGCCCGGCGATCTCACGCTGCCGTGGACGCAGGAGCGCAGGTTCATCGTCGGCGAACTCGCGCGCAGCCGGGGCGCGGGCACGCCGATCCGCCTCGTTTCCAGCGCGAAAAGCTGGTTGTGCCATCCGGGCGTCGATCGCCGCGCGTCAATCCTGCCGTCCGATGCGCCCGAGGAAGTCGAGCGCGTGTCGCCGCTGGAAAGCTCGGTGCGCTATCTGATGCATTTGCGCGAAGCGTGGAACCACGCGCATCCCGATGCGCCTTTCGATCAGCAGGACGTCACCGTGACGATTCCCGCGTCCTTCGATCCCGCCGCGCGCGAACTCACCGCCGAAGCCGCCGCCGCAGCCGGCTACACGCGCATGACGCTGCTCGAAGAGCCGCAGGCCGCGCTCTATAGCTGGATTCAAAAATCGTCGGGCGGCTGGCGCAAGCAGGTCAAAGTGGGCGATGTGATTCTCGTCGTCGATGTCGGCGGCGGCACGACCGACTTGTCGCTGATCGCGGTCGTCGAGCGCGAAGGCAATCTGGAACTGCATCGCGTGGCCGTTGGCGAGCACATCCTGCTCGGCGGCGACAACATGGACCTCGGGCTCGCGCATACCGTCGCGCGCAAGCTCGCGCAATCGGGCACGCAGCCCGATCCGTGGCAGTTGCGCGCCCTCACCTACGCGTGCCGCTCGGCGAAGGAAACGCTGCTTTCCGATCCGTCCGTCGATGCGGTGCCGCTCGTCGTCCCGAGCCGCGGCTCGAAGCTGATCGGCGGGTCGCTGCGCACCGAACTCACGCGCGCCGAACTCACGCAGATCCTGCTCGAAGGCTTTTTCCCGCAAGTCGATGCCGCGGCTCGCCCCGTTTCGCGCGCGCGCGTCGGTCTCACGCAACTCGGTCTGCCGTACGCGCAGGACGCCGCCGTCACGCGCCATCTCGCCGCGTTCCTCGGCCGTCAGGTCAACGCGCTCGCGGAAGTCGAAGGCTTGCAGCATCAGGCGCCGCAGGGCGCGACGCTGCTGCATCCGACCGTCGTGCTGTTCAACGGCGGCGTGTTCAAGTCGCCGCTGCTCGTCGAGCGCGTGATGACGACGCTGAATTCATGGCTCGCCTCCGAAAACGCGCCCGCCGCGCGTCTGCTCGAAGGCGCGGACCTCGATCTCGCGGTGGCGCGCGGCGCGGCCTATTACGGCTATGTGCGGCGCGGCAAGGGCGTGCGCATCCGTGGCGGCACGGCGCGCGCGTACTACGTCGCGGTCGAATCGGCGATGCCGGCCGTTCCCGGACTGGAGCCGCCCGTGCAGGCGCTGTGCGTCGCGCCGTTCGGCATGGAGGAAGGCACGGACGCCGAATTGCCCGCGCAGGAATTCGGGCTCGTCGTCGGCGAGCCGGTGCATTTCCGCTTCTTCGGCTCCTCGGTGCGTCGTCAGGATCAGGTCGGCACGCTGCTCGATTACTGGCAACCGGACGAATTGCAGGAACTCGAAGAGATCGAAGCGTCGCTGCCGCCCGAAGGCCGCACGCCGGGCGAGGTCGTGCCCGTCAAGCTGCACGCACGCGTGACCGAAGCGGGCACGCTCGAACTCGAAGCGATTCCGCGCGGCTCGTCCGAGCGCTGGAAGGTCGAGTTCGACGTGCGCGGCGGCGCGAACGCGGGCGCGGATCAGGGCATGGGCCTGTAAGTGTCCGGGCGCAAGAAAAAGGTGTCCGGCGCGCGGTACAGCGTCGGCATCGATCTCGGGACGAGCAATACGGTCGTCGCGTACGCGGAAATCGGCTCGAACGATATCCGCGTGTTCGACATCGACCAGCTCGTCGGCGCGGGCGAAGTCGCGGCGCTGCCGCTTCTGCCGTCGCTGCGCTATCACTTCGCGCCAGGCGAACTCAAGTCCGAGGATCTGCAATTGCCGTGGGGCGAGATGGAAGCGCCCGCCGTCATCGGCAGATTCGCTCGGATGCTCGGCGCGCAGGTGCCGGGACGGCTCGTGTCGAGCGCGAAAAGCTGGCTGTCGCACGCGGCGGTCGATCGCCTCGCGGCCATCTTGCCGTGGGGCGCGGGCGACGACGTCGAAAAAATCTCGCCGGTGATGGCGAGCGCGAGCTATCTCGCGCACGTCCACGCGGCGTGGAACGAGCGCTTTCCGGATGCACCGCTCGACACGCAGGACGTCGTGCTGACCGTGCCCGCCTCGTTCGATGAAGGCGCCCGCGCGCTGACGCTCGAAGCCGCGCGCATGGCGGGACTCGAAAAACTGCGGCTGCTGGAAGAGCCGCAGGCCGCGTTTTACGACTGGCTGTTTCATCATCGCGCGACGCTCGCGGATGATCTGAAGGCGACGCGGCTCGTGATGATCGTCGACGTCGGCGGCGGCACGACCGACCTCACGCTCATCCAGGTCGCGATGGAGAACGGCGAGCCGGTGTTGACGCGCATCGGCGTGGGCAACCATCTGATGCTCGGCGGCGACAACATGGATCTCGCGCTCGCGCATCTCGTCGAGAAGCGTCTCGCGGGCAGCGATGCGCGTCTTTCCGCCGGACGCCTGTCGCAACTCGTCGAGCGCTGCCGCGCGGCGAAAGAGCAATTGCTAGGCGACAACGCGCCCGCATCCACGTCGATCACGCTGCTCGGCGCGGGCTCGAAGCTGATCGGCGGCGCGCGTTCGGCCGATGTCACGCGTGACGAGATCGAGCGGATCATCGTCGAAGGATTCTTTCCGATGGTCGCCCCGAGCGATCGCCCCGGCCGTTCGCGCGGCGGCATCGTCGAATTCGGGCTGCCGTATGCGAGCGACGCGGCCATCACGCGGCATATCGCGGCGTTTCTCGGCCAGCATGCCGGAGAGGCGAAGAAGGCGCTCGGCCTCGTCGATGCGCCCGCCGAAACGCTCGCCATTCCGGACACCTTGCTGTTGAACGGCGGCGTGTTTCGCGCCGCTCCGCTCGCGCGCCGCATCGCCGATACGCTTTCCGGCTGGCGCGGCGAAGCCGTCAACGTGCTCGCGAACGGCAATCCCGATGTCGCGGTCGCGCGCGGCGCGGTCGCCTACGCGCTCGCGCGCGCGGGCAATGCGCCGAAGATCGGCGGTGGCTCGGCGCGCAGCTTCTTCCTGCTGCTCGAAGACGATGCCAACGCGATGCGTGGCGTCTGCGTCCTGCCGCGCGGCACCGAAGAAGGCCAGGCGATCCATCTCGCCGATCGCACCTTCGCGCTCACGCTCGGCGCGCCGGTGCGCTTTCACCTGGCGTCGTCGGTGTCGGAGACGGCTTACGAAGCGGGCGCGCTCGCAGACCTCGCGGCCGCATCGGGCGATTTCATCCGTCTGCCGCCGATCGCGACCGTCGTCGATCCGCATGCCGCCGGCAAGGGCCGAGCGCGCGAAACGGCGGTTCAGCTGACGACCTCGCTCACCGAAGTCGGCACGCTGGAGATGCACTGCATCGCCGTCGACGATCCCGCGCAACGCTGGCTGCTCGAATTCCAGTTGCGCCGCGAGGCGTCGCAGACCGACGAGACCGTGAGCGAATCGCATCCGGCGCTGCCGAAAGCCATCGAACTGATAGACCGCACGTTCGGCGCGAAGTCGCACGATGTCGGGCCGAAGGAAGTCAAACGCCTGCGCGCGCAGCTCGAACAGACGCTCGGCCCGCGCGACACCTGGGACATCGCACTCTTGCGCGAGGTCTTCGGCGCGCTGTTCGAGCGCGCGAAAAAGCGCCGCCGCACCGCCGATCACGAGCGTCTGTGGCTCAACCTCGCGGGCTACTGCATGCGTCCGGGCTTCGGGCATCCGCTCGACGAATGGCGTGTCGAGCAACTCTGGACGCTTTTCGATCAGGGCATTCAGTACAGCAACGAAAGCCAGATCTGGTCCGAATGGTGGACGCTCTGGCGCCGCGCGGCCGGTGGCCTGCCCGAAGCGGCGCAACTCAAGCTGCTCGACGACATGGCCTTCGTGCTGCAACCGCCCGGCACGAGCCGCTATCGCAAGGCGGCGGGCGCTGCGCGCGCGGGCTATGAGGACATGGTGCGGCTCGCGGCGTCGCTGGAACGCGTGCCGGTCGAGCGCAAGATCGAGGTCGGCGAATGGCTGCTCACGCGCCTGAAAAAGCCTTCGGAGAGCGTGCAAAGCTGGTGGGCGCTGGGCCGCATCGGCGCCCGCGCGCCCTTTTACGGCAGCGCGCACGGTGTCGTGCCGCCCGAGGTCGCCGTCGTCTGGCTCGATGCGATCCTCGCGCTCGACTGGAAGAAGGTCGATCCCGCCGCGTTCGCCGCCGCGCAGATCGCGCGCATGACCGGCGACCGCTCGCGCGATCTGCCCGACGATGCGCGCGCGGCTGTCGTGCAGCGTCTCGAAACGATGGGCGCGGCGCAGGCGTGGATCGCGATGGTCCGCGAGACCGTCGAGCTCGATCGCGCCGACGTCGGACGCGTGTTCGGCGAAACGCTGCCGGCGGGGCTGAAGCTCATCCACTGATCGCGCTCGTCGCGCTCGTTGCGGGCATCGGGCGAAATGCTTCGCTCTCAGAAGTTTTTTGGCCGATGCGCCGCGCGAGAAGCCCGCCGAGTCTTGAATACCGGCTGACCGCATCCTATGGTTATCAATGTGTCGATATGGACACATACTGAAGGAGGTCAACATGCCATCCCCACGCAAGGCTCAAGCGAGCCAACCCGCAGAAACGGAAATGTCGAGCCGCAAGAAAACGGCCGGCAGCAAGGCATCGCCCGCGAAGGCCGCAGGCGCGAAGGAAACGCAGGTCACGAAGCGCACCACCAAGGCCAAACCGAAAAGCTGAACGGTTCTCCTCGAGACCGCCCTCGTCATCGTGCGGGGGGCATTCGTTGTGGCTGTCCTTCGAATCGGCGGGCAAACGATCAAACGCCCGCCGATCGGCTCGCTTCCTCCTTCCTTCCGTCTCGCCGCGTGCCCTCGCAACTCGCCAAAAAAGCGCAATAATTGCCGGAGATAATGGCCGATTGCTAAAAAAAGGCGTATTTGTCTGACCGCGTTGGCATAAAGTAGATATCCCGATTCCCTGAGCGAGCATGAAGATGGCCGTACCGCAACGCGCCGCCGGCGTGCGCAATCCAGGCATTCTTCTCTCGGCGGCCCGCGAGGCCGGCGCAAGCCTGGTGCGCAATCTCTCGATTCCGGCGCCGTTTTCCGATCCCGTCCTCGAAGCGCAGTTTCTCGAAGACCACAGCCAGCGCTTCTGCGCATTCCGGCGCGCGTCGACGCTGCTCGCGCTTGCCATCTGGACGTGCTTCCTCTGGTGGGACTTCAGCTTCGCGCGGGGCAACCGCGCGCTCGATTCGCGCCTGCCCGACATCCTCGCGCTGCGCTCCGCGGGCATCGCGCTGCTGTTTTTTGTCGGCGTGCTGGTGCTGCGGCCGTCGTTCCGCTCGCACGCCACCGCGCAACGCATCATTCTGACGGGCATTTACGGGCTCTTGTGCCTGATCCTCGCAATGGTCGCGATCACGCCCGCGCCCTATAACTACACGCAGCATTTCATCGGGCTGTGCCTTGCGCTGTTCTTCCAGTTCAGTTTCTTTTATCTGCGCTCTCGCGTCGCGCTGACAGCGGGCATCATCACGCTGGCGTCGATCGTGGTGCTGCAGGTGACGATTCATCTGCTCAACCCCGAGGATTTCTTCGCGGGGCTCTTCTATATGTTCAACGTCGTGGTCGTGGGGCACGGCGTCTGCACGCACGCCGAGCGCGTCTCGCGCGAGCGCTATAGTTCGGAGCGCGCGCTGGCTTCCCTCAACGACGAATTGCGCACCGCGAATGTTTCGCTCGGCCGCAAGAATCGCGAGCTCGAAGTCTCCAAGAAGGATCAGGAGAACAAGACCAACGCGCTGCTCGCGCTGCGCGAACAGCAGATGATCGCCGCGCAGACCGCGAGCCGCGAGAAATCCAACTTTCTCGCCGCGGCGACGCACGATCTGCGTCAGCCGATGCACGCGCTCAATCTGTTCCTGCAGGCGGCGGCCGAGGCCATCCGCAATGGCGAATTCGATCAGGCCGAACGGCTCATCAACGAGTGCGGGCGTTCGTCCGTGATCCTCGCGCGGCTGCTGAACGCGGTGCTCGATCTCTCGCGGCTGGAATCGGGGCGCGTCGTGCCGCGCTATCACGTATTCGACGTGCGACAGATCGTCGAGGAAGCCGCCGAGCAGTTGCGTCCGTTCGCGATGAGCCGCGGCGTCGAATTGCGCCTGCGGCTGCCGAAGGACGATGTCGTCTGCGTGCGCAGCGACGCGCACTGGCTCGGGCGCGCCGTGGCCAATCTGGTGTCCAACGGGATCAAGTATGCAGATCAGAGCAAGACTTCGAAGCCGACCGTGATCGTCGGCGTGGTGCGTTCGCCGACGCGCGCGCGTATCGACGTGCTGGATAACGGCATCGGCATTCCGGCCGATTATTTCGATGCGATTTTTCAGCCGTTCTTTCAGGTCGACAATCCCGAGCAAGATCGCGACAAGGGGCTGGGGCTCGGGCTGTCGATCGTCAATGCGGTGATGTCGATGCTCGATCAGCATCGCATCGAACTGAAGTCCACCGAAGGGCGCGGCTCGCGCTTTTCGCTCGAAATGCCGCTGTGCGGACCGTCGCCCGACACGCCGTCGGCGCGTGCGCCGGCGCGTTCCGAGGCGGCGGAAATGGCGCAGCTCAAGGGGCGTTATGTGTTGCTCGTCGAGGACGATGGGCTCGTGCGGGCGTCGACCGAAGCGCTGCTGTCGCAATGGGGCGTGCTTTATGACTCGGCGGCGAGCTTCGAGGAGTTCGAGACGATTCTCGGCGATATCGAGCGGTTTCCGGATCTCATCATTACCGACTTTCGACTTCGTGATGCCAAGACCGCGCGGGAAGTGGCGATGCTCGGTGCGACGCGGCTTGGGCGGCCTTGTCCTTGTCTCGTCGTTACCGGTGAACCGGCCGCGTGTATCGTGCCGCTCGCGTGTGAGCAGGACGTGCTTTCCAAGCCCGTTAGTCCTGTGGAATTGCGGCGTGGGATGCTTGCCTTGATTGCTGGTTTTTGTGACTCGGGTGCGTGAGTCTTTTTTTGGGGGGGGGGCGGGGGGGGGGGGGGGGGGGGGGGGGGGGGGGGGGCGCGGGGGGGGGCGGCGTGGGGGGGGGGCGCCCGGGGGGGGGCGGGGGCGGTGCGGCGGGGGGGGGGGGGGGGGGGGGGG
>NZ_JALQEK010000028.1:0-40493 GCF_023630765.1 Caballeronia sp. ATUFL_F2_KS9A | reverse complement strand
CGGGGGGGGGGGGGGGGGACGAAAACCCCCCCCCCCCCCCCCCGGCCAAACAAAAACACCCCCCCCCCAACCGCGGCCCCCCCCAAAAAAAAACCTCACCCCCGCAACCGCCCCCCCAACCAAGCCCGCAACGCCTCAACCTCCTCCATACAAACCGAATGCGCCATAGGATAGGCATGCCATTCGACCTCACACCCTTGCCCGCGAGCGAATTCGCACGCCTGCTCACCGAGAGCCACATTGAGCACATCATCGAAGCTCCCATGCGCGGCAAAGATGGGAACCGATCGGTTCGCTTCGGAAAGCGATTCATCGATCAGCCCTTCGGAAGGAATGTAGCCCGACAGCACGATCAACCCAGCGAGCTTCTCAGGATGAGTGAGCCCCGCCTGATAGGTCATCGCACCGCCCTGCGAAAATCCCGCGATAAAAATGCGCTCACTGGGAATTCCCCGCGCGTTCTGCGCCTCGATAAGCGCCCGCACGCGCCCGACCGAAGCGACGATGCCCGCCTCGTCCACGCGCCGGTTGATGCCCTCGAACGACAGAATGTCGTACCACGCGCGCATCACATAGCCGTTATTCGCCGTCACGGCGATCTCCGGCGCGTTCGGAAACACGAAGCGGATCGCGGGCGCATCGGCGAGACGCAATTCGGGCACGAGCGGCACGAAGTCGTTGGCATCGGCGCCGAGGCCGTGCATCAGGATCACGGCGAATTCGGGATTCGGCGCGGTTTCGATCTCGATGGTTGAAGCTTGATCGGTCATTGCCCTTCACTCCTCGTCAGATGATGGGAACGAGAATCTGCACGATGCCCACGACCGACACCAGCCACACCAGCGAGCGCACGAACGGCACGCCGGCAGCGTAGAGCGGCACGTAGACCAGACGCGCGACGAAATACGCGAGCGCGCCATAGTGCGTGAGCGTGTTCTCGCGCCCCGTGACGTGCACGATCAGCACCGCAATGGCGAAAATCGGCAGCGTCTCGAACAGATTCGACTGCGCCCGCATCAGCCGTCCGGAAAGCTTGCTGGGCGGCGGCGTGGCGGCATCGCGCGGGCCGGCCTGGTATCTGATGCCGACTTCGCGGTTGCGCACGACCGCAGGGAGCAACACTTGCACCAGCGCGAGCACGAGCGTCCAGGCAAGCATCGTCAGTTCGAAACTCATGGCGTCTCCACAGTAAGAAATAGCCACGGCGGACCGCGCCCATGATGCCACCGCGATCCGCCAGCGTGTAGTCTTGAACGTGATCCCCTACGAGTCCTTCATCCATGCATGCGATGACCCTTCGTCTGTCGCCCGGCGACGATCTGCGCGCCGCGCTCGATCATGCCTTCCGCGCGCACGCGCTCTCCGCCGCGTTCGTCCTTCAGGGCATCGGCAGCCTGAACGTCGCGCGTCTGCGCTACGCGGGCCGCGACGAAGCCGTTGAATTGCGCGGCGATCTCGAAATCGTCACGCTCGCCGGCACGCTGTCAGCGCAAGGCCCGCACCTGCACATGAGCATCGCCGATGCCGATGGCCGCGTCTCCGGCGGCCACGTCACGCCGGGCTGCATCGTGCGGACGACGGCGGAGATCATCGTCGCGCATCTGCCCGGCGAACGTTACACGCGTGAGCACGATGCCGCGACGGGCTTCGCCGAACTCGTCATCCGGGCGACGTGACAGCATCCGTCGGTTGCGCGACGCCGAGCGCGAGATCGTGGCGCGCGATCATCTCGAATGCTTCGGTCGTCTCCGAATAGTCCCAGCGTTCGACCGTCGCGCGACGCCCGTCGCCATTGCCAACGCTTGCGTCGTGGCGGATCACGTTCACCGAATTGTCGATCGTGCCGCGCGTGCGCGACGACAGCGCCGTGCCCGCCTGCACCGCCCACATGCGGCGCGTGAGTCCCGCGAAGGTATCGTGCAGCGGCAACACGTAGGGCAGATGAATATGCCCGCCGAGAATCAGGTCCGCGCCCGCACGCGCCCAGCGCGGCACCGCGCGCTCGCGTCCGTGCAGCAGATTCTTTTCGTCCTGAGTGCGCGTGACGGCCACCGGCTGATGCGTGACCACGACGCGCAACTGCGCCGCGCTCGCCGCCTCCAGCCGCGCGGCGACGCGCCTCACCTGCTGCATCGACACTTCGCCGTCCTTGTGACGATACGCCCGCGTCGTGTTCACGCCGAGCACGAGCAGCCTCGCCGAATCGAACGCCGGTTCGAGATCGGCGCCGAACGCGCGCTGATGATTCGCGTACGGATAACACAGCCGCGCGAGCGGATCGAAAAGCGGAATGTCGTGATTGCCGGGGATGACGAGCGTCGGCGTCGCGCCGAGCGCATCGACGAACGCGCGCGCCGACGCGAACTGCCGCTTGCGCGCGCGCTGGGTGATATCGCCGGACAGCACGACGAGATCGGGAGCGAGTGCATCGGCGAGCCGCAGGAGCGCTGCGACCACCGGCGGCCGCTCGGTGCCGAAATGCGTATCGGAAATCTGCAACAGCAAGGTCATGAGCGATTGGCTTCGGCCACTGTCGGCTCAGGCTTGAGCAGGAAAAGCGGTTTGTCGGACACGCGAAATTCCAGCGGCATCTGCAGTTTCGCGACCTCGCCATCCGTCGCGATCTTGACGAGTCTGCGCTTCTTCGACGGATGCGTCACCGTGATGCGCTCGAACGTGAAGCTCACGACGTGATCGGAATCCGACAGACGCCCCGCCGCGCCGTGCAGCGACAGCCACAGATGCATGAGCCGTCCGACCGGCCGCGGCGCAATCGCGACGAGCAAGCCCTGTTCCAGCGCGCGCGCTTCGTCCGGCATGCCGATCTGCTCCATCTGCAGGCGGTTGTTGCCGACGAAGAGCGTCGACGAGCGAATTTCGGTCGTGCTGCCATCGTGATCGATATGCAAACGCAAATGGCGATGCGGCTTGAGCATCGTGGAAAGCGCCGACCAGAGCGCGACGAGCCGGCTGCGCCCGAATTGCCGCTTGTAGATTTCGCGATCTTCGAGCAAGCGCGGATAAAGCCCGAGGCTCGCGTTGACGAGAAACATGCGCGCGTTCACGAAGCCGACCTGCACCGGATAGGCGCGCGCGTCGAGCAGAAGTTTCGTCGATTGCTCGAGATCGGCGGGAATGCCGTGGTCGCGGCTGAAGTAGTTGAACGTGCCGCGCGGCAGCACGGCGAACGGGCAGCCGGCGTCGTGCGCCGCGTGCGCGACCGTGCAAAGCGTGCCGTCGCCGCCCGCGCCGACGAGCACGCCGCCCGCTTGGCACGCCGCCGCCGCGGTTTCGCGCGCGACGTCCGCGAGACCGCGCGGATCGTCGACGACGCGCAATTCGAAACGTCGCCCGGCCGCGCCGAGTTCGCTTTCGAGCAGGCTGCGGGTCGCGTCGGACTGACGGCGTCCCGAGCCCGCGTTCATCACGATGAAGAACGGCGCGTCGGCGGCGAGCGTTTTTGCGGTGTCGGCGGATGGAGATGCGGATGCGGCAGTCGGTGTCATCGGCGGCGCTCCCTCGATGCTCCGCGCGCGCGGATCGCGCACGACGAGCGTGGCTCCGCGCTCATAGGCGAAGCCTGCCGATTATAACGAAATGCTTACAGCCGGATCGCCGGCAATCAAGTGTGCTCGCCGCGAATGTAGTACTCGAGCTGCTGGATGGTGTACTGCTGCTCGGCCATGATGTTCTTCACCAGATCGCCGATGGAGATCATGCCGATGAGCTTGCCGTTGTCGATCACCGGCAAGTGACGCATGCGCTTGTCGGTCATGAGCGCCATGCAGTCGTCGGTGGTCTGGTCGGGGCGCACGTAGCGCACGTGCGACGTCATGATGTCGCGCACCGGCGTGTGCTTCGAGACGCGGTCCATCAGGACGACTTTGCGCGCATAGTCGCGCTCGGTCATGATGCCCACGATCTCGTCGCCTTCGGTGACGATCACCGCACCGATGTGCTTGTCGGCCATCAGCTTGATTGCATCGAAGACCGACGCCGTGGCTGGAACGGTAAAGACCGTCTGGTCGGGTTTCGAATTCAGAACCTGTGCGACTGTTGCCATCGAGCGCCTCCGTTATGAGCGGGGAACGTTGTTGCGCCTGGGCGACGGGTAATCTTGCGCCTGTATGCAGCGTAAAGCCTCGCGCGCGATGCCTTCATCGGCATTAACCCGACCATTCAAAAAAAGTATAGATCACCGGCGCCGCGCGAGACGTGCGCCGCGCGTTTCATCTCGCGCGTCGTCACGCGTGCCTTCAGTTTCGCCGATTAATGCCGCTAATCAGGCATCTGGTGGAAAGTGAAGCCACCGGCAAACACACGAAGGCATCGCTTAGAGGGAGAACGAGGTGAGCAGTTCACAACAGGATATCGAGCAGCGCGTGCGGCTCGCGGGCAGCAACATGTTCGAATTGCTTCTGTTCAGGCTCGGCGAGTCGCCGGGCTCGGAGCAACGGGAGCTGTACGGCATCAACGTGTTCAAGGTGCGCGAGATTCTCGCGATGCCGACGATCACCGCCGTCGCCGGTTCGAGCGAGGAGATTCTCGGCGTCGCGGATATCCGCGGCCAGATCATTCCCGTGATCGATCTCGCGCGCATCACCGGCTGCCGGCCGAAAAACGGTCCGAAAATTCTGCTCGTCACCGAATTCGCGCGCACGACGCAAGGCTTCGCGGTCGAGGAAGTCGACGACATCGTGCGGCTCGAGTGGAATCAGGTGCTGTCGGCGGAATCGCACTCGGGCGGCAAGACGGTGACGAGTTTCGCGCGGCTCGATGGCAACGTCGACGGCTCGCGGCTCGCGCAGGTGCTCGACGTCGAGCGCATCGTGCGTGATGTGCTGCCGTCGCAGGAAACGGATATCACCGAGGCCAACACCGGTCGGCTGCAGCTCAAGCCGGGCGCGCGCGTGCTTGCGGCAGACGATTCGGGCGTCGCGCGGGCGCTCATCGAGCAAAGTCTCACGGCGATGGGCGTGCCCTTCGTGATGACCAAAACCGGCCAGGAAGCGTGGGACGTACTGGAAGCGGCGCTCAGAAAGGCGGAGAAGGACGGCACCGAGGTCGCGGATCACATCGCGCTCGTGCTCACCGATCTGGAAATGCCCGAAATGGACGGTTTCACCCTCACGCGCCGCATCAAGGCGGAGACCGGGCTGATGCACATTCCGGTGGTGATTCACTCGTCGCTGTCGGGATCGGCGAATGAGCAGCACGTACGCAAGGTCGGTGCGAACGCGTATGTGTCGAAGTTCGAGGCGTCGGAGCTCGCGAACGTGATGCGCGGCGCGCTCGCGGCCTGAAACGCGTTCGGCGCGCGCAACGCAGACCTTTTGAGCCTGCGCGGCGCGCGCCGAATCAGTCTTTCAGCCTGTCGGCCCGGCGGATGAGCCGGGCTGGCCGAACCGGTTATTGACCGAAGAAGACGGACTGAGCCTTGTTGGCCGATTGCGTGCGGGTGCCCGACTGAGCCAGCGCGTCGCGCGAGCCGCCGAAAGCGGTCGTGCTCGTGCCGTTCGCGTTTTCTTCGGCGGCGATCGCTTGTGCGCTCGGACCTTGTTGCGACGTCGGCGCGCCGACAGCCGGACGGTAGAACGGAGCCGGACCGTAGCCGCTTGCAAAAGCGGGAGCGGCGAGCGTGGCGGTAGCGGCGATCAGAAGGGTAGCGAGAAGATTGCGTTTCATGGTGTGAGCTCCAAAGACGGTTGACGTTCAATCAGAAAGCGCCGCAGCGGTCTTGCGAGAAACTGTCTGCTACGTCGATGGAATGCAGTGTATACCCCTACTATCGCTTTTTTATCTCCATAAATTTCAATTCAGTTTTCGATATGGACCAACAATAGTTGGCCGCACGATCGTTCAAAATCGTCCTAAACGTCCGCCTGGCGGGCGATTGCGCGTGTTGACAAGCGGCGCGCTCGGCTGCTTCGTTTAGCGGGGAACGAACAATTATTTAGCGCACGAACGTGCGAATTTACCGCTAGCGCGAACGACATCCCGCGTTATCTCAGTGAACGAGCCGTCCGATCAGGCGGAGCAGTTCCGTGGGCGGGTTGCCCTTCTGGCAATAACCGTCGAATCCGGAATGCATGCCCTCCGCCCGCACGATGTCCTCACCGAGCGCCGTGAACGCGATGATCACCGCGTCGCGCGTGCGGGCGATACGGCGAAGCACGCGCGCGGTTGCGAAACCGTCGTGTTCCGGCATCGTGATATCGAGAATGACGATGTGCGGCACCCAGTTGTCGATCGTATGGAGTGCATCGACGCCGGACAACGCAAAACGCGTGTCGAAGCCCTCAGCTTCGAGCGCGGCGCAAAGCGCTTCGGCGCTATGGGCGTTGTCGTCGACGATGAGGATGCGCCACGAATCGCGGTCGACATCGACGTTGCGATTCGTCCAAAGCGCGCAATGAGGAGAATGCAAGTACAGGGGCATGGGCGTTCGACGGAAACATACGACTGCCCAACAGCATGTTTCGCGCCCGCCCGCCGCCAAGCTCAGGCGTCGCCGCTCTTCCGGCTTTTGCGACGCTTTCCCGACGCGCTTTCGCTCTCGCGCAGCCGCGCATTCGCCTCGACGAGCGATGCCGCGTCGCGCTGGCGCAACGCGACATCCAGTTCTCCGAGCGCCCCGAACAGCGCGGACTGCTCCGTCTCGTCGAGCGGCGCGCCGCCGGGTTCGGATACGCGCCGCGCTTCCTTGTCGAGCCGCTTGAGGAGCTTCGCGCCGAAGCGGGTATCGATCGCGCCTTCGCGCGCCAGTCCCGCAATCACCGACGCCAGGCGAACCAGCCCGTTCGCGGTGGTTTGCGTCGCCCCGTCCATGTCGTCATGGTCTTCCACTGCCTTCTCCCCAGTTTCGCGCGCGGCGCCTCGCGTGCGCCCGTCTTGCGTGGCGCGATGATACGCCGACAAAATGACAGTCATATTTGCACGGCGCACCGCGTTCGTGGCCATCGTTTCGCTCGCGTTCACGCGATACGATCGCGATCCGGGGCGCGACCGATGGCACACTAGCGCGTGGCGACGCGCATGCCAGAAGCGTCGGGGCCGCGTCATCCGCCGACACGCCGACATACTCAGAATGTAACCGAACGCCCGCATGAATCCCGCTACCCTGCAAAGACCGCCTTACGGCTCCGACTTTTCCGGCCTCGTCTGCGGTTTCCGATTTCATGCCGATCTGCCCGGCGTGCCGATCGATGCCGAAGCCGCAAGCGAATGGCTCGCCCGCGACGACACGCCCAAGGAATTCGTCTGGCTGCACTTCGATCTCGCGAACAGTTCGTGCGAACGGTGGATGCGCGGCCGCCTCGGCCTGCCCGACGCGTTCTTCGACACGCTCAACGAAGGCTCGCATTCGACGCGCATCGAGCATCAGGAAGGCGCGCTCCTCGCCGTCATCAACGATGTGATGTTCAACTTCGAGCTGACGCCCTCGGAGATCGCGACGCTGTGGGTCTACACGCATCAGAAGTTGATCGTGACGGCGCGGCTCAAGCCCTTGCGATCGGTCGATTCGCTGCGCGAGTCGGTTAGACGCGGCGAAATCTTCCGTTCGCCCGCCGAGTTGCTCGCGCATCTGCTGCGCGATCAGGCGGATCTGCTCGTGCATATCGTGCGGCGCACGAGCGTCGAGGTCGACGGCATCGAAGACCGTTTCCTGTCGATGCGCGGCGCCGCGACCCGCACCGATCTCGGCGGACTGCGGCGCGTGCTCGTCCGGCTGCAGCGCCTGCTCGCGCCCGAACCCGGCTCCGTGTTCCGGCTGCTCGCGCGGCCGCCGCGCTGGCTGCATTCGCAGGACATTCAGGACCTTCGCGACGCGACCGAAGAGTTCTCGCTCGTGCTCAACGATCTCGCCGGGCTCGTCGAGCGCATCAAGCTCCTGCAGGAAGAAGTCGCGACGCGCATGGACGAACAAAGCAACCGCACGCTCTTCACGCTGACGCTCGTGACCGTGCTCGCGCTGCCGATCAATATCGTCGCGGGTTTCTTCGGCATGAACGTCGGCGGCATTCCGCTCGCGGAAAATCACCACGGCTTCTGGCTGCTCGTGGCGATCGTCGCGACCTTCACCGCGCTCGCCGGATGGTGGGCGTTCCGGCGACGACGCGATATGTAGCCGGCCCCCGAAGTCAGCAGCCCAGGTCGCTCAGGCCCGGATGATCGTCGGGCCGGCGACCGAGCGGCCAATGATATTTGCGGTCCGCTTCCTTGATCGGCAGATCGTTGATCGAGGCGTGACGGTGAGTCATCAATCCCGCTTCGTTGAATTCCCAGTTTTCATTGCCGTAGCTGCGATACCAGTTGTTCGCGTCGTCGTGCCATTCGTACGCGAAACGCACCGCGATGCGATTGCCCGTGTACGCCCACAATTCCTTGATAAGCCGATAGTCGAGTTCGCGCGCCCATTTGCGACGCAGAAACGCGACGACTTCCTCACGCCCGTTCGCGAATTCGGCGCGATTGCGCCAGCGCGTGTCCACGCTATACGCGAGCGATACGCGCTCCGGATCGCGCGTGTTCCAGCCGTCTTCGGCGAGACGGACTTTCAGCTTGGCGGATGCTTCATCGAACGGCGGAAACGGCGGCTTGGATTCCATGGCGAGTCCTCTTTGCTCTAAGCGATGAGATGAGTAGACAGGTCTGTCTACCCGACGCACTCTAGCGCAGGTAGACGAACCTGTCTACAATCGATTGCATGAATACTTCCGCAATCTCCAGCGATTTCTCCGAGCTCGCGCCGGACGCGCGCATCCTGTACACCGCGCACGATCTCTTCTATCGCCATGGCATTCGCGCAACGGGCATCGATCGCGTGATCGCCGAATCGGGCGTCGCGAAGAAGACGTTCTATCGCTATTTCCCGAGCAAGGACGATCTGATCGTCGCGTTCCTCACGTTTCGTCACGATAACTGGATGGCATGGTTCCGCGACGCGCTCGCGCGCCACGGCGGAACGCTCAACGCGCTCGCGCCCGCGCTCGCCGAATGGTTCGGCAGCGAGAATTATCGTGGCTGCGCGTTCATCAATTCGGTCGTCGAAGTCGGCGCGACGCTGCCGCAGGCCATCGATATTTCACGTCGCCACAAGCGTGACATGACCGCGGCGATCCGCGCGCTGATGCCGGCTTCGCGCACCGCCAAAGCCGATGCCCAAGCGCTCGCGCTCGCCGTGGATGGCGCGATCGTCGCCGCGCAATTCGCCGATTCGCCCGCCGATGCATTGAAGGCGCTCGCACGCGTCGTCCGCGCGGTCCGGCGCGGCGCAGCCGAGTAGCGCGATGAACGGCTTCATGCCTGCGCGACCTGCATGGGCGCCATTGCGTGCTCGATCACATCGGCGAGCTTCGCGAAATTCGGCGCGATGTCATGATTCGGCACGCACGCGTAGCCAAGCATCAAACCGCGCAACGCCTCGTCGCGGTTCATGAAGTAATTGACCAGTGGGCGCGTGACGACGCCGGCCGCCAGCGCATCGGCGGCGACCGCGCGATCGTCGACGAACTGCGGCAGTTCGAGCACGAAATGCAGTCCGGCTTCGTCGCCGCGCACGGCGAGCGTATCGCCGAAACGCGCGCGGATCGCGTTGATCAGCAATTCGCGACGCTCGCCGTACAGTCCGCGCATGCGCCGCACATGCGACGTCAGATGCCCGTCGAGAATGAACTCGGTCAGCACCGCCTGCTGCATCAGTTGCCCTTCGCGATACAGTTCCGCCACGCCGATGCGAAACGTTTCGACAAGCTCCTCCGGCACGACCATGTAACCCATGCGCAAGCCGGGATAAAGCATCTTGCCGAGACTGCCGACATAGATCACCTGCCCCGCGTCGTCGAGTCCCTGCAACGACGAAAGCGGCCGGCTGCCGTAGCGGAACTCGCTGTCGTAATCGTCCTCGATGATCCACACCTTGTGCTGGCGCGCGAACTCGAGCAGCGCGCGACGCCGCGCGAGACTCATCACCATGCCGAGCGGATATTGATGCGACGGCGTCACGAGCGCGATCCGCGGCGGCTCGGTCATGTCGCGCGCGGCCGGATTGAGCCCTTCCTCGTCGACGGGAATCGGCACGAGCGTCAGCCCCGACGATTGCAGCACGCTGCGCGCGCCCCAGTAGCACGGCTCCTCGACCCACGCGCGATCGCCGAAATCGGTGAGCAGGCGCACGGCGAGATCGATCGACTGATGAATGCCGGTCGTGATGATGATCTGGTCCGGCTGACACTTCACGGAGCGCGCGACGCGCAAATAATCCGACAACGCGCGCCGCAGCGGACGATAGCCGCCGCCCGGCGCATACGTCAGCAGATCGGGGTTCGCGCGCTTCCATAGACGCGCCTGCAAGCGGCTCCATGTGCGTGCCGGAAACTCGGCGACGTCCGGCACGCCGGGCATGAACGCGCCCCACTGTTTCGGCGACACGCCCGCCTGCGCGATCAGGCGCTCGCCGCGCCGCGAGATCGTGCACGACGCCTTCGTTTCCTCGGCTTTCGCTTTCTTCGCGACGCCATCGCGCGGCGCGGTGTCGGCGACATACGTGCCGCTGCCGGTCGTCGAATTCACATAGCCTTCGGCCGTGAGCTGATCGTAGACATGCAGGACGGTATTGCGCGCGATGCCGAGATCGATCGCGAGCGTGCGCGAACTCGGCAACTTCGTGCCCGGCGCGAGCTGGCTCGTGAGAATGGCCTGCTGCATCAGTTCGAGCACTTGCCGGTACATCGGCTCGGCGGCCGTGCGATCGAGCCGCGCGCTCAGCCAGTCGGCCAGGATGATCGTATCCACGGTATCTCCCATCGCATGAAAACCACTATTCCGGTCACCCTCAAGTGGTTCTATTTTGAATATTGAAATGGCTCCACATTGTAGAACCGTGGCGGGCTATAGTTATCGCAGGTAGTGGAAATAATTTCCGCACGTCGGCAGCCGTCCGGCAGTCAGCAACAGGGTTTTTCCGAAGGAGACACGGACAGATGAAATCCGATCAGGTGATCGTCAGTTTTCGCGGCGTTCGAAAGACGTACGACGGCGAAACGCTCGTCGTCAAATCGCTCGATCTCGACATCTATCAGGGCGAATTTCTCACGCTGCTCGGGCCATCTGGCTCGGGCAAGACGACCTGTCTCATGATGCTCGCCGGCTTCGAGTTCCCGACCGGCGGCGAGATCTGGCTCGACGGCAAGTTGCTCAACAAAGTGCCGCCGCACAAGCGCGACATCGGCATGGTGTTTCAGAACTACGCGCTCTTTCCGCATCTTTCGGTGCAGCAGAACGTCGAATATCCGCTGACCGTTCGGAAGATGTCCGCCGAAGAGCGCGCGCATCGCGTGAACAACGCGCTCAAGATGGTTCGCATGGAGAGCTTCGCGAAGCGTTATCCGGCGCAGCTTTCCGGCGGGCAGCAGCAGCGTATCGCGCTCGCCCGCGCGCTCGTGTTCGAACCCAAGCTCGTGCTGATGGACGAACCCCTCGGCGCGCTCGACAAGCAGTTGCGCGAGCACATGCAGATCGAACTCAAGGCGCTGCACGAGAAGCTCGGCGTCACGTTCGTCTACGTCACGCACGATCAGGGCGAAGCGCTCACCATGTCCGACCGCGTCGCCGTATTCGACAAGGGCATCGTGCAGCAGCTCGACACCGTCGATCATCTGTATGAAGCGCCGTGCAACGAGTTCGTCGCGAACTTCATCGGCGACAGTAACCGGCTGCGCGGGACCATCGAACAGATTCAGGGCGAGTTCTGCGAGATCCGTTTAGCCGACGGCACGCGCGTGTCCGGGCTCAATGTCGCGAACGCGAAGCCCGGCGCGGAAGCGATTGCGTGCATCCGGCCCGAACGCATGAAGCTCACGGATCTCACGCAAGGCAACGGCCATGCGAACGGCAACATCAACGCGCTGTCCGGCGAAGCGAAAAGCCTCATCTATTTCGGCGACCACGTTCGCATGCGCTGCGGCGTGCGCGAACAGGACGAATGCTTCGTCAAGGTGCCGCTCGGCACGCCCGCGCTCGACGGCTTCACGCCCGGCGCGCCCGTCGCGCTCGAATTCGCGCCCGAGCATCTGCGCGTGTTCGCCTGAACTTCCCAACCGTAGGTCCACTGACAAAACCAAGTCGAAGAAGAGAGGAAACCATCATGAAGAAGTTCGCTTTGTGTTCCATGGCGGCGGCGCTCGCATGCGCGTCGGCAGTGTCGGGCGCGGCGGAAATCACCGTCGTCAACTTCGGCGGCGCGAACGGCGACGCGCAGAAAGTCGCGTTCAACCAGCCCTTCGAGCAGTCGTCTAAGAACAAGGTCACGGCCGTCGAATACAACGGCGAGCAGGCCAAGGTCAAGGCGATGGTCGAAGCGAAGCACGTCAACTGGGACGTCGTCGAAGTGGAATCCGGCGATCTCGGCCGCGGCTGCGACGAAGGTCTCTATGAAAAGCTCGACTGGTCGAAGATCGCGAAGAAATCCGATCTCGTGCCCGAATCGCCGCAAACCTGCGGCGTCGGCTTCTTCGTGTGGTCCACCGCGCTCGCCTACAACGGCGACAAGCTGAAGACCGCTCCGGCCGGCTGGGCGGACTTCTGGGACACGAAGAAATTCCCCGGCAAGCGTGGCATGCGCAAGGGCGCGCGCTACAACCTCGAATTCGCGCTGATGGCCGACGGCGTCGCGCCGAAGGACGTCTACAAGGTGCTCGGCACCAAGGCGGGCGCGGATCGCGCATTCAAGAAGCTCGACGAACTCAAGCCGTCGATTCAGTGGTGGGAAGCGGGCGCGCAGCCGCCGCAATTCCTCGTCGCGGGCGATGTCGTGATGTCCACCGCGTACAACGGCCGTATCGACGCTGCGCGCAAGGAAGGCAAGAACCTGAAGGTCGTCTGGAACGGCAGCATCTACGACCTCGACTACTGGGCGATTCCGAAGGGCTCGCCGAACAAGGACGTCGCGCAGCAGTTCATCGCGTATTCGGTGTCGCAGAAGCCGCAGGAAACCTATGCGAAGAACATCGCGTACGGCCCGGTGAACAAGGCCGCGATCGCCGCGCTCGACGCGAAGACCAAGGCCGACATGCCGAACTCGCCTGAGAACGCGAAGAACGCCGTGCTGCAGGACATGGCGTTCTGGACCGATCACGGGGACGAGCTCGAGCAGCGCTTTACCGCGTGGGCGTCGAAGTAAGCACTGGCTGGCGCGACGGTCGCGCGTCGCCAGGAGGCGCGACCGTCAAGAAGGAGACACAAGCGTGAACACCATGACGATCCCCGCGGAAGAATCGCGCGAATCGAGCGCGCGTCTGAAGCGCGAACTGAAGATCGCCGATGCGAAAAAGCGCGCGATGGCGCTCGCGCTGATCGCGCCGCTCGCCATCTTCCTGTTTCTGATTTTCGTCGTGCCGATCGGCGCGCTGCTCACACGCGCCATCGAAAATCCCGAAGTGGCCAATGCGCTGCCGCACACCGGCGCCGCGCTCGCGAAATGGGACCGCAAGACGCCGCCATCGGATGAAGCGTATGCCGCGCTCGCGCAGGATTTGACCGCGATTTCCGAAGGCGAATCGATGGGCGCCCTCGCCCGCCGGCTGAACACCGAGATTCCGGGCTACCGCTCGCTCGTCGCGAAGACCGCGCGCGCGATGCCGCTCACCGGCGACGACGGCAAGCCACTGCCCGCCGCGCAGATCAAGTCGAAGATCGTCGAACTCGACGAGCGCTGGAACGATCCCGCCTATTGGCAGGCGATCGCGAAAAACGCCGGCCGCTATTCGCCGTTCTATGTCCTCGCGTCGCTGGATCACAAGCAGGACGGCTTCGGCAATATCGTCCATGCGGACCCGGATCAATCGATTTATCTGAAGGTATTCGGCCGCACGTTCGTGATCGGCGTCGGCGTGACGCTGTTTGCCTTGCTGCTCGGCTATCCGCTCGCGTACTGGATTTCGACGCTGCCCGAACGCCGCGCCAACCTCGTGATGGTGCTCGTGCTGATCCCGTTCTGGACGTCGGTACTGGTGCGTGTCGCCGCGTGGATCGTGCTGCTGCAAAGCGAGGGCCTCGTGAACACGGCGCTGATCGGCGCGGGACTGATCGGCTCGCCGCTCGCGCTGCTGTTCAATCGTGTCGGCGTGTATATCTCGATGACGCATATCCTGCTGCCGTTCATGATCCTGCCGCTCTACAGCGTCATGAAATCCGTGCCGCCGACGTATCAGCGCGCGGCCGTGTCGCTCGGCAGTCATCCGTTCGCCGCGTTCTGGCGCGTGTACGTGCCGCAGACGTATCCGGGCATCGGCGCGGGCGTGCTGCTCGTGTTCATTCTCGCCATCGGCTATTACATCACGCCGGCGCTCCTCGGCGGGCCGAACGATCAGATGGTCAGCTATTACATCGCCTACTTCACCAACGTAACGATCAACTGGGGCATGGCGTGCGCGCTCGGCGCGCTGCTGCTCGCCGCGACGCTGCTGCTCTACGTGGTCTACGGCCGCTTCACGCGCGCGAACGTGAGCCTGGGGTAAAGAAGATGAAACTCGCCAAACCGATGTTCGCGCCGCACACGTCCGCGATCGAGCGCATCTGGTATTTCGCGCTGCGCATCCTGTGCGTGCTGACGCTCCTGTATCTGATCCTGCCTGTGCTTGCAATCGTGCCGCTGTCGTTCTCGTCGAGCACGTTCCTCGTCTATCCGATTCCCGGCTGGTCGATGCGCTGGTATCACAACCTCGTCATGTCGCAGGAATGGCGCATGGCGGCGAAGAACAGCTTCATCGTTGCACCTTCGGCAACGCTCGTCGCGACGATCCTCGGCACGCTCGCCGCGGTCGGACTGACGAAGGCGAATTTCATCGGCAAGAGCGTGCTGATGGCCGTGCTCATCTCGCCGATGATCGTGCCGGTGATCGTCGTCGGCGTCGGCATGTATCTGTTTTTTGCACCGCTCGGCATCGCGAACACGTATTTCGGGCTGATTCTGGCGCACGCGGCGCTCGGCGTGCCCTTCGTCGTGACGACCGTCGGCGCGACGTTGCAGAACTTCAACCACAATCTCGTGCGCGCGAGTCAGTCGCTCGGCGCGAGCCCGCTCAAGACGTTCTTCCGCGTGACGCTGCCGGTCATCGCGCCGGGCGTGATTTCGGGCGCGCTGTTCGCGTTCGCCACTTCGTTCGACGAAGTCGTGGTCACGCTCTTTCTCGCCGGCGCCGACCAGACGACGCTGCCACGGCAGATGTTCACCGGCATCCGCGAAAATATCAGCCCGACGATAGCGGCGCTCGCAACGATTCTCATCGTGTTCTCGACGAGCCTGCTGCTCGCGTTGGAGTGGCTGCGAGGCCGCGCGGCGGCGCGCGCCGTCGCGTAAATTGGCCGGTCCGCGACGCGCATCGCGGACTATGCGAAGGGCCCATCCCGCGAGGCTCCGATCGGGCCTCGCTGTCGCTCTCGCATCCGCGCCAGGTGCTCTTGCCGTACAAATCGCGCAAAACCCTCGCGAACGAGGGAGATTCCGATCGATTTTTCGGTCTGCACCGGCCCGCGAGCGAGCTTACGAATCTCTTAAACGCCCGCCCACCAAGGCGCGACGAAGGGTCGCTTGTGTTGCCGCCCGATTATTCGCAGCAACGGGATAGTGTATTCACTGATGCGGTATTTATCGGAATATGCTTAATGACGTACGTTCTAGGTCGAGTCAAAGCCTGGAACAATGCCATGACAGCTTTTACGAAAAGAGCGGACCCGTGGTCACAGACGGTTCACCTGCTCGAGGCGATGCCCACGGAGATCGCCCGCACCGCGCCTTCCCAGAAATCCGCCCGCGCGGAGAGCGCGTTTCTCGAACGCCTGACGCGCGACTGGAATCGCACGCATCCGCATCATTCGAATGATCGGCTGCCGTTTCCGCAAGCCATCGTGCGCGTGATCGAGCGCCCGAGCAGCGCGACGGCGCTCGTGTACTGGTCCGATCCCGGTACGTGCCACTACGGCTATCAGGGCTGGCGCGCAACCACGGCGACGGCCGAAGGCGTGTGCTCGCTATCGGGAATGCCGATTCATCGCGGGGATCAGGTTTATCGGCCGTCGCAGCGCGATCCGAAGCCGCAAAACGCATCCGCGATGATTCTGGCCGCCGCGATGCCCAAAGACGCCGAGCAAATGGAAGTCGATTTGCACGGCTGACGGCGTTCAATATCCGATGGTGATGCGCTGTTTGATGTGCGATTCGCGTTCGAACTCGTTCAGAAACGCGATCGCGTAATCATCGAACGAAATCCAGCTACGGCCGCTGCCGTCGACGAGCAATTCGTCGACGCCGAGCCGGAATTTCTGCGTCCGCGGACCCGGTACGAATTCCGCCGACGGCGAGATGAACGTCCAGTCGACGTCGCGTTCGCGCCGCAACGCGTCGAGAAATGCCGCGCCCGCCGTAGCTTCCGGTTTGTACGGCGGGGGGAAATCGGGCAAATCGAGCACGCGCTGGCCGGGCGCCGCGTACAGGCTGCCCGCGCCGCCCACGACCAGCAGGCGCCGCACGCCCGCCCGCTTCACCGGCTCCACGATGGCCGGCTCGGAGACCGTGGCGAAGCGCGTCGCGCTGAACACGGCGTCGTGTCCGGCGAGCGCGGCGGCGAGCGCGTCGGCATCGAGGGCATCGACGTTCAGCGGAGTGAGGCCATCGCGCTGCGCGAGCCCGGACGTATCGCGCGCGATCGCCGTGACCGTGTGTCCGCGGCGCAACGATTCTTCTACCAGACGGCTGCCGACATTGCCCGTCGCCCCGATGATCGCGATTCTGCTCATTGCCACTTTCTCCTTTGCATGTGCGGCAGGCGCGCCGGCGTGATCCGACCGCGCGGTTGATGATAGAGCGAAATAACCGGCGCCACAGCCGACGCTTTCGATGGAGT
The DNA here is from genome assembly GCF_023630765.1 of Caballeronia sp. ATUFL_F2_KS9A. Classification (NCBI taxonomy): domain Bacteria; kingdom Pseudomonadati; phylum Pseudomonadota; class Betaproteobacteria; order Burkholderiales; family Burkholderiaceae; genus Caballeronia; species Caballeronia sp. ATUFL_F2_KS9A. The sequence continues at coordinate 23,592 of NZ_JALQEK010000028.1, read as the reverse complement.
TTGTTTCCGGAGAATACCGATTAGTAGAATCGAATAGCGTGCGGCGATGATTAAAAACTTACCTGATAAACATGGACTCATGCAATTTCCGGGCCGAATTCACGAGGCGGGCGCAATATCGGCATGCGATCGTCATAATGAAACGGCGCTTTCGGAGGCGCGCCGCACCATTAAACTAGAGGCCCCGCACTCTTTCGAGATGCGCGACAGCGGCGATTACCGGCGCGCCGCCCGCAGCAGTTTCGGAGCGAGTTTCCAAATCGAAGTCGCCAAAATGTCATGACATTGGTTTATATTGCAGTTCCTCGCCGCTCCATTACCGGAAGGAGTTAACCGTGAAGAATCCGCAATTGCAGGGTGCCATCGAAGGACGCGACAATCCGGCAGGCGAAACCGCCTACGAACCGATTCCGGTTCACGCTGTCCCCAAGGAGTCCGCCGACGAACCCGGCTACTCCGATTCGCTGGACATCCCGCTCAATTACGGCATTGTGATGGACGCAGTCAGGGACGCCGTACGCGCGAATCCCTGAACGTTCTAAACGTCATACGAAACGCCCCATTCGGGGCGTTTTTTTTGGCCTTGCGAAACCCTTTGAAGCGGCGTTTCGATTGCCTGTCGGCCGTTGCCTGCGGGAGATAAATGCCCCGCAACGCGTCCGATTGCGTTTAGGCCGTTTAATCAGACAAAACAATGGCTTAGTTCACGCCGTGGCTGCGCCGTTTTGCGAAAAGTCAATCGGTGTGATTCAGAGCCAACGCTCTGATTTTGCTCATTAACGAGATGGTACACTTCCGCCGCCGTTGCGGGCGAGCCCGAATCCGACTTCGGAATAGCGCGCGTCTGTCGATATTTCGTCCATCCTCGCGAGGGCCGAACGCCCGAATTGGGTCGTCTGCTGCGTCCTGATCGCCCGATCCGACAAAAAATCCCCTGCTAGTGTTTCTACTGGCGAAAACAACTGCATTGAAGTAAGTTCAGACGTGTCATAGCGCCTGGACAAACGTCCGGATCCATCGTCGCGGTTCGGCAGTCCCCCGCGAGAACGCAAACAAGTCTGCAGGACCGATCAACCACGCGCGGCGGCTCACGCCCTGCCGAACAAAACATGGCCGCTATTTTCGATTATCTGTTGGACAGTCAGATTTCCAGACAATGGCGCGGCCTTTTGGCAGCGCTCGCGGAGGAGTTCGAAGCGCAGATCGGGCGCAACGAACTGCGTCAACTGATGCACAACGTCGGCAGCCGCTTCGCCGAAGCCCGGCCGCTGCCGCCCTGCGATTCCACGTCGGCGCTCGCCGACGCGCTCAACGCGCTGTGGCACGACACCGACTGGGGCTTCGTCGAGCTCTCCGACGAGCGCGACTATCTGAGCATCGTGCATTTCTGCGCGCCGCTGCCCGCCTTCGGCGAAAGCGCGCTCGCATGGACGCCCGCGTTCCTCGAAGGCGCGTATCAGCGATGGCTCGCCGGGCTCGGCGCACAAGGACTCGCGATCCGTCAGGCGAGCGACTTCGGCGACGACGCGGCCATCGAATTCAGGCTCGCGCGCGTCGCGGCCTGAAGCATCTTCAGCACATTGCGACCGCCGCCTCGACGCGGCGGCATCGACCGCCCCGAACGGGCGGCTAAAAACAGGCAGCACCGGCCAGGCATCAAGAACAGGCACGACGAGGAAGCGGCATCATGAATACTTCGCGCGATATCGAGAAGCTCTTCGATCATTTCGGCGGCAATGCAGGCGACTATCAGGAAATCGGCCGGGAGAAGGAGGCCACGACGGCCCGCACCCGCTGGCCGCTGCTTGCCACGCTCGACTTCGCGCAGCCGGCGATTCCGGAGATCGCGCCGCGCCACGACGTGCAGCCGAACGCCGCGCGGGCGCGCCCGGACGAAGCCGCCGCCCCGCCCGCCGCTCACCATGCCGACAAGCCGACGCCGATCCATCGCGGCAGGCAGCCTCTCTTCACGCGGCCGCATCGCCGCACGATTCCGGCCGTCAATCCGCCGGCGGCGGAGTCGTTGAGCGCGCTGCGCTTTTCGGTGCTCGGCGAATCGGCGCCGGCGCAAACGGAAACGATTCCAGATTCGGCGACCGTGTCCAAGACGAACGCAGCGCCGGTTCATACAATGGTCCCGCCGGTCGAATCGAACGCTACTGAACTCGCGCGCCCCGCCGCCTCGTTCGGAACGGACTTCGCGGCGCGCCGCACGCCTGCGCAAGTTGCGCCGGTGACAGCCGCTGCGCCCGCCGCGCCGCAATCGATCCTCGGCAAGCTCTTCAAGCCGCAAACGCAGAGCGCGCCGAGCGCGTCCGCGAACTCGCTCGACGCCATGTTCGAGCGCCTGCGCCACGCCCGTCCGCAGGGCGACGAATCCACGAACACGCAAGCTCGCGCGAGCCGCCTCTCACGCTCATGAAAGTCATCACGGTAGTTTCCGCGAAAGGCGGTGTCGGGAAGACGACGCTCGCCGCCAATCTGGCGTCGGTGCTCGCCGCGCGCAATCGTCGCGTGATCGTGCTCGATCTCGATCCGCAGAACGCGCTGCGCCTGCACTTCGGCATTCCGCTCGACAGCATCGACGGCATCTCGCGCGCGACGCTCAGCCGCGATCCCTGGCAGACGGTGATGTTCGATGGCGTCGACGGCGTGACCGTGCTGCCTTACGGCGCGGTGACCGAAGACGACCGCCGCCGCTTCGAGGCGCTCGTCGATAGCGATCCGGCGTGGCTCGCGCATGCGCTCGGTTCGCTCGCGCTCGACGCCAACGACATCGTGATCGTCGATACGCCGCCGGGCTCGTCCGTCTACACGCGCACCGCGCTGACGGCGGCGAACTTCGCGCTGAACGTCGTGCTGGCCGATGCCGCGTCCTACGCCGCGATCCCCGGCATGGAGCGCATGATCGACGCCTACGCTGCGCCGCGCGCCGATTTCGCGGGTCAGGGCTACGTCGTGAATCAGGTCGATCAGTCGCGTCAATTGAGCAAGGACGTGCTGAAGGTGCTGCGCAACATGCTCGGCACGAAGCTGTTTCCGGGCGTCATCCATCAGGACGAAGGCGTCTCCGAATCGCTCGCGTGCGACACGACGCTCATCCACTACGATCCGCTGTCGCAAGCCGCCGCCGATTTGCGCGCGTGCGGCGAGTGGCTCCTCTCGGCCGTCGATGCGATGGCCGCTTCGCCGAGGAAGCTCGCATGAGTTCCGCCAAGATCCCGTCGCCCGAGACCGAAGTGAGCGTCGCGACCTCGCGCCTCGAACGTTTCGTCGATGCAGGCATCTGGAGCAGCCGGATCGTCGTGATCCTGCTCACGCTCTTCGCCGCGTTCGCGCTTTACTTCGTCGTCACGGTGCCGCTCGCGTTCGGCCAGCAACTCGCGTTCGCGACGATCTGCTTCGTCTGCGCGCTCGGCTTTCGCCGCCTGCAAGGCCAGTATGCGACGCTCGTGATGATCATGCTGTCGATCGTCGCGTCGGGCCGCTACATGTTCTGGCGGCTCACGGAAACGACTTACTGGGAACGTCCGCTCGACGCCGCCTGGGGCATGTTGCTCGTCGCCGCCGAAGTCTACGCGACCCTCGTGCTCATGCTCGGCTACTTCCAGACCGCGTGGCCGCTGAAGAGAAAGCCCTTGCCGCTGCCGGCCGACCGCAGCCAGTGGCCGACCGTCGACGTATTCATCCCGACGTACAACGAGCCGCTTTCCGTCGTGAAGCCGACGATCTACGCGGCGCTCGCGCTCGACTATCCGTCGGACAAGCTCGCGATCCACGTACTCGACGACGGCCGTCGCCCCGAATTCAAGACGTTCTGCGAGGAAGTGGGCGTCAACTGGACGATCCGCACGCATAACCGTCACGCGAAGGCGGGCAACATCAACGAGGCGCTCAAGATCACGAAGGGCGAATTCCTCGCGATCTTCGATTGCGATCACATCCCGACGCGCTCCTTCCTGCAAATCTGCCTCGGCTGGTTCCTGCGCGACAAGCTGCTGTCGATGCTGCAGACGCCGCACCATTTCTTCTCGCCCGATCCGTTCGAACGCAATCTCGGCACGTTCCGCAAGGTGCCGAACGAAGGCGAACTGTTCTACGGTCTCGTGCAGGACGGCAACGATCTCTGGAACGCGACCTTCTTTTGCGGCTCCTGCGCCGTGCTGCGCCGTTCGATGGTCGAGGAAATCGGCGGCATCGCGGTCGAGACCGTGACCGAAGACGCGCATACGGCGCTCAAGCTGCATCGGCTCGGCTATACGACCGCGTACCTCGCGATTCCGCAGGCCGCGGGTCTTGCCACGGAAAGTCTTTCAGGGCATATCGGGCAGCGCATCCGCTGGGCGCGCGGCATGACGCAGATCTTCCGCATCGACAATCCGCTTACCGGCAAGGGCCTCAAGATCGGCCAGCGGCTCTGTTATCTCAACGGCATGCTGCACTTCTTCTACGGCGTGCCGCGTCTCGTGTTTCTTACCGCGCCGCTGTCGTATCTGTTCTTCGGCGCGCATGTGATCGAAGCGGCGGCGAGCACCATCGCGATCTTCGCGCTGCCGCACATGATGCACGCGAGCATCACCAATTCGCGCATGCAGCGCAGCTTCCGCCATTCGTTCTGGGCCGAAGTGTACGAATCGGTGCTCGCGTCGTACATCACCGCGCCGACGCTGCTCGCCGTCATCAACCCGAAGCTCGGCAAGTTCAACGTGACGGCCAAGGGCGGGCAGATCGCGAAGGATTACTTCGACTGGTCCATCTCGCGGCCGTATCTGTTCCTGCTGCTCCTCAATCTGCTCGGCTTCGTCGCGGGCATCGTGCATATCGCCATCAACTGGCACGTGCGCAGCGAAGTGAACACGACCATCCTCAACCTCTGCTGGACGGTCTACAACATGCTGATTCTCGGCGCATCGGTGGCGGCGGCGAGCGAGCGCAAGCAGGTCCGCGCGACGCATCGCGTCACGATGAAAATGCCCGTCATGCTCAAGTTCTCGACCGGCCGCACGCTCGCCTGCGAGACCATCGATTATTCGGAAGGCGGCGTCGGCGTCGCGTTGCCGAGCAAGATCGAAGTGCCGATGCACGAGCGCGTCACCGTCTCGCTCTTTCGCGGCGACGAGGAATACGCGTTTCCGGCGACGGTCGGCTATACGGAACCCGGACGCGTCGGCCTGCGCTTCTCGCAACTCACGCGCGAGCAGGAATACGACTTCGTGAAGACCACTTTCGCGCGCGCGGACGCCTGGACCGGATGGTCGGAGGGACGCCGTCCGGACACGCCGTTGCGCGGCCTGTCGCATGTGCTGCTCGTCGGCACGCGCGGCATCGCGGGACTGTTCGAGCACTTGTACAGCGACCTTCGAACCTGGATGAACAAGCGCCCGGTCGATGTGAAGAAGCTGAAAACCAAAGACCAATAAAAATGGGCATCGGTATGTCGAAGTTGCGCGTTGAAAAAGAAACGGGCGAGCGCGCGCCGCGTTTTTGCGAACGACCCTTTGCACGCGCGCTGGCCGTCTTCGTGGCCTTGCAGACGGCGTTCGCCGCGCCCTTCGCGTCCATCGCGGCGGCGGCCGAAAGCGCTGCGGCAACCGGCGGCGCGCAGCAGGCGACCGGCGTCGGCGCCGTGCCCGCGCCGAGTCCCGCCGTCGTCTACAACCCGGCGTCGATTCAGCAAGCGCCGCTCGCGATGCCCGTGCCCGCGTTTTCCGGCAAGCCCGAGAAGCCGCTCACGTCGCGCATTCCGACGACCGCCGATCCCGGCACGCTGGTTCCGGGCGGCCGCCGTCAGACGCTGACCTTCGCCGATTACGGCGCGCTCGATCCGCTGCAACTGCGCGGCACCGATGGCCAGAACGGCATCGCGTTTTCGGTGCGCGGCGACGAAGTCGTGACCGGCGCGATCCTGCATCTGATCTATAGCTATTCGCCGTCGCTGTTGCCGTCGATTTCGCAGTTGAAGGTGCTCATCAACGGCGAAGTGGCCGCGACGCTGCCGGTGCCGAAAGAACAGGCCGGCACGCTGGTCGCGCGCGACGTGGCGATCGATCCGCGCTTCATCACCGAGTTCAATCACCTCAACGTGCAGTTGATCGGCCACTACACGCAGCAGTGCGAGGATCCGTCGAACTCGACGCTCTGGGCGACCGTCAGCAACGCGAGTTCGCTCGATCTCACGTATGCGTCGATCGCGAACAAGCCCGATCTCGCCGCGCTGCCGACTCCGTTCTTCGACCGGCGCGACGTGCGCCGCCTCGAACTGCCTTTCGTGTTCGCGGGCAAGCCGAGCCTGCCGACGCTCGAAGCCGCCGGCATGGTCGCGTCGTACTTCGGCTCGCTCGCGGGCTATCGCGGCGCGATCTTTCCGGCGCAGACGGACAACGTGCCGCTGTCGGGCAATGCCGTGGTGTTCGCCATCGGCGATGCGAAGATCGCGGGCGTCGACATTCCGCCTGTCTCCGGTCCGACGATCGCGCTCGTCGAACGCGATGCGAACGCGCGCGGGCGTCTCTTGCTCGTGCTCGGCCGCGACGACAACGAGCTGAAGACCGCCGCGAAGGCCCTTGGCGTCGGACAGAACACGCTGTCCGGCACGAGCGCGACGATCACGCAGTTCAACGACCTTCAGCCGCGCCGCCCATACGATGCCCCCAACTGGCTGCCGACCGACCGCCCCGTGCGCTTCGGCGAGCTCGCGGAAGCGCGCGACCTGACCGCCTACGGCTACGACGCCGATGCCGTGCGCGTGAATCTGCGCGTGCCGCCCGATCTCTTCATGTGGCAGACGAAGGGCGTGCCCGTCGATCTCGGCTATCGCTATACGGTGCGGCCCGCGCCGGATCGCTCGTCGCTCAATATCAGCGTCAACAATGGCTTCGTGCAGTCGCTGCGCATTCCGGCCGTATCGACATCGACGTTCGATCTCGGTCACTACTTCAGCCGCGTGATGCCGGACAAGACGGTCGCCGCGCGCCGCGAGATTTATCTGCCGCCGCTGCTCATCACGCCGCGCGCGCAACTGCGTCTGCATTTCTATTACGACATCCCCAAGACGGGCGAATGCCAGGGCCGCGTGCTCGATAACGTCGTCGGCGCGGTCGATCCGAATTCGACCATCGATCTCTCCGGTTTCCCGCACTACATGGCGCTGCCCGATCTGGCCGCGTTCGCCAACGGCGGCTTCCCGTTCACGCGCATGGCCGATCTTTCGCAGACGGCGGTCGTGCTGCCGAACGAGCCGAACTCGGCCGACTACAGCCTGTATCTGCTCGAAATGGGCCGCATGGGCGCATCGACGGGTTATCCGGTGACGGGCGTGACGGTCACGAGCGCGAACGACGTCGACCGCTTCGCCGACAAGGATCTGCTGATCCTCGGTTCGCCCGGACGCCAGCCGCTGCTGCAACGCTGGGCGAAGCAGATGCCCTTTTCCGGCGACGGCGACGCGCGCACGTTCCAGCTTTCCGATGTCGCGTTCAAGCTCGTCGACTGGTGGCATGGCGAGCAAGGCCCGGAACGCTCGCCCGCGCGCGCGGATTTGTCGCTCGTCAGCTCGAACGGCGATGCGCTTCTGACCGGCTTCGAATCGCCGCTCAAGAGCGGGCGCAGCGCGGTGGCGCTCATCAGCGCGGCGGGCCAGTCCGACGCCGATCTTTCCGCCGCCCTGCTCGACAACGACCTGCTGCCGTCGATTCAAGGCGCGATGGCCGTGATCCACGGCCGCACGGTGACGGTCACGTCGAACGGCGAGGCTTACTACGTCGGCCATCTTTCGCCGATGCACTACATGCGCTGGGCGCTGTCGTCGCATCCGATTCTGCTGGTGCTCGCCGGCGTGCTCGCCGCGCTCATCATCGCGGCCCTGTTCTACCGTACGCTGCGCTCGATCGCCGCGCGGCGCCTGAGGGACTGATATGCGGGTATCGACCGCCAAGATTTTCGCTGGTGCAACGATTGCCGCGTCCGTGACGGGCGCAAACGCGGCGCAGCAATGCGACTGGTCCGCGTATCGGCTGTTCGTGGAGCGCGTCGTTCAGGCCGATGGCCGCGTGATCGACCGTTCGACCGAAGCGCAGCAGACGACCTCCGAAGGCCAGTCCTACGCGCTGTTCTTCGCGCTCGTCGCCAACGACCGCGCGACCTTCGACCGGGTGCTCGGCTGGACGCGCACGAACTTGTCGGCCAATCAGTTCGATTCGAATAACGTGCGTCTGCCCGCATGGCAATGGGGCAAGAAACCGGACGGCTCGTTCGGCGTGATGGACCCGAATTCGGCGTCGGACTCGGATGTGTGGATCGCGTACGACCTCTTCCAGGCCGGTCGCCTGTGGAAGGAACCGGCGTACACGAAGCTCGCCTACGCGCTCGCGACGCAGATCGTGAAGCAGGAAACCGTCGACCTGCCCGGCCTCGGACCGATGCTTCTGCCCGGTCCGCAAGGCTTTCGCATCGGCGACGTGACGCGGCTGAATCCGAGCTATCTGCCGCTGCCGGTTTTGCGCGGGCTCGCGCACGACATGCCCGACGGCCCGTGGACGAAGCTCGCGCAGAGCGCCGCGAAAACGATCAAGGTGACGTCGCCGCGCGGCTACGCGCCGGACTGGGCCGCGTATCAGAACGGCCGGTTCGTCGTCGATCCGAAGAACGGCGATGTCGGCAGCTACGACGCGATCCGCGTCTATCTGTGGGCCGGCATGACGTCACCGGGCGATCCGCTCGCGCGTCCGTGGCTCGATGCGCTCGGCGGCATGCGCCAGAGCGTCGCGCAGGCGGGCTTTCCGCCGGAAAAGGTCAACGTGACGACCGGCGCGGCGACGGGCGAAGGTCCGCTGTCTTACTGGGCCGCGCTCGCGCCGTACTTCAAGGCGCTCAACGACGAACGCGGCCTGGGCCTCGCGCGCGCGCATCTCGAAGCGCTGACCGCGCCGCCGGGCGCGGGACGCGAGCCGGTCTATTACGATCGCGTGCTCGGTCTCTTTGGCGGCGGTTTCATCGACGGTCGATATCGCTTCGATGAAAACGGCCGTCTCGTGCCGAACTGGAGAAGCGCATGCTGATCCAGACCAGAAAACGCGTGATCGCGGCGCTGATCTGCGCCGCACCGGCGATGGCCTTCGCGCAGGCCGCCGCCGATCCGCTGAACGTGCTCATCGATCAAGGCAAATACTGGCAGGCGCACAAGCGCGGCGATCTCGCGGAACAGGCGTGGCAGAAAGTGCTGCGCATCAATCCAAAGCAGCCCGATGCGCTTTTCGGCATGGGCATGGTGCTCGCCGATCGCAAGGACGGCAGCGGCGCGCAGCAGTATCTCGCGCAGTTGCGCCAGGTCGCGCCGAGTTATCCGAACATCGACGAACTCGGCCGGCGGCTTGGCGAAACCAGTTCGCGCGATCAGACCGTGAACGACGCGCGGCGTCTCGCGCAAAGCGGACAAAGCGCGTCGGCGGTGCAGGAATACAAGCGCGCGATCGACGGCAAGCCCGCGACGCCCGGACTTCAGCTGGAGTATTACCAGGCGCTCGCCGCCACGCCGCAAGGCTGGGACGAAGCGCGGCGCGGCCTCGAACAACTGGCGCGCGAGAATCCCGACGAGCCGCGCTATCAGCTCGCCTATGCGCAGCATCTGACGTATCGGGATACGACGCGGCGCGACGGCATCGCGCGGCTCGCGAAGTTGTCGGGCGACAGCGCTGTCGGCGCCGACGCGAAAAAAAGCTGGCGGCAGGCGCTCTTGTGGCTCGGCGCGCGCGCATCGGATGCGCCGCTTTATCAGGCGTATCTGCAAGTCGCGCCCGATGACGCCGCCGTCAAAGCGCGCTTCGATTCGATGGTGCAGCAGGACAAGTCGGCACGCGAGCGCTCGCAGGCCGACGCCGCCGTCGATGCGCGCGGACGGACCGTCGCGGAAGGTTTCACCGCGCTCGATCGCGGCGACCTCGTGACGGCGCGCGCGCGTTTTTCGTCGGTGCTGGCGAGCAATCCGAACGACGCCGATGCGCTCGGCGGCATGGGCGTCGCGTCGTTGAAGCAGGAGCGTTTTTCCGAAGCGCGCACGTATCTCGAACGCGCGTCGCGGGCCGGCAATGCGGCGCGCTGGAAAGACGCGCTCACGAGCGCGACCTACTGGACCTATACGAGCGATGCCATCGGCGCGCGCAGCAACGGCCAGATCGCGCAAGCGAAGGCGCTGTTCGAACGCGCGATCGCAACCGATCCGTCCGAAGTCACCGCGCAAGTGCTGCTCGGCGAAATGCTGCTCGCGAACGGCGACCCGCGCGGCGCGGAAGCGGCGTATCGCATGGCGCTGCGCCGCCAGGCCGACAATCCCGATGCGATTCGCGGACTCGTCGGCGCACTGGCCGCGCAAGGGCGCGGCGACGAAGCGCTCGAGTTCGCCAATCGGCTGAACACGGAACAGCAGGCGAAGGCCGGCGGCATCAACAAGCTGCGCGGCGAAGCGCAGGCGGCACAGGCGCGCGCGGCGGAAGCACGCGGCGATCTCGGTGCGGCGCGCAGTCTCTTCGAAGACGCGCTGCTCAACAATCCCGACGATCCGTGGCTGCGGCTCGATCTCGCGCGCATCTACGTGCGTCAGGGCGCGGTCGGCAATGCGCGCAGCATGATGGACGGCCTGCTCGCCACGCATCCCGACATGACCGACGCGCTCTACGCGAGCGCGCTGCTCTCCGCCGAAACGCAGGACTGGCCGGCCGGGCTCGCGCAACTCGACCGCATTCCGGCCGCGCAACGCACGCCGGCGATGACCGCGTTGCAACATCGCCTGTGGGTGCATCAGCAGGCCGATCTCGCGACGCGCGCCGCTACGTCCGGTCAGCGTCAGCAGGCGTTCGCGATTCTGCGCCGCGCGGAACCCGTTGCGGCGGGCAATGCGGAATTGATGGGCGCGGTGGCATCGGCCTACGTCAAGGCGGGCGATCCGGCGCGGGCGTTGTCGCTCGTGCGCGGCGCCATCGCCAATGCGCCGAACGACACCGGTCTTCTGCTGCAATACGCGGGCATTCTGTCGGCGACGCAGCAGGAAGCCGAACTCGGCTCCGTAATGCGCCGCCTGCAATCGATGCCGCTCACGACGCAGCAGCGCGCGGACTTCAACAATCTGAACGTGGGCATCGTCATCGCGCGTGCGGATGTCGTGCGCCGGCAAGGCGATCTCGCCGCCGCCTACGACGTGATCGCGCCGTGGCTCGCCGCGATGCCCGACAACGCCGACCTGCAGGCGGCGCTCGGCCGCATGTACACATCGGCGGGCGATGACCGCAACGCGCTCTCGTGCTATCAAAAAGCGCTGTCGCGCCGTCCGGACGATATCGGCTTGCAGACGGCGGCGATGTCGGCGGCGAGCGGCGTGCGCGATTTCAAGCTCGCTCAGACCTACGCGAATCAGGCGTACGAAGCCGCGCCGAACGATCCGGGCGTGCTCGCCGCGATCGGCCGGATGTATCGCGCGCAAGGCAAGCTCGATCTCGCCGCGCAGTTCCTGCAACGCTCGCTCGTCGCCGCGAATACGCCCGCGCCGGCGGCGTCCGCGCAGGGACGCGGCAATGTCCCGCCCGGCTGGGAAACCGCGATGAGCCGTGTCGGCTCGAATCCGCTGCCCGGCACCAATCCGTTCGAAGGCAAGACGGCCGTCGATACGGCGTCGAACCCGGCGCTCGCATCGGACGCGTCTTATCGTCAGGCCCTTCCTCAAGGTTATTCGCAGCCCGTGCCGAACTATTTGCCGCCTCCTCAGCCCGCGCCGTATTCCGTGCCTTACGTCGCGCCGTCCTCCGCTCCGATGACGATGCCCAACGCCGCGCCGCGTCCGATGCCGAGCGGCGGCTACGGACCCGACGCGTATGGCTCGGGTCAATCGGGCGCGCCGTTGCAGCCGTATCCGGGACAGGATGGCGGGTATCAGCCGGCTTATCCGCAGCCGCAGCAGTATCGACAGCAGCCGTATCAGCAGCAGCCTTACGCCGCGCAGGATCCGTATGCCGAGCCCTGGCCGATGTCGCCCGGCGCGCGCGAGGCGCAAGCCAATGCGTACAACGCGGCGCTGCCCGCCAGCTCGAAGAAAAAGCCGGCGTCATCGCCCAAGACCGCGACGACGCGTCCCGCCGATCCGTACGCCTACGGCGCGCCGCCGCCGCAGCAGCAGCCTTATTACCAGCAGCCGCAACAGTACGCGCCGCAGCCATACGCGCCGCCGCAGTACGCGCAGCAGCAGTACATCCCGCAGCCGCCCGCGGGCTACGCGCAGCCTTATTACCCGTCGCAGGCGCAACCCGCGCAGCGCGCCGCCGCAGCCGCGACGATGAGCACGGGCGGCGTTCCCGCGCCGGTCGCGAATTCGCAGACGGCGGGCGTCGCGGAGGAACTCGCGCAGATCAATCGCGAGCAGGCGAGCACGATTTCCGGCGGCCTCATCTTCCGCAGCCGCGACGGCGAGGACGGCCTCTCGAACCTGACCGATATCGAAGCGCCCATCGAAGGCCGCATCAAGGCCGGCAACGGCCACGTCATCGTGCGCGCGACGCCCGTCACGCTCGACGCCGGCACCGCGAGCAGCGAGCCGAACACGCTCGCGCGCTTCGGCTCCGGCCTCGGCGCGACCGCCACGCCGCCCACCAACAACTACGGCTCGCAGACGGCGACGGGCGTCGGGCTCTCGCTCGGCTACGAGAACCGCAACTTCAAGGGCGATGTCGGCACGACGCCGCTCGGCTTTCGCGAGACCAATGTCGTCGGCGGATTGCAGTATCAGAACGCAATCACCGACAAGGTGTCGTATTCGCTCGCCGTCGCCCGCCGCGCCGTCACCGACAGCCTGCTTTCGTACGCCGGCGCGCGCGATCAGGGCGCGAACCTCGAATGGGGCGGCGTGACATCGACGGGCGCGCGCGCCGACCTCGGCTGGGACGACGGCACGAGCGGCGTCTACGTGAACGCGGCGTATCAGTTCCTCGACGGCAATCAGGTCGCGACCAACAACGCGGTGAAGGGCGGCGGCGGCATCTACACGCGTCTCATCAAGGATGCCGACCAGACGCTGACCGTCGGCGCCAACACCACGCTGATGCACTACGACAAGAACCTGTCGTACTTCACGTATGGCCAAGGCGGCTACTTCAGCCCGCAGCAGTACGTGATCCTGAACTTCCCGGTCGAATACATGGGACGCACGGGGCTTTTCACGTACGACCTGAAGGGTTCGATCGGCGTGCAGCATTATCGGCAGGACGCGTCGGACTATTTCCCGACGAACGGCACGTATCAGGCGCGAGCCGCGAGTTCCGGCGCGACGCCGGATGCGGGCGCGGTCTATCCCGGCCAGAGCAAGACGGGCGTGTCGTATTCGCTCAGCGCGACGGGCGAATACCAGCTCGCGCCACAACTCGCGTTCGGCGCGACGGCATCGTTCGGCAACGCGTATCAGTATCGCGAGTGGCTCGCCGCCGTTTATGTGCGCTACAGCTTCACGCGTCAGGGCGCCGCGCAGCCGGTGTTTCCGCCGCAGGCGTTCAGCTCGCCGTATCTGTCGCTGTCGAACTGATGTTCTTGCGCGTGCGCCGCGCTTGCGGCTAGGCTTGATCCACTGCCGCAAGCGGGCCAAATCGTTCGAATGAAAACGCAAAGCGCGCTCGTCGCGAACAACGACCAATTCCTGCGCGACTTGCAGTTGTTCTGCATCGTCGCGCGGCGTTCGAGCTTCATCGCCGCCGCGACCGAGACCGGCATCTCGCCGGCGCACGTCAGCAAGCGCATTGCGATGCTGGAGACGAGTCTCGGCGTCAGGCTCTTCACGCGCACGACGCGTCGCGTGTCCATCACGAGCGACGGCGAAGCGGCGTTCCAATGGGCGCAAAAGATTCTCGACGACGTCCAGGGCATGGCCGACGCCTTCGCCGGCCTCGACGATCCGCGCGGCGTCTTGCGGATCGGCACGAGTCTGCGGCTCGGGCGCGAGCATGTTTCGCCCGCGCTCACCTTGCTACGGCGTCGCCATCCGGGGCTGGAAATCTGGCTCGAACTGCTCGACCGGCGCGTCGATCTCGTCGGCGAGAACTTCGATATCGACATTCGCGTCGGCGAAGTGCTGGAGCCGCATCTGATCGCGCACAAGATCGTCGACAGTTTTCGCGTGCTCGCCGCCGCGCCCGCGTATCTCGAACGGCGCGGCACGCCTAGAACGCTGGCCGAACTGGCGCATCACGATTGCCTGCTGTTTCGCGGGCGCGATCAGCGTTTCGGCGTCTGGCGGCTCGCCGGGCCGAACGGCGAGGAAAGCGTCAAAGTGACCGGGCCGATTGCTTCGAACCACAGCGACATCGTGCGGCAGTGGGCCGAGGAAGGTTTCGGCATCGTGATGTGCTCGATCTGGGACGCCGCCGGCAGTCTTCAAAACGGCCGTCTCGTGCCCGTTCTGCCGGCTTATCGGCAGCGCGCGGACGTGTGGGCGGTGACGTCGGCGCGCTCGTCGCATTCGGCGAAGATTCGCGTGTGCATCGAGTTTCTCAGACAGCAATTGACGAGCGGACCTTACTCGCTCGTTACATCGGGCGTCGCGGGGTTCTGAAGCGCTTCGTCGTAGCGTCGTTCTTCATCGCCTGCTGCTCGCCCGCTCAATCCCGTCCAGCAAGCCTTCAGCGGCGCCGCCCAAGCGCCAAAGCCAACCTTACAGAATCTTACGTTGCGCCGCCGTCACAAAAGGCGCAAAAAAGACCCGTCGCGAAACTAGGATATTTCCAAATGTTTCTGAGACATGTAATGATACTGATTCGCATTTAACACCATCGCGCCGATAGGTTGACTCAATGACGCCCGTCGAGCGCGACGTGCGCTCTCAGGGCGCCGCCGCCGGTTCTTTCTCGACGACGTCGCCCGCCTTCGCCTCGATCTCGGATCGGTCAACGTCGGCAGTCGAAAACCCGCTTCGCTGCCGATTTGAATTTCACTAACAAGCATCGGGAAAACGACATGTTGAGAAAGACGCCGCTTGCTGCGGCATTGGTGACTATTGCCGCCGTGCCCATGGCCGCGCCGCTTTACGCCCAGACCGCACCGCAATCCGCACAAGCCGCACCGCAAGACACGCCCCCCGCCGCCGCACCCGAAACCGCGACCCTGCCCGCCGTCAAGGTGACGGGTCAGGCCGACGCGCCCGACTTCCAGCCGGAGATGTCGAGCGTCGGCGCAAAGGTGCCGACCGCCCTGCGCGACATTCCGCAAGCCGTCGTCGTGGTGCCGAAGGCGGTGCTGCAATCGCAGGCCGTGAGCTCATTCTCCGATGCGCTGCGCAACGTGCCCGGCGTCACGCTCGGCGCGGCCGAAGGCGGCCAGATCGGCAATAACATCAACCTGCGCGGCTTCTCGGCGCGCACCGACATCTATCTCGACGGCTTCCGCGATCGCGGCCAGTACTATCGCGATACGTTCAATCTGGAATCGATCGACGTGCTGTACGGGCCGTCGTCGCTGTACTTCGGGCGCGGTTCGACGGGCGGCGTCATCAATCAGGTCAGCAAGCAGCCGACGCTGAATCCGCGCGCCGATGTCTCGCTGCAAGCCGGCACGCACGACCGCTATCGCACGACGGTCGATATCAATCAGCCGATGACGGATACCTCCGCGTTCCGCATCAACGCGTTCGGCCAGTCGATGGGCTCGACGCGCGACGAGATGATCAACAAGGACTACGGCATCGCGCCCGAAGTGAAATTCGGCATCGGCACGCCGACGCAGGTGACGTTGTCGGCGCTGATCCAGCACAACCGCGATCAGCCCGACTACGGCATTCCGCCGTTGAACGGCCATCCCGCGCCCGTCGATACGAAGACCTTCTACGGCTTCACCGACGACCGCACGATTCAGGATGTGCAGACGGTGAACGCGCGCATCGAACATCGCTTCGACGACATGTTCACGCTGCGCAACCAGACGCAGTTCAGCCACTACAGCACCGAAGCGCGCGCGACCAACGCGGCGGCCGTGCTGACGGGCCCGCTCGGCACGTCGCCCGCGCTCTCGAACGGCAATTACACGACGCTGCCGCTCTCGTCGCTCTTCGTGCGTCTGCAAGGCAAGGACCGCACCATCAACGATCACTCGGTCTACAACACGACCGACGTTCAAGGCAAGTTCGCGACCGGCCCCTTGAAGCACGACATGCTCGCGGGCGTCGATCTGAGTCACGAAACGTATAGCAACCAGACCTTCACGGCGACCACGCCGGGTCTGCCGTCGAACACGCTCGCCATCGTGCCGCTCGTGGATCCGGCGTATGTGCCGCGTCCAGCGAACTATCGCGAAGTGGCGACCAATCTCGCGGAGTCGAGCGCGAACGGCATCGGCGTCTATTTGAACGACACCATCTCGATCGGCGAGCACTGGAAGTGGATCGGCGGCGTGCGCTGGGACCGCTATGAAGCGGCGATCAACAACTCGATCAATCAGCCCGGTTACGCGACGCAGACGAACTATTTCACGAGCGTGCGCACAGGCGTCGTATGGCAGCCGACGGACTGGCAGTCGTACTACGTCTCGTACGGCACGTCGTTCGATCCGTCGCTCGAAGCGCTCACGCTCACCAACGGCCAGCAAAACCTGCCGCCCGAGCACAACAAGTCCTATGAAATCGGCTCGAAGTGGGATCTGCTGAACGGCGGCCTGTCGATCACGCAATCGCTCTTCAACATCGAGAAGACCAATGCGCGCACGCTCGCTTCGGACGGCAGCTATTCACTCGATGGCGACGTGCGCGTGCGCGGCTATCAGCTCGGCATCGCCGGCCACATCACGCGGCAATGGCAGATGTTCGGCGGCTACACGTACATGGATGGCACCATCCTGAAGGCATTCGACGGCACGCAAGGCAACACGCCCGCCAACACGCCGAAGCACATGTTGACGCTGTGGACGACGTACGACTTCACGCCCGTATGGCAGATCGGCGGCGGGCCTTCGTATGTATCGTCGCGCTACGCGGCGAACAACAATCTCGTTCAAGCGGGCGGCTACGTGCGCTGGGACGCGATGGCCGCGTATCATCAGAAGCGCTACGATATCCAGTTCAACGTGCAGAACCTGTTCGACAAGAAGTACTACGACGCCCTGATTCCGTCCGATGGCGGACGCGCGGTGCCGGGTCTCGGCCGCACGTTCATCGCGACGTTGAATTACCGCTTCCGTTGATGTGATGTGATGCGAATGCGCGCGCCATGCGACTCATGGCGCGCGCTCGCGAAGGCAATAACAATGATCCTCTCGATACCGAACGTGCTCTCCCCCGAGGACGCCGCCGCAATGCGCGCGCGTCTCGAAGCAAGCGACTCATGGGTCGATGGCCGCGCGACCGCCGGCTATCAGGGCGCGCCGGTCAAGCGCAACATGCAGATCGCGGAAGGCTCGCCGATCGCGCTCGAACTCGGCGACGCGCTCGTCGGCGTGCTGGAGCGTCATCCGCTTTTCATCAGCGCGGTGCTGCCCAATCGCGTGTATCCGCCGCTTTTCAATCGCTATGAAGGCGGCATGCATTTCGGCAGTCATGTCGATGGCGCGATCCGCATCGTGCCGGGGCATGGCGCGCGCGTGCGTACCGATGTATCGATCACGCTCTTTCTCACGCCGCCCGACGAATACGACGGCGGCGAGCTCATCATCGAAGACACGTACGGCGTGCAGGAAGTGAAGCTGCCCGCGGGACATGCGATCGTCTATCCCGCGACGAGCCTGCATCAGGTGCGGCCCGTCACGCGCGGCGCACGCGTGTCGAGTTTCTTCTGGGCGCAAAGCCTCGTGCGCGACGATGCGCAACGCGCGCTGCTCTTCGATCTCGACAACTCCATTCAACGCCTGAATGCGACCAACGGCGACGAAAGCGCGAAACGCACGCTCGTCGGCTGCTATCACAACCTGTTGCGCATGTGGAGCGATACGTGATTCACGCGGCGCGCAGAACCTTCGATGGCGTTCGGCCCACTTCCGCGAGCAACGCTTCATCGCGCGCGATTACGTCGGGAAGATGCGCGCGCAGGAATTCGACCCACGTACGCGTCTTCGCATCGACGAACTTGCGCGACGCATAGAGCGCGTAGAGATTCGTGCGCTGCAGCGTGTGCTGCGGTAGCACGCGCACGAGCGAGCCATTGCGCAAGCCTTCGATCGCAGCATAGAGCGGCAACATGCCGATGCCCATGCCTTCGCGAATCGCGACGACGAGCGATTCCGCGATGTTCACCTGCACCGTTCCGCTGATCTGCATCGTCTCGCGGCCTTCCGGCCCTTCGAGCGTCCACTCGCGCGCGGGAAACGCGGGCGTCTGCAGCGTGAGGCAATCGTGCTGCGCGAGATCGGCGGGCACGTCGGGCGCGCCGCGCGAACGTATGTATTCCGGCGACGCGCACAGAATGCTGAAGGTCTCGCCCAGCTTGTGCGAAATCACTTCAGAATCCGACAGCGCGCCCGCCGACACCACCGCTACGTCGCTGCTGCCTTCGAAGAGATCGGGCATGCGCTGCGATAGCGTGAGTTCGACTTTCACATCGGGATAGAGCGCGCGATATCGCGCGATCGCAGGCAATATGTAATGTTGTCCGACGCTCGCGAAACTGGACATGCGCAACGTGCCCGTCGGATGCTCATACGCGCAGCTTGCTTCTTCTTCGGCGCCGTCGATATCGGCGAGAATCTGCCGCACGCGCTTCAGATAACGCTCGCCCGCCGATGTCAGCGCGAGACGCCGCGTGGAGCGGTTCATCAGGCGCGTGCGCAAATGGGCTTCGAGTTCGGATACGGCGCGCGACATCGCGCCGGTCGTCGAGTTCATCGACTGAGCCGCAGCCGTAAAGCTGCCGGCTTCGATCACGCGAGTGAAAACCCGCATGTTCTGTAGGGTGTCCATCAAACCGTCACATTCACTTCGGAAGCGCTATTGTCCGCCTTGGCGCGCGATCGATTGTTGTTGAATCAGGAAAGAATGTTCCCTGATTTGCACATTAATCCGCCCGGTCCGCTTGCCTACAATCGGCGCCTTCATGACGAGAGGACTATCGGCGGTCAGCATGTCGCTCCAGCAAGCACGCCTGTCGATGCGCGACTGGCTCGTCACCGATGGCCACGTCTGGCTGCATCTCGCAAAGACCTTGCTGGCCGCGTTCATCGCGATGAGCATCGCGATGCGGCTGGAATTGCCGCAGCCGCGCGTCGCGATGACGACCACCTTCGTCCTGATGCAGCCGTTCTCCGGCATGGTGCTCGCGAAGAGCGTCTATCGTTTCGCGGGCACGGCGCTCGGCATGATCGCCGCGCTCGCGCTCGGCGCCGTGTTCGTGCAACAGCCCGAGCTTCATGCGCTCGCGCTGACGATATGGGTCGCGGCGTGCACCGCGCTCGCCGTGCGTTACCGGCACTTTCGCTGGTATGGCTTCGTGCTCGCGGGCTATACGGCTGCGCTGATCGGCATTCCCGCCGTCACCGATCCGAACAGCCTGCTCATCGCAACGCTCACGCGCGGTGCGGAAGTGATGCTCGGCATCGTGTGTTCGAGCGTGGTGAGCGCGCTCGTGTTTCCGCGTCATGCGAGCGCGACGCTCACGCAGTCGCTCGACGCGCGCCGGATGCGTTTCGCCGCATTCGCCGCCGACGTATTGCGCGGACGTCTTTCGCGTATCGCGCGCGAACGCCGCTTCGCCGATTTCGTCGATGAGATCGTCGGCTTCGAAGCGACGCGTGGTTTCGCCACGTATGAGTCGCCCGCGATGCGTCAGGGCAACGGCAAGCTGGCGCAACTGAACAGCGCCTTCATGGACGCATGCGCGCGCCTGCATGCGCTCGATCAATCGATGAAGCGCCTGCGCGCGAGCGATGCACTCGCGCCCTTCTTCGAAGAGCTTGCGCAGAACTTCGAACGCGAAGCGCTGAAGGAACATCTGGAGCGCTACAAAGCGACGCTGCCGAAACGCCTGCGCGATGCACAACGCGCGCTCCCTCACACCGATCACGCGACGCAACTCGATTTCACGACATCGGCGGAGCTGCTGTATCGCTTCATCGCCGATACGATTCGCTATCTGTCGATTCCGAACCATCGCGCGGCGCCGCGATACGACGCGCGGACCAGCCGCTTCGTCGTCGTCGCGACCTTCATGCGTACAGGCATCGTGATCGCGGCGACGGCCTGGTTCTGGATCGTGACGGCGTGGCCGAGCGGAGGCTACGCCGTCATCGGCGCGACGCTCGCGTGCGCGTTGTCGTCGGCATTGGCGCGGCCTTCGAAATTCATCGCGCAGATGGCCGCGGGTGCGGCGCTCGCGATCGTCATCGGATATGCATATCTGTGCCGCGTGTATCCGGCGATCGACGGCCTGGCGCTCCTGTGCGCGATGCTCGCGCCGCCGCTCGCGGCAGGCGCTTTTCTCGCGATGCGTCCGTCGAGCGCGGGCTATGGCATCGGCTTCTGCGTGTTCTTCTGCCTGCTCGCCGCGCCCGACAATCGCATCGTCTACGATCCGGGCCTGTTGCTGAACAACGGCGTTGCCGTTCTCGTCGCGATGCTCGGCGCGGCCATCGCGTGCGCGGTCATCGTGCCGCCACGCACGCGTTGGCTCGTCGGCAAGACGCTCGCGCAATTGCGCGCGCAAGCGGCGCTCGCATGCGAAGGCAAGCTCGCGGGACTCGGCGAGCGCTTCCATTCGGGCACGCACGATCTGATGTCGCAATTGCGCGCCTTGCTCACGCGACGCTCGCGTGAACATCGGCATGCGCTTCTGTGGATGCTCGTCACGCTCGAAGTCGGACAAGCGATGATCGATCTTCGGCGCGACTCCCGCGCGCTGCATACGGCGTGCTTTCCCGATGCATTGCGCATCGCGTGGAGCACGTCGCTCGCGCGTGTGTTGCACGATATCGCCGTGCTGTTCCGCACGCCGGATAGCCGGACGCTGCGTCGCGCGATAGCTTCGGTCGTCGCGTCGATCGTGATCGCAGAAGACATGCTCGAACGCACGCGCGACGAACGCAACGCGCGGCGCGAGGTGCAGCGCGTGCTCGCGTGCCTGCACTTCGTCCGCACGGCGCTGGTGGATCCGGATGCGCCCTTCGACGCGCATCGCTGAACGCATCCTTCCTCGCCATGCAAAGCTGACTTCCTGGTCCGGCGGTTAATCCACGGCGTCGCGCGTCTTATAGTCGAATCGATTTTTCGCCAGCGCGCTCTTTTGCCGCACTTTCGTGGCGCGTGCGAACGCGCTTGCGTGCATCGATTTGGACAAAGCGCAATGTCGCACGGCATTGGAACAATGTCTTTCAACGTTGCGATTTCGACGGCAAACCGCGCTACCTATAATCGCCTTCGGTTAAACGAAGCTCTTGAAGATAGACGTCGATGTACGAAGATCGTATTCGCTGTGCCGCGTTGCGCGGAAAAATCACCACGGCCGCCGAAGCGGCTCAACTCGTTCGCGACGGCATGATCGTCGGCGCAAGCGGCTTTACGCGCGCGGGTGACGCGAAAGCCGTGCCGCTCGAAATCGCGCGCCGCGCCCGCGAGGAAGACGAACCGTTGCGTATCACGCTCATGACGGGCGCATCGCTCGGTCATGACACGGACCGCATCCTGACCGAAGCCGGTGCGATTGCGCGACGCCTGCCATTTCAGGTCGACACGACCTTGCGCCGCGCGATCAACCGCGGCGACGTAATGTTCGTCGATCAACACCTGTCGGAGACGGTCGAACTGCTGCGCGCGAATCGCCTCGGCAAGCTCGACCTCGCGATCGTCGAAGCAGCCGCGATCACCGAGAGCGGCGGCATCGTGCCGACGACCTCGGTCGGCAATACCGCGAGCTTCGCGATCCTCGCCGAACGCGTGATCGTCGAGATCAATCTGGCGCAGCCGCTCTCGCTCGAAGGCCTGCACGACATCTGGATTCCCGAGCGCCGTCCCGCGCGCGAAGCGCTGCCGATCGTGCGCCCGCATGACCGGATCGGCGCGGCCGCCATCGAGATTCCGATCGAGAAGATCGCCGCGATCGTCATCACCGACAAGCCGGACAGCGCATCCACCGTGTTGCCCGCCGACCAGGACACGGCGTTGATCGCCGGTCATCTCATCGAGTTCTTTCAGCATGAAGTCTCGCGCGGGCGTCTGCCGAAACAGTTGCCGCCGTTGCAGGCCGGCATCGGCACCATTGCGAACGCTGTGCTGTCGGGGTTCGCGGCGTCGCCGTTCGAAGCGCTGACGATCTATTCCGAAGTGCTGCAAGACTCGACCTTCGATCTGCTCGACTCAGGCAAGGCGACGTTCGCATCGGGCGCGTCGATCACGCTGTCCGCGCAACGGCAGGAGAAAGTGTTCAACGAGATCGAACGCTATCGCGACCGGCTCGTGCTGCGGCCGCAGGAAGTGAGCAATCATCCTGAAGTGATTCGGCGCCTCGGTCTCATCGCGATCAACACGGCGCTCGAAGCCGACATCTACGGCAACGTGAATTCGACGCACGTCGGCGGCACGCACATGATGAACGGCATCGGCGGCTCGGGCGACTTCGCGCGCAATGCGGCGTATGCGGTGTTCGCGACGAAATCGGTCGCGAAGGACGGCCGTATCTCGAGCATCGTGCCGATGGTGCCCCATTGCGACCACAACGAACACGATGTCGATATCGTCGTGACCGAACGCGGGCTCGCCAACCTCACCGGCCTCGCGCCACGCGAACGCGCGATGAGCGTGATCGAGCACTGCGCGCATCCGCTCTATCGCGATCTTTTGCGCGACTATTACCGCGATGCAGCAGCGCTCGGCGGACATACGCCGCATCGTCTCGATCAGGCGTTTTCGTTCCACACGCGCTTCGCAGCGAGCGGTTCGATGCTGCCTTGATGCACATTCGCGCGCGCGTTGCTGCGCCGCGAAAACGAATGCGGGGCGACAGCGAAGCCGCTAAACGAAGATTAGGCGCACAATGGCGGGAGCCCGCTTGGGCTGGCGAACAGGAGGAGCATCATGACCGCCATCACCTGGGTTCTCGCCGCCGACGGCAGCCGTGCCCGGATCTTCGAAACGCAGGGATTGAAGCTGGATTTGCGGCAAGTCGAGGACCTCAGGAACCCCGCGCCGCGCGCGACCGAAACGGCAGAAATGGATCGTGAGAAGTTCGCGCGGGCCGTCGCGGATTATCTCGAACGGAGCCGCTTGCATCAACGATTCGACCGGCTGCGTCTCGCGGTCGAGCCAAAATTTTTGGGCCTCTTGCGTCAATATCTGAGCGTCGAAACGCTCAAGCTCGTCTATGAAGAAGCCGATAACGACGCGTCGAAGTTCGGCACGCGCGATATCGGCCGTCAACTGAATCGGCCCTGAACGACGCTTGCGGTGGGGGGGGGGGGGGGGGGGGGGGGGGGGGGGGGGGGGGGGGGGGGGGGGGGGGGGGGGGGGGGGGGGGGGGGGGGGGGGGGGGGGGGGGGGGGGGGGGGGGGGGGGGGGGGGGGGGGGGGGGGGGGGGGGGGGGGGGGGGGGGGCGGGGGCCCGCGGCCGCGCCGCCCTCCCGCGAGCTTTTTCCTCCGGAGATTTAGCGGGGGTTTGGAGTTACACCC